>NZ_DAOUDC010000011.1:0-2365 GCF_034431535.1 Chloroflexus sp. | reverse complement strand
GTTGTAGGGGCATTGCGGTGCAATGCCCCTACAACGACGCCGCGTAGCGGACTGCGTTGCGGAAGATTTGCAAACCATCACCCTCGCGCCGGGAGGGTTCGCGCGTCCAACGGGGATGTTGGTGCGGTAACACCGCATTTTCTGGGTGCGGCATCAGGCCCAACACATTACCCTGCGCATTACACAAGCCGGCGATATTATGCGGCGAGCCATTGGGATTGGCTGGATACCCTTCACCAATATAGCGCAGCGCCACCAAGCCGGCGGCTTCCAATTCGTCTAACGTTACCTGATCACGCACCGCGATCCGGCCCTCGCCGTGAGCAACCGGCACTTCGATCGGGCGTTCAATGCCACGGGTAAACAAGCAGCGGCTATTGCTTACCGCTTCCAACTGCCCCCAGCGGCATTCAAACTGGCACGACTCATTGATGGTGAGCGTGACCCGTGGCGGTTGGCGAGTGGGGCCGGGCAATAAACCGGCTTTGACCAACACCTGAAACCCGTTGCAAATCCCAATCACCGGGCGGCCATCAGCCACAAACCGCTCCAGCTCTTCGCCAAGGCGATGAATCAGATCAACCGCCAACAACCGTCCAGCGCCGAGATGATCGCCATACGAAAAGCCGCCGGGGATGACCAACATAGCGTAATCGGCCAACTTCACCGAACCCTCGGCAACCCGGTTGACATGCACCCGTTCCGGGAGCGCGCCAGCCAACTCACAGGCCAGCGCCGCGTCGGCATCACGATTGATGCCGGGCGCGCGCAAAATGAGAGCTTTTAGTTCCACCGAAACTCCATCTCCACCTCGCCGATCTGGATCAGATCACCCGATTTCAACCGTTGCGGCACATTCGGCGGGATCAACACCCCGTTAATCCGAGTACCGTTGGTGCTCTGCTGATCGGTGAGGGTATAGTGATCGCCGCGTCGCTCGATAATGGCGTGCAGACGCGAGGCGATCCCGCGGTCATGTTCAGCCAAATCCAATTCAGGAAAGTGAGCGCGGCGCGGATCGCGCCGGCCAATCCGCACCGGCGAATGGTTAAGCACCATCTCCCAGTGGCGGTAAGGCGAACGGACAATCAAGCGGGCCGGCGACAAGACCGGCGCAGGAGCGACAACCGGCCCGCCTTGTGGTAACGCGGTACCGCAACCGGCGCAAAACCGAGCCTGCGGTTTGTTGACCCTCCCGCACTTTTCACACACCACCCCAGCCGCCGGCGCCGGCGCGACCGGCGGCTGGGCAGCCACCGGCGGTTTGACCGGCGGCACCGGCGCCATCCGCACCGTCGGATCAACATACGGCGTCTTGAGACGCTTATGCAACGCCTGCTCAAGCTCGGCGCAACTAGCAAACCGCTGCTCGCGTTCGAGGCTCATCGCCCGAATAATGATTGCCTCGGTTTCCGGGGCCACCGAGCGGTTCATGCGTATGATCTCGCCACGGCGCGGCGGTTGTAACGGGATAGGCGGCATCGCTGTCAGCAGATGCAGCATGGTCGCCCCAAGCGCATAAATATCCGAGCGGGCATCGGTCTGCCCTTTGCCGTACTGTTCGGGTGGCGCGTACCCGGCTGACCCCATCGCGATCGTGTCTTTCGACTTGCCGATCTTGTGCTTGCGAGCCACGCCAAAGTCGATCAACTTGAGCACGCCGTCCGGGGTTAGAATCACATTTGGCGGCTTGAGGTCGCGGTAGATGATCGGCGGTTGGCAGGTGTGCAGATAGTGCAACACCCGACAGAGCTGAATCCCATAGCCGATCACCTGTTGTTCGAGCATCGGTGCATTCGCCTCGCGGATCATGGCTTCGAGCGTCTTGCCCGGCACAAACTCCATGATCATCGTCGGGCGACCTTCATACTCGAACAGATCGATTACCACTGGCAGGTTCGGGAACGAGAGCGACCGCAGCAATTCAGCCTCTTGCAGAAAGAGCTGGTGCGCTTCAGCCAACTCTTCGGCAGTTACCTCGCCAGCGGGCCGCATCTCCTTCAGGGCCCAAATACTGCCATCACTAGCCCGCCGCACCCGATAGACCGCACCCATTCCGCCTCGCCCGATGAGGTTGAGGATGGTGTAGGCATCGTCGGTGCCGCGGATCGTGAGATTGTCTGCCAACCGGTCGAGCATGAACATGGTGCTTGCAGTCTACCAATGTGCTAGGCCAATTATACCACTGTGGCAAACGCGCCGTGTGTTGGAGGATGCTACACCCGCGCCTCTCGTCACCTTGACGAACCGGGCAATGGCTGCTATAATCTGCGTTGTCGCGCCGAAGTGGCGGAATGGCAGACGCGGCGGTCTCAAAAACCGCTGGGGATCAACCCCCGTGTGGGTTCAAGTCCCACCTTCGGCA
>NZ_DAOUDC010000010.1:0-40880 GCF_034431535.1 Chloroflexus sp. | reverse complement strand
ACAAACACCCGCGAAAGCAGCTTCCAGAACCCGGCGCGGGTGGCGGCTTCGATCAATGCCAGCATGGTGAGCCGGCCAATCCCGCGCCCGCGCCATTCGCGGGCGACGTAGACCGAGAATTCGGCGATGCCGACGTAACACTCGCGGGCCCGGTAAGGAAAGGTAGCGGCAAAGGCGACGATCTGGTCGTTGATAATCGTGACGACGATCGGGAAGCGATCGCCAAACCATCCCGTCACTTCTTCAGCGGTGCGCGGTCGCGTTTCAAAGGTGGCGATGCGGTCGGCGATGCCTTGGTTGTAAATCTCGGCAATTGCCGCCGCATCGGCTGGCATCGCAGCGCGAGTGAGCACACTACTCATCGGTTCACATCCACTACCACCCGCCCGCGAGTCTGGGCATTGGTAATCTGTTCGGCGTAGGCCGGCAGCTCGGCAAAAGGAATGACCGTCGTCATCCGGTCGAGCAATTCTGGCGACAAGTCGCGAGCGAGCCGATCCCACGCGGCAAGGCGTTCTTCGCGCGGCACCATCACCGACTCGACGCCGGTCATCGTCACGCCGCGCAGAATAAATGGATAGACAGAAGCGGTAAACTCGGCGCCGCCGGCATTGCCGCAGATAGCCACGGTGCTGCGCATCGCCATCGAACGCAGCACGCCGGAGAGCACCGCTCCGCCGACGGTATCGACCGCGCCACCCCAGCGTTCGCTCTCAAGCGGGCGTCCGGGGGTGGTGAGGGTATTGCGGTCAAGGATGCCGCTCGCGCCGAGTTCGCGCAAGTAGGCCTCTTCGTGGGGTCTGCCGGTAGCGGCGATCACCTTGTGCCCGGCTTTGGCCAGCAACGCCACGGCCACGCTGCCCACGCCGCCGGCAGCGCCGGTGACCAGTACTTCACGACCGGGGATGAACCCGTGCCGTTCGAGTGCCAGCACGCACAGCATCGCCGTAAACCCGGCGGTGCCTAGCGTCATCGCGTGCAGCAAGCTCATCCCGGTGGGCAGCGGCACTAACCACTCGCCCTTCACCCGCGTGTACTGGCTAAACCCGCCCCAATGCCGCTCACCGACTCCCCAGCCGGTCAGCACTACCTGATCGCCGGGTTGGTAGCGCGGATCGGACGACTCGATCACCGTGCCGGCAAAGTCAATACCCGGTGCGAGCGGGCTGCTGCGCAGGATTTTGCCTTTGCCGGTGATCGCCAACCCATCTTTGTAATTGAGCGTCGAATAGGCCACTTTGACCAACACCTCGCCGGGGGGTAGTGCGCTCAACGGCAATTCGCAAAACTCAACCCGCCGGCCATCGGCTCCTTCTTCCACCACCAGCGCGGTAAAGCGTTCTTCGCTCATTGGTAGGCTCCCTTGCTTGTATCGTGCGCGTTTGCTGTACTGTCGATTATAATAAACACGGCTACCTTTGCCAAACCCGGCCGTTGCAATCCTATTCGCTACGGAGTTGCTATGATTCATGCTCTTGATCACATCGTCATTTTGGTGGAGCAGTTATCGTCGGCGGTGGCGGCCTACACTGCGGCCGGTTTTGTCGTTGCTCCCGGCGGCGAGCATGCCGATGGCGCGACCCACAACGCGCTGATCAGCTTCCCCGATGGCACGTATCTTGAACTGCTCGCCTTTCGCCGCCCTGCTCCCGAACATCGCTGGTGGCGGCATGCAGCGGCCGGGCCGGGGTTAATTGATTTTGCCCTCTTGACAAACAACACCACGATTGCGGTTGCTGCCGCGGCTGATCGCGGCCTGATGATGAACGGCCCGGTTCCCGGCGGGCGTATCCGGCCCGATGGCATCAGCCTCGCGTGGGAAACAGCGTGGCCGCCGAGCCCCGATTTGCCGTTCCTCTGCGGTGATGTCACTGATCGGGCGTACCGGGTGCCCGATGCCGATTTTTGGGGCCACAGCAATGGTGCGCGCGGCATCGCCGAGGTGATCGTCGCCGTGACCGATCCGGTGGCGAGCGCCGGACGTTATGCGGCGTTGCTTGGCATCACGCCGCAGGCTGCTCCCGCCGAAGTGCGCGTTCCGCTCGGCGAGAGCGAAATCATGCTGCGCGGGCCGGATTCGGGTGATCCGAACGTGATCGATCGCCTCACCCGGCGCGGCGAGGGGATTTGCGCGATCACACTGCGGGGGGTACACTTTCCCGACCTTTCTGCGTCGCTGGGGGCGACGATTGTGGCAGCGCAGTAGCTAGCGTCGCACAGCCGTGCGGCGGTACATACGAATACGATCATCACGGATAGTATTGCATGTCCAATCATCTTGACCGGTTCACCCACTATGCCCATGCCGAGCGGGGCGGATTCTTCGACCGTGACCGTTCGATTACGGTGACGCAAGCGCCGGGGTGGGTGGATCTGTTTGGCGGCGTGGTTGCCGATGTTGGCATCCTCTCGTTGTTATGGCCGGGCAGCCCTAGCGTGATGGTCGCGCTCCAGCCTGATCCGGAACCGATCATTCGGTTTCGGGTTGGTCAGCGCACCGATTCAATCCCCTGCACTGCCCTGTTTCTGCCGAGCGGGCCACGCGAATACGCCGATGCCGTCGCCGAGATTGACTTGCACCAACCTCCGCGTAGCCCGTGGTGGGGGCCGGCGCTGATGGCGTGGGTGGCCCTCATGCGCGAGGAGTTTGTGCGATTTGGTGGCGGTGCGCGGGTGATGATCCAGTTCAACCCGAATCTGCCCGGTCTGGCCGCAGCGGTGATAGCTGCCGTCGCACAAGCATTAGTGACGGCTTACGGCGTTCATCTGTCGCCACGTGAACTTGCCATCACCTGCGCCGAAGGGTTGGTCCGGTTTGATCGGCGTGGGGGTGAGCTGATCGGTGCATTTGCTACCGTCTGCGCGGCGGCAAACGAGGTGTTGGCCGTTTGGCCCCACAGCGCGCAGCTCGGGGGCAGCGTCCATCTCCCCGCCGGTTGTGCGATTTGGACAATTCGCGTTGGTGATGAACCGCGCCAGCCGCTGGCGCGGGTACATGCGGCGTTTGCAAAGATCGACCGGTTACTTGCCGGGGAGTCTACCGAACCCGGTGCTGCGTTACTTGCGATGGGCCTCAACGACTTTCTGCGCAGAGGGCGCCAACGGTTATCGGTGACCGACTCTGCCGGCGAGGGTGCCGGTTCGTTGGCGGCTTTGGCGATGTTTGCGCTCGAAGAGCAGCAGCGTGGTCGTATTGCGCTGGCTTTGTTGCGTGCCGCTGCTCATCGTGCGCAGCGCGAAGATGACGTGCGGTTGATCGGTGAGTTGCTCACGCAGAGCCATTGGTCGCAGGCGGCATTGGGGTTGACCGATCCACATGCCGACGTACTGGCCGAGCGACTCGTGGCGCCGGCAATTTTTGGCGTTCGCCAACCGGTGGTTGCTACCCGGGCTACGCTGGTGGTGTTTGGTCGTTCGGATGCTGAGGCTGAGGTGCAACGTGTGGTCGAGGCGTACCGTGCTGCTAGTGGCCTTCCGGTGAGTGTGGCCGGCGGGAGTTTAGCGGGTGTGCATAAAGCCGGTGCGTGAAATGGGCTATAGGTGTCGCGAGAGTGTGGTAGTATGGTGACAATGGTTACGGTTAGGCAATGTGTACCTATTTGCCAACTTGTTATCTAGCCACCTGAACGAAAGGATCATCGCGTGCTATCCTTCATTCGCTCACATCCTTACATCACCGTCTTCGTAATCGTGTTTTGCATCATCTTCTTCGTCGCCGTTTTTGGATTGGGCTTTGCATGGAGCGAATCGTTACTCGCTGCAGCGGTGATTTCTGCAGTAGGTGTGGCTGTTCAGTGGTGGCAGACGAATGGTTTGGGCTAGGCGACCGTTGATACGCTGTTGAGTTGTATCGTGAAAAGTGATGTAAGATAGGCGGAGCGCCGCACAATGATGAGCTGCGCTACCGCCTATTCTTGTTTGTATTGTCGATGACTATGGCTCACCCTCGCGTTTGCCTGCAATGTGGAGCACCGGCGACGCAGAAACGATACTGTACCGAATGTAGTGCGCGGATGCCGGTACCGCGGATATTGGCTACTGCCAAGTGGTTCATCCTCTTGGCAGTAATCGCACCGGTACTGGTCGGCGGTGGTGTTGGCTGTACGTTTACGCAGTCATCGTCGGTAGCCGGTTCGCCATCACCGATTGCCTTAGCACCGGCGACAACCACAGCTATCACCGGTATCTTACCCACGGCGACACCGGTTACGGGTATTGCTGGCCAACCTACCCCACTTGAAGCAACCACGTTGATCCGGACAGCTCAGGCGGGTACTGCGCAAGCCATCCAGATCGTGACGCAGACCGCGCATGCGCTTGAGATAGAGATTGCTACGCTGTTTGCCGGTGCTCGTCGGGTGTTTTACGATGAGTTTGTCGATAACCGCAATGCATGGTTTACCGGTGTGTTTCAAGAAGTCGAACTTGACGTTATCGAAGACGGTGTCTTCAAAGTGTTCTGGACGGGGCGAGGGACATCGTATGAGTTGTACGAACTCAGCTCCTTTACCGATTTTATCGCCGAAGTTGATTGTCGGATCGCCCGTGGTGGTGGTGATGGGAGCTGTGCGTTGGTGTTTGCGCACCAGAAAGACGTTGGCTTTTACAAATTCGAGTTGTTCATAGATTACTATCGGCTTTCGGTCATTGCAGCAGCGGGCGATCCGGTCGTACTCGCTGAAGGTGATCCACGTCGGCTGACGACTGTTGATACCTTTAACCGGCTGCGTGTGATACGGCAGGGTGAGCGGATTCGGATGTTTATCAATGATGTGCTGGTCAATGAGGTAAATGACACAACCTATCCGAGCGGACGGATCGGCGTTTCGACGGCGTGTTACCGTGCAGAGGGTGGGGTCGAGGTGCAGTTTGATAATATTGCGATCTGGTCGTTGCCGTAATGGGAAGGAACATCATAATGCAATCGCCGTTTCCCTATCTGCTTGAGGAATTTGTGATTGTCAATGCGCCTATGGCACGGGTAGAGCAGGTCATGACCGACGAAGCGTTGTCTCGGCGCTGGATGTCACCGGCAGTGCAATTTGCACCACTCGACGGCTGGAGTTTTGCTACCGGAGCGCGTTGGCGATTGCGTTTGACCGGGGTTGGGCCACTGCTCGAAGCCGGTTACATTGTTGTCGAACGGCGACCGGGGTTGATCCTCTGGGCTTTTGATGGGTTTTGGGAAGGCTTCGATGCGTGGCAGTGGTTGCCTTGGCAAAATCAGACTGATCAGACGTTGATCCACAATCGGATCGAATATCGGTTGAAGATTCCCGGTCTCGATATCATTTGGCCTCTGACGATAGCTCCGTTTATGAAGTTTGACGCGCAGGTGCAGATGAAGCGGTTGAAGCAGGTCTGTGAGATAGTTCATTAGATGTATCGAGCTATCCTTGATTGGAGGGAGATTGGTATGAGTTCTGTTTCTACGGTGAAGGAGCAAGTCACTGCCGGTGAGTTAGCCGAATTTCTCGATTCGCGTCAGCAGCGGCGGCGTTTATTGCCTATCGCCATTGGGGTTGGTATCCTTTCTGGCAGCGTGACCTTGCTGTTTCGCGGGCTACTCGGTCTCGGTGATAGTTCACGTACCAAGCTGATCGAATGGAGCCGGCAAGCGCCGATGGTAGGGTGGTTGCTCCCGGTCGTGTGGGCTATTGCCGGTGCGACGTTGGCTGTCTGGCTGACTCGTCGTTATGCGCCGGAGGCATCGGGAAGTGGGATTCCGCACATTGAGGCAGTGTTGTACCGCTTACGCGATTTACGTTGGCGACGAATTATTCCGGTTAAGATAATCGGTGGTGTGTTGGCAATCGGTGGTGGTTTGGCGTTAGGACGGGAAGGGCCAAGTGTGCAAATCGGTGGTGCGCTGGGTGGTGGGATGGCCGAATTGTTGCGCAGCGGTCCACGTGAGCGCTTGACGCTTATTGCCGCCGGTTCAGGGGCCGGCTTGGCGGCGGCGTTTAATGCACCGCTGGCCGGTCTCGTGTTTGTGTTGGAAGAATTGCAGCGCGACTTTCGTCCGTCGGTGTTTGGTGCAGCTTTCGTGGCCGCAGTGGTGGCGAATGTCATCACGCGCTTGTTTACCGGGCAATTGCCGGTCTTTGCGATACCTGATTATCCGATCCAGCCGCTCAGTACGTTGCCGGTGTTTATCGTGCTGGGCGTAGTCTGTGGTGTAGCCGGGGTCGTGTTTAACAAGGTGCTGCTGGCGATGCTGGAAGGGGTTGCTCGGCTCCGGCCACGCCAAAAACTTGCCTACACGATGCTAACCGGTGTGTGTGTTGGATTAGTTGGTTGGTGGTATCCGAACTTGATCGGGGGTGGTCACCATTTTACCGAAGATGTCTTACGTGGTCGGATTGATCTGACCCTGTTGCCTATCCTCCTTGCGGTTCGTTTTGCGCTGACAATGCTGAGTTATGCGACCGGTGCCCCGGGTGGTATCTTTGCGCCGTTGCTGATTTTAGGTGCGCTCATCGGCTACGGTGTCGGTGAGACGGCGCATAGCATTGCACCATTCTTAGCGCCGCAGACCGAAGTCTTTGGGGTGGTTGGGATGGCAGCTCTGTTTACCGGCATTGTGCGGGCCCCACTCACCGGCATCATCCTCATCGCGGAAATGACCGGTAACTATAATCAGTTGCTCCCATTATTGCTGGCTTGTTTTTTTGCCTATGCTGTAGCTGAAGTATTGCGTGATCGACCAATCTACGAAGCACTTTTGCGCCGTGATCTGCGCCATACGCCATCTGCCCATGTATTGGAGGAACCGGTCGTGGTTGAGCTGACGGTAGCACCCGAGGCGCCTTTCGTCGGGCGCACGATCCGCGAATTAGGCTTACCTCCCGGCTGTATCATTGTTCGTTGTCGAGATGGAAATCGTGAGTGGATTGCGACCGCCTATACCCGGATCGAGCCACATATGCAGCTCACCGTGTTGGTTGCGCCCTCGGCAGCCCATGGTTTAGCGATGTTGCAAGCCGGTTGTGCAGCTCCTAACCGAGCAACGCATTGAGCATACCGATTATGATAATAGCATATCGAGAGGAGACAATATGCTGCCATTAAAAGATACGATCCCCTCACGCTCGTTTCCGGCGGTTAACTGGGCGTTGTTGGCAGCGAATGTGGTGGTCTTCTTATTAATGGCGCGTAATGCGCAGCTCGCCGAAGCATGGATTGATAGCTTAGCCTTAGTACCGGTGCGTCTCCTGACCAACCCGCTCGATCCGACCGAGTGGCTTACCATTTTTACCTCGATGTTTATGCATGGCGGCTGGTTTCACCTCTTCAGCAATATGCTGGCGCTTTACATCTTCGGCGATAATGTTGAAGATCGAATGGGTAGCCAGCGCTACCTAATCTTCTACCTGCTCTGTGGTGTGGCGGCAGCATTGACCCATGTGTTTTTTAACCCAACGTCACCAATTCCAACGGTGGGTGCGAGTGGTGCGCTGAGTGGTGTGTTAGCGGCGTACCTGCTCTTCTATCCCTCGGCTCGGGTTATTACGCTTGTCCCAATCTTCTTCTTACCTTGGTTTGTTGAAATCCCGGCAGTTGTGTATCTAGGATTTTGGTTTCTTTCGCAATTGGCTAACGGCGTCTTTTCAATTTTGATCGATGTGCAGGCGATGGGCGGTGTGGCATGGTGGGCACATATCGGCGGCTTTGCCGCCGGATTGGTGTTGGCCCCTATCTTTCGACAGCAGCGCTACATTCGGCGCTACTATCTTGATCAGTATTATCCATGGTGATAGTTTGTCCAGAGGTGAAGTATGGATTTCTTCTCGCTGCTGTGGCTCTTTTTCATCATCTCGTCGTTGCAGCCGGTGATTAAGCAGCGCATGCTCGATGTAGCACGCCAGCGACTGCTTGAACAGTTGGAACGCAAGCGCAAAAGTCGGGTGATTGTGCTCATCCACCGTCAAGAGACGATGAGTCTGCTTGGATTTCCGTTGGTACGGTACATTAACATCGAAGACTCCGAAGCGGTGTTGCGGGCAATCAAAATGACCGACCGCGATATTCCAATTGACCTGATTTTGCATACGCCGGGCGGGTTGGTGTTGGCCGCCGAGCAGATTGCCCGCGCGTTGCAGAAGCATCCGGCTAAAGTGACGGTCTTCGTCCCACATTATGCGATGTCGGGTGGTACGTTGATAGCGCTCGCCGCCGATGAGATTGTAATGGATGAGAATGCTGTACTGGGGCCGGTCGATCCGCAGTTAGGTCAACATCCGGCCGCGTCGATTTTGCGCGTGCTCGAGCGTAAGCCGATTAGCGAGATCGATGATGAGACGCTGATGATGGCCGATATTGCCGAGAAAGCGATCCGACAGGTCAAGCATACAGTTTGTGAGTTGCTCAGTGATAAAATGTCGGTGGAAAAGGCGGAAGAGGTCGCTCATACACTCGCCAGCGGTGTTTGGACCCACGACTACCCGATTACGGTACGCGAAGCTCGTGAATTGGGCTTGCCGATCAGTACCGATATGCCGGATGAGATCTATCAGATGATGGCCCTGTACCCGCAAACGGCTCAACGCCGCCCCTCGGTCGAATATATTCCTGCACCACGGTCACGTCAACTTGATCGGTTGTAGAACCTCTCTTCTCACGCTTGCACTTCCCCGCCCTGTCCACGCGATACGCGGGAACGGGGTGGGACATGGTGTGGAAAATCTTACCCCAACAATGCAACTATTCCCCTTGAGTTGTTGTGTTAAGTTGATATAATCTACACTTAACACAATCTTGATGGGGTGTGGGCCAGATGCTGCTGGGTCAGGTCCACACCACACGTATCTTTAGCGTAGCTAACGGATGTTCTACAATGGCACTCTCGCTTCGTCTTGTTGATATAAGTGGTCCGTTCAACGACCAATCGTCCCCGGTGCGGAATTGGTCGTCATTTCCCTTTAGCCAGATTGATCTACCAACGCCGCCGTATGTTGATCAAGCACGTTTACAGTGCGGTGTCGCGCGGGCGCGTGCATATATGGCGGCAGTGCAGGCGCAGGGCTATACCGGGATCGTCATCGATAATCTGGCCCATTTGGTGACGTTCGATCACGCGCCCCAACCATACTATGCGCCCGATAGCCCCTTTCGTCTCCGAGCGCTGGCGTACCGCCGTGCTCTGCTGCCGTTGTTGGACGATGCTGCTAAGCGTGGGATGCAGGTTTATGTCACCTGTGATATGCAGTGGATGACCGACGACCTGCGCCACGTTGTTGGGCCAATTGCGGCTGACAACCCACAACTGGCAGCGTTGAACCGGGCGGCTCTGATCGATCTGTTCACAGCGCTGCCGATGGTCAGCGGTGTGATTGTGCGAATTGGTGAGACCGGTGGTGCTCACGATTGCCTCGGCTATACCGGCCATTTGATCTATCACCGTGTGGCTGCCATCCGCCGGTTGATCGCCACACTGCTGCCGGTCTGCGATCAGTTTGATCGTCAGCTCATTGTCCGCACGTGGACATTGGGGATTGGAGAGGCAGGCGATTTACTCTGGTCACCTGAACGTTACGCGGCGATGTTTGCCGATCAGCGTAATCCGCGTCTCTTGGTATCGATCAAGCATACGCCGGCCGATTTCTTTCGGCTGTTGCCGCCCAATCCGACGTTAGGCCTACACGGTCCCCGCCAGATCGTCGAGTTACAAAATCGGCGCGAATACGAGCTGTTTGGGTTGGTCCCGTCCGGCTTGACCGGCTTGCACAGTGCTGCTATCCGGCGTGCTGCTCACGAACCGCAGTGTGTGGGGATATGGGCATGGAACAGCACCGGTGGTTGGGGTGGCGGTGGGGCATCGGTGGGGCCGGATGGCTGGAATCTGTGGACGGAAGCCGGTAGTGCGTTGACCGCCGCGCTTGCTGCGCATCCCGAATGTGATGCCGAGCAGTTTGTGAGCGAATGGTTTGATCAACGATTAGGCGGCTATGATCCTGCGTTTGTCCGGGCAGTGACAACTGCGTACCTGGAATCAGAACGGTTGATCGAACAGGGTTGGTACCTCGGTCGTGCGCCGGGCATGCAGCGGATCGGTGGAATTGTCGTTCCGTCGTTGCTGTGGGTGTGGTGGATGCGCCCCACCGCTGCCTTGCCGGTCTGGGTCTATCTTGCCGAGACATTAGGTGAGATCGAGCCGGTAATTGCGCAGTCGGCACAAGCCGTGCGGCAGGCGCAACATCTGTACGAACAGGTGGCAATGTATGCACCGCCGGACGATCTGCTTGCCCAACAACTCGTGACAAGCTTAGCGTATCTGGTTGACGCGCTAACGATTGCGTGGCACACTCGAGCGTGTTTATTACGGTTTGTGACGATGGTACAACGCGAGCAAGCTGATACGGTGCGCTTACGCACGTTGTTCCGCAGCGAGGGAACACGGTTGCGTGCGGCCATCCGGTATCATCTTGAGCGGTGGGGCGGGCGAAGTGACTTTCCACCGCTCGAACTCACCGAGCTGACCGCATTGCTGGATCGTTGGGAGCGAGCGCCGCATTGGGTTCGGCAGCAGGTGCGGCTGGCAGCGTGGTTGGTTGCACTGGCTCGTCGCCAACCGTCACGTTCAGCTCGGGCGCGGGCCTTGTTCAGTATTCTCTTCCCCACTCGCTGGCGTCGGCGCTTGCTGCAAACCACGTTGCCATGGCTCAGTCGGCAGTTCGATCTGCTACCGACGATCTTCTTTGAAACCGGCCCGTCAATCGGTGAATGGGCGCGGTGAAACTTGTCACTACGTTGGTGCGCGAACGCTGACGCAAAGGCGCAAAGGGCACGAAGGATGCTCACGCAAAGGTGCAGAGAGGCAGTGGTAACATTACCTAACCGGCACAGGCCACAAGGGGTTCCAACGCCGTAACCGTTCACGCAGCGCGCCGACCACGCCGCGCCACCCCCACTGTTGACCGACCACCTGTGTCTCGCCGCGCTGCAATGCCCGCCGCAGATCGGCGGCGCTCGTCCCGGCAAACATGGTACGACCGTAGCCGATCATTGCCAGATCGTGCGCGTCGCTACCACCAATGGGAGTTAATCCTAATGCTTGCGCTTTCTCCGCGGCACGCCGGTTGTTGGCCGGGTTCCACAGGCTCGCGTTGAAGATTTCGATACCGTCGAACATGTGCCAATCCAGATCAATACGCTCAGGGCCAAGCAGATGCTGCCGTCCTACTGATGCGACCAGTGCGCCGAAGGGATGTGCGGCAAATGCAAGTCCGCCTTGCTTGTGGATCAAGTTCACCGTGGTCGCGAGATCGAGACCGGCCGGAATCGGTTGTTCGATAAATAGGGCCAAGACATGCCCAATTGCGGTTGAGATTTCACACCCAACGATCACATCTATCCCATAACGTGGTGCTAACCGACGTGCCACGAACGCTCCTTCAAGCGTGTCGTGGTCGGTAATGGCAATCACGCGCAAATCGGTCTCTTCCGCTACATACGACAACACCGCCTCGGGAGAGGCGGTGCCGTCGCTGGCTATCGTATGGATGTGAAGGTCGGCAGCGTTGTACAGCAAGGTCACGGGTTACACTCCTTCCCCATGGTACCAATCCCGTGGCGAGTGTAGCCTAACTTGATGAAGCCAGCATCATGGCAAGGTCAAGCCAAGATGAAGAGCAGGTAAAGCGTCGCAGAGCATGGTCAATACGCTGCCTTCGCTACGGTGGCTATTATCGCCCCGGTAACAAGGTGTACTCGGCCACTGCCCGCCGCTCGCTACGGTTGCCGTAGGCGCTGATCGCGTAGCGGCCCGCCGGGTCTTGCTCGCTCAGGTACAGTTCGGCGGCAAAACTGCCATCGCCGGCTGCCGTCACATCACCCAGCCATTCGGTCGAATAGTCGGGCAAGGTGGCCCAAACCGTGATCACTTCACCGGGTAGAAAGCCGCTGCCACGCACACTCAGTGCACTACGCTGGGTCGGACGAGCCGACTCTACTGTCAATTCAGCGGTTCCGCGTGGGCGCAGTGTATCGCCGGGCAACACCTCAAAATCAACAATCCCATTCCCGTTACTCTGCAAGCCGCGCGCTGTCAGTGCGTAACGACCGACCGGGATTCCGTTGCTGGCGATCACTAAGCCAATCCGACCCTGTCCATCGGCGAGCTGCGTGCCGAGATCGGCGATGGCATTGTTGGGATAACGGATCCACAGTGCCACTTGCTCAGCCGGGCGATAGCCTCTACCACTGAACGTAAAGAGCGCACCTTGTGCCTGTACCGCGCGATCAACTGTTAGTTGTACGGTAGACGAAGCACCGGGTGCAACAGCAATATCAACCTCGAGACTCGCATACGCCTCACGTCCACTTTGCCGGCCACGTGCCGTATAGGTGTAGCGTCCGGTTGGGGTGAACGTTGCGCCGAGAAAATCGGGTACGTAGGGATGGCTAAAGCGTCCCTGTTCATCGATGGTCACCACTGCCACCCCATAGACCGTGTAGTCGGGGTAAGTAATCCAGATGCTGGCCGTCTCACCGGGCAAAAAGCCGCCGCCGCTGAGGGTGACAGTCGTATTCTGGCGCGCCACGGCGGGCGAAACGGTTAAGCTGGCGGTTTGCGCGCCGGCTGACCAGCTCCAGGTCGTAATGATCAGCGCCAACGCGCCGGCAAAGACGAACGTGAAGGGAGTGTACAACGAGCGGTTGATCATCGGCATACGCGCCTCCGTTGTGAGGAACAATCAACGTTTCCACGCTTACGAACGATGATCGTGCTGATGGCTTGCCAACTAGCAGATTACGGGAAGCTGACGAGATTGGGGGCATAACAATAGCCGCAAAGGTGCAGAGGGCTTACACGCAAAGGCGCGAAGGGCGCGAAGCTCGCAAAGGGTTTTAACGCAAAGACGCGAAGAACGTAGAGGGCGCAAAGAGTTTGGGCATGTTGATCATCCTCCGCGCACCCTGCGGTAACAGTGCCCTCTCTCCTGCCGTCATTGAGGGAGGGTAGGCCGGAGGTGAGGGCGAAATTTATCTATGCACAGCGAACGTGTGTACAAACATCCTTGCGCCAGTGGAAGAGGGGCCGGGGGTGAGGGCGAAACGGCGCATCCCAAAGCCGTCAACGGTATCTATGCTCATACGTTCTGTCCGCCCGTGAACCCAGTGGGGAAGAGGCCGGGGATGGGGTTGACGAAAAGCCACAACACGTATTTTTTGCGTCGTTTGGGTATCTTTGAGGCTATTCTGCGGTGAGAGGTGGATCCCGCCCTCGTGGGAGATTGCTTCGGGGGTTACGCCCCCTCGCAATGACAGCGAAAGCGGTGACACTTTCCCCAAAACCTCTCTGCGCCCTCTGCGTCCTTTGCGTTAAGAGTCTCTGCGCCTTTACCCTCTCTGCGTCTGTCCTTTCTGTGCAGCATACGCTGCCGCAAATGCTGCCGCCGCCACTCCCCACGCAACCACAGCCAGTGGCGCAATCGCTGCCTGCTTCAGCGCAATCCCACCGGCGGCCCACGCAATCACCAATGGCAACACGCCATCACGCCAGCGTCGGGCAAACCACCAACTTAGCCCACCGGCTAGCACCAGTAAGACGATAGTGCTGACAATGCCACCAACCCCCGTATCTTGCCAGCCAAGTTCGTACAGCAACACACCGCCATTGACCAGCGTAGCGACGCAGATCCAGCCAAGATAGAGACTGAACGCCGGTCGTACCAGCCAGCGTTCGCCCTTGGTAATCGTGTCTGAACTGTGCAGGTTGAGATAGACTCCGATCAGACCGATCAGGACGGTCGCCATAGCGGGGAAGGAGAGGACGGGGATGTTGTAGTGCCAAAAGAGCAGCCATGCACTATTGCCGGCACAGCTCAGCCAAAACCAGGGTGCTGCTGCGCGCAAACGTGGGTTGCCGGCTTGTCCTGGCAGGGCCTGATAGATGGCGTAGCCGATGAGGCTGATGTAAATGAGACCCCAAATCGCAAACACATACCCTGGCGGTGTAATCAAGAGAGGGTAACGATCTGAGATAGCAGCGGTCGTTTGACCGTTGAGCGGTAAGCTGTTGGCCAGGATGTTGAGGATGACGGTAGCGGCCAGTGCAAGGATGACACCGATCTGTTGCATCTGAAATATTGGACGCGCAAGCGATGTCGCCATAAAATCTCCATTATAATGGTGGTACCGGGGCGAAAGCTGTGCGTCCGCCTACTTGCATTATAAAGGAGCGTTGTCTACTATGCCAGACTGGAACAGCTACCTGACCGAACATCAAGATCGATTTCTCGCCGAATTGGTCGAGTTTCTACGCATTCCGAGTATCTCGGCTATTTCGGCACATGCGAATGATGTATTGCACGCTGCCGAATGGGTAGCAAACCGATTGACCGCCGCCGGGATGGAGCACGTCGCTATTTTGCCGACCGGTGGGCATCCGGTGGTGTACGCCGATTGGCTGCATGCTCTGGGTAAGCCGACCGTGTTGATCTACGGGCATTTCGATGTTCAACCGGTCGATCCGCTCGATCTGTGGACGCACCCACCTTTCGAGCCGCATATCGAGAACAACCGGATTTATGCTCGAGGGGCGAGTGATGATAAGGGGAATATGCTGATCCCGATTCTGGCGGTTGAGGCATTGTTGCGCAGTAACGGTGCGTTGCCGGTTAATGTGAAGTTTTTTCTCGAAGGGCAAGAAGAGATCGGTAGCCCCCAGATTCCAGCCTTTCTCCAACAGGAACGTGAACGCTTCGCCTGCGATCTCGTGCTCAGCGCCGATGGTGGTCAGTGGAGCGAAGATCAGCCGCTGATTCTGGTCGGGTTGCGCGGTGGTTGTGGTATCCAGATCGATGTCCGTGCGGCGAAGATGGATCTGCATTCAGGAATGTACGGCGGTGTGGTGCAAAACCCGATCCACGCGCTGGTGCAAATCCTCGCCTCGATGCGCTCGGACGACGGTATGATTACGATCCCCGGCTTCTACGATCAGGTACGCCCATTGACGCCAGAAGACCGGGCACGGATTGCTGCCATTCCGTTTGATGAGGAGAAGTTGAAGGAGACGCTTGGTGTGCCGGCACTGTTCGGCGAGGCCGGTTTTACACCGCGCGAACGCGAGTGGGTGCGTCCGACACTGGAGGTGAACGGGATCTGGGGTGGCTTCCAGCAAGAGGGGATTAAGACGGTGTTACCCGCCGAGGCGCACGCCAAGATTACCTGCCGTCTGGTGCCCGATCAGGATCCGCAGGTCATTCTCGATCTGCTGCAAGCGCACATCAAGCGCCATACCCCTCCTGGAGTGACGGTGACGGTCACGCCGCTCGCGTTCCAAGCCCATCCCTACCTCATCCCTGAGGACGATCCGGGCAATATGGCGGTACGTGAGGTGCTGGTCGAGATGTACGGGCGTGAACCGTATTACGTGCGTAGCGGTGGTTCGATTCCAGTCTGTACACTCTTTCAGCGCCAATTAGGTGCCTATACCAGCAATTTTGCCTTCGGCCTCGACGACGAGCGGGTGCATTCGCCCGACGAATTCTTCCGCCTGAGTAGCTTCCGTAAAGGGCAGATCGCCTACTGTAAGCTTCTCGAACGCTTGGGACGCTAACTGTAAATTGACCTTCTTTCTTTACTACGAGCGATGGTGGATGTAGAGGAGTGCTTTATGCTCGATTATGATGCACTGTACCGTCGTGAACGCACGATACAAGAGATCGTCGGTGATATGACGGTGGCCGACCTACATGCCGAAACTGATGAGATGTACGACACGATTGAACGGCTCATTGCCGATTGTGTTGATGCTGATGTTACCTTCCAGCCGGTCGATCCCAACGCGAACGATCCGTTTGCCAGTGATCCCGGTGCCGTAAACCAGGCGTGGACGCTCGGCCACGTGATCGTCCATCTTACCGCTTCGTGTGAGGAATCGGCGTTTCTTGCCGCCGAGATGGCTCGTGGGGTGCCGTTCCATGGCCGTTCACGCTACGAAGTTCCATGGGAGACGGTGACGGCGATGGCGCAGGTGCGCCAGCGTTTGGCTGAGAGCCGACGCATGCTGCACGCTTCATTGCAGATGTGGCCTGATCGGCCCCATCTCGACTATCAGGTTGAGCCATGGCCCGGTGCGCCGCCGGTTGATGCGCGTGGTCGTTATGCGTTAGGCCTTGCCCACGCCTATGACCATCTCGGTCAGATTGAAGAGATTATACGGCAGGCGCGGGCTGCGCGTATAGGGTAGCGTGATCGTAGCTTGGCGAGCAGGTGTACAGTACAGCATACACCTGCTCTGGTTGCGTTACGTGGTTATCCGCCGGATAGACGCCGGCTAACGTACTCACACGCTATTGATCGCCCGCCACACCACTTCCTCGCGCATCGGCAACTCGTAGAGACGAGCGCCGGTCGCGTCGCGAATGGCGTTCGCGAGGGCAGCCGCTCCGGCGGTAATCGGTGGTTCGCCAACACCGCGCGCCCCGAAGGGGCCGTTGGGCGCCGGGTTCTGCACCAACACTACCTCGAAGGTAGGGAGATCGGTGGCACGGGGCAAGGTGTAATCCATAAAGCTGGCAGTCAGAAGTTCACCCCGCTCGTCGTAGCGCAGCGCTTCGTAGAGACCCCATCCCACGCCTTGCGCCGCTCCACCGTGAATTTGCCCTTCGACCATCAGTGGGTTGAGCGGGAAGCCAACATCTTGAATGGCGACATAGCGGAGCGGTTTCACGCGACCTGTCTCGCGATCAACTTCAACCTGCACAATATGGGCGACAAAACCGGGTGCATTTTCGGCGGGGGCGGCTTTTCCATCACCCACAATCGGCCCCGGCCCGCCGGCCTGCTCCTCGGCGCGTTTGGCAACTTCGCCAATCGGGATGGTGCGACCGGGCACGCCGCGGACTTGCACCATCCCCTCGCGGATGTCGAGGTCATCAACCCGCGCTTCGAGCATATCGGCGGCCATTTCCAACAACTGCCGGCGCGCCTCGCGCGCGGCAGCGGCCACTGCGCCAGCCACGCTGTAGGTAATCTGGCTGCCGCCGCTCGGCCCGGCAAACGGCCCGCTGCGCGTGTCACCGGCCACAATCTCGACCTGCTCTGGCGGCACCCCTAGAATCTCGGCGGCTACCAGCACAAAGCTGCTGTTGACGCCGGAAATATCGACCGAGCCGACATGCACCCGCACCATGCCGTCGGAGCCAAGCCGACAGACTGCCGCTGCCGGTGACATGCCGCACGGCCAGCCGCCAATTGCCAACCCAATCCCGCTGTCCGGCTGGCGTTCGCGCCAGAGCGGGTGGTTGGCGGCGGCTTCGAGCACCTTGGTCAACCCCATCGATGGCCAGGGATCGTTATTGCCCATCGGATCGCCAGTGGTAGCCGCGTTGCGCAGCCGCAGCTCCAGCGGATCGAGATCGAGCTTACGGGCCAGTTCGTCCATCGCCGATTCGAGCGCAAACGTAACCTGTGGCGCACCGGGAGCGCGGTAGGCGCCGGCTTGCGGCTTGTGGGTCAGCACCTCGATCACGTCGATCTGGACGTTGGGACAGCGGTAGTAGCCGCCGAGCAGCGTGCTCATAATCCCACCCAAGGTAAACGGATACACGCCGTTGTCGTTCACGATCTCGGCCACCAGCGCGGTCAGCGTACCATCACGGGTCGCGCCGAGCTTGAGCGTGATCGTGCTGGCTGGCGAGGGGGTCGTGGTGAGAAAATCCTCGCTGCGGTCGAGCGTGATCCGCACGGGCCGGCCCACGGCGAGCGCCGCCGCTGCCGCTAGCGGTTCGAGAATGCCGTACTTCGCGCCAAACCCGCCGCCAACCGTCATCGGGATGAGGGTCACTTGGCTAGGGCGGAGACCCAGCAACCGCGCCACTTCGTCGCGCACGCCAAACTGGCCTTGCGTGCTGGTGTAGAGCGTGAGCTGCTTGCGCACCGGATCAATGTCGGCCACGACGGCGTGCGGTTCGAGGTAGCCTTGATGCACGATCGACGTGCGGTAGGTTCCCTCTACTATCACGTCGGCGGCGGCCAAGGCCGCCAGTGCATCACCCCGGCTAAACTGTTTGTGTTCGTGGATGTTTGACGCCTCGTGATCCGACTGATCGTCACCGCGGGCCACCGCCGCGTGCGCAGCCGTCAGGTCGGCATCACCCTGCGGCGCACCCTGCGGCCAGATCACCGGCGCTGCCGGATCGAGCGCCGCTTCCAGCGTAACCGGGCCGGGCAGCGGCTCGTAGTCGATCTGCAACGCGGCCAAGCCATCTTCAGCCGCGGCCAGACTCGTCGCCAACACCAGCGCCACCGGCTCGCCACGGTAGCGCACCACTCCATCAGCCAGCGTGGTGGTTTGGCGCGATGAAGGTTGGCGACCACGGCTGGGCAAGTCCGCCGCGGTTAGCACCGCCACCACGCCGGGCACGGCGCGGGCCGCGCTCGTATCAATGTTAACGATGCGGGCATGGGCGTACATACTCAACGCCAATTTGCCGTGCAACAGACTGGGCAGATGCACATCGCCGGCATAGCGGGCGCGTCCAGTCACTTTCTCGATCCCATCAACCGATTTACGCCCTTTGCCAAGGTAATGGTAGGTGGGGGAAGTGGTCATACAAGTGCTCCCTGGTTTCGTGCATTGCCCCATCATACCATAGTTGCCACTTGCGCCACGTGGCGTTCGATGCCAGCTATTCGGTTAGTTTTTTGTTTTTAAGATTATTTCATGTTTAGTAAAAGAAATGATATTTGTTGTTGTTTTGCTTACAATAAACACGTTGTCATATTGCAATAAGTTGCGGAAGAATTGCCTGAGCTTACGAAATAACTGCTTTTGTTAATGGATATTGTGAATTATAACCAAATCACTGCTAATAGATTTTTAGTGGCTTGTCCCTTTCAATGTCCACAACAATAGCTGGTCTCTCTACGCCGCATTGCAATTGATGCCGAGGAGATCGCTATGAAACCGCGCTTTGTGGGTCGTGCAGTGTTGATCCTGCTCGTTGCGCTTACCCTGAACCTGTACGTAGTAGCGAAGGCTACAGCGTCATTCAATTTCTTGCCGATAAATGCTAGCAGTAGAACCACGAACGCTATCGCTGTGAATCATACTGGTGGCGCCAAAGTTGTGTTCACTGACACAGGCCGTATTCTTTATGCTGCTCTAGTAGTGGCTAGAACCGGTGATTGTTTGTCGTGGGCAAATGGGTGTACGCTGCCGACGGCATTACATCAGGCGCAAGCTGGTGATGAAGTGTGGGGGCAAGTCGGTGTGTATTATCCCGGCGCCAATCGCATCGATTCGTTTGTGCTGAAGGATGGTGTAGCAGTCTACGGCAGGTTTGCGGGGGCGGAGACGAGCCGGGCGCAGCGGGACTGGTGGGCGAACGTGACGGTGCTGAGCGCGGATATTAACCGGAACGATGTGAATACGGACGGGAATGGGATTACAGAGATGTGGCAAGACATCCGGGGGGCGAATGCGTACCACGTGGTGGTGAGCGGGGCGGGGCCAACGGCGGTGTTGGACGGGGTTGTGGTGCCCGCTGACCAAGCGGATGGGAGTGCGAGCGGGCAGGATCGCGGCGGCGGGGTGTACGTGATGAATGGGAGTCCGGTAGTGCGGAACGTGGTGATAGTGGGGAACCGGGCGACAGCTATGGTGGTGGCGTGTTGGGTGTGGGTGGGGGGCTGACGCTGAGCGGAGCGATGGTGCAGGGGAAGGAGTCGGGCGGTCATGGCGGCGGCGTGGCGCTGGTCAGTACGACCGGGATGGTGGAGGCAAGTGTCATTGTGGGGAACCGGAGCACCGACTTCGGGGGCGGGGTGTATGCGCAGGGCGGCCAACCCGATACTGGCGATGTGTTGACGATCAGTGCGCCGACCAAGCCAGTATGGTTAACCCTCACCGATCACGGCAATGGCACAGCAAGGCTAACCGGCACTCCAGCGACACCGGGCGCTTATGAAGTGGTATTGCGGGTGATCGATAACAGCGGTTTGAGCGCCGAGCAACGCTTTACCATCACTGTGACTCGCGCGCGCTGGGAGGTCTTCGTTCCCATGATCACGAAATAGGAACCGCAACCGGGAGTGGGGAAGTAGCAATTCCCCACTCCCTCCTCCCCATTTCCCCATCACTACGTCTCAATACTCAACAACAACGTCCCCCGCACTGCGCCGCGATTGTCGATCCCCACGGTGCCGCTGCTGGTAATAGCGCGGAATGGCGCTAGCCGCTGTTCGGTATCGGGATCAACCGGATCGCTGCCGAGCCGGTTGGCGAGATCGCGGGCGGCATTGAGGTTAACGTAAAATATGCCGCTGTTGGGTGACGGCAACGCCTTCAGTGCATTGGTGTAGGTGGCAAAGCTGACCAGCTTCTGTTCCGCGCCGAAGGCTGCTTCCATCGCTTGCCGGCCCACGGCGATTACCAGATCGTTGCCGTTGAAGCCGTAGCCAAAAAAGAGATCACCCTCTTCAACCGCTTGCACCTGTGTGCGCCCGAGCGAAGTTGCTTGGAAGCGAATCCCGGTGAGGTCTTCGGCTAGTTCGCTCAACTGTTGCATGCCGCGCTCGGCGGCAGCTTGATCAGACACGCGCAGCGCGAAATACCCTCCTACCGGCGCCTCGGCGCTCTCGTCCGGCAACATGGCGATTACCCCTTCGCCGTGGAACCAGCTAAACAGGTCACGGTCGAGATCGATACCAAGATTATCTTCGAGATCGCGGAGCGTATTGGCGGTTTCAGGCGCCGAATCGAGCTGTTCGCGCAGCCGCTTGCCCCAATCGGCAGGAATGGCGAAGCTGAACACGCCGATCGCCGCACTGCTAACCTCGCCGGCCCGTTCGGGCGAGACGGTCGGGCGAAAGCTGCTGAGCTGTTCGCGCAGTTCGCTGCTTAACCGGGTTTGATCAAAAACAGTGACCGCATCGAAGCGCAACCCACTATCGATCACCGCCATCGTGAAACCAACGCCTTGCATAGCCTGCGTCGCCGAGCGGGCATCGGCGATGGCGGGGTTGCTCTCATCAAGTGAGCCTGCCTCGAATAAGCTGTCAAAAAAGCGCGTCAGCGCTTCCCCCGCGATGTAGATCGTGCCAATCCGGTCATCCGGCAAGCTTTGGGTCACCGCTTGGAATTGGGCGTTGCGGGCTAGCGCGTTCTCGCTGCGCTGTTCGATCAGTTTCGTGATGCTGGCCGCGTTGTTGGCAAACACCACCATATTCCGCGCCAGCGCAAAAGCAGCAAATGGCGTTTCGTCACTCTCGCTGGCGTAGATTGTTACCCCATCGGCGGTGTTGCTGGTGAAACGCTCACCCTGTCCTTCCCGAAAAGCGCGTTGTTTGTCGAGGAAGGCTTGCGCGGCCCGTTGATCGCGGGCGGCTGTGATCAAGAGCACATTGGCGTTGCTGAGGTCAACATCTTCCAGCGGGTCGAGCGTGGCCGGCGGATTGAGCGGGTTGGCCGATTCGCCCATGGCTCCCCCAAGCTGATTGATCGGCAAGCCATAGACCGCCACCGCCGCTTCGGCGCCGATCCACAGCGCGATGTCTTCGGCGAAGGTCACGCCGAAACGTTCTTGCAGAAAGTCCGCCGTTTCGTCGGTGTTCTGGTAGTCGAATGTTTCGGGAAATGCCCGCCGCAGCCGGTCAATGTTGGGCAGATCGTTCAGATTGGGCGTGATCGCCGCGTAGATTTGGGTTTCCGCTGGCAACAGTTCGGGGATGGCGCTAGCCCGCTGACCAAGCAGGGTGAACGCCAGCGTGCTGGTGCCGATCACAATCAAGAGCAACCCAACAATCCCACCGCCGATGATCAGCAGCAATGAGCTGCGGCGTTCGGCAGGTGGCGCTGGCGGCAACGAAAACGGGTCTAGTGCGGTCATGAACCTCCTCCTTGGTTGGCATAACCGTGGTCGACTCATACGGGATTCTTGCCCACTATACCTTACGCACCTGCTGAGGAAAAGTTTCATCATTTGACCGGGAACCAAATCCCGCCCTGTGCCGTTTCTCTAATCAAACACTGATTATCAGCAGATTCTCAGGTTCGAGGAGGTCATCGTATGGCACGGCTGGTGATGATTGTGCTGGTGGTGGCGGCTTTTGGGTTGGCGGCATGTGGTGCGCCAGCGCCGGCAGCGTCGCCGCAGCAGTCTGTTACTTCAGTTGAGGGTGTTGCAGCGCCCGTAGCGCCGCCACAAGGTGCTTGGATGAGCGGCGGGCCAAGCGAGGCGATGCGTGCGGAAGCGGTTGTTCCAGCATCAAATGCGGCTGTCGAGGCGGGAGGCGGTAACGCCGGTGATAGCGCCAATGCGCCGGCTGAGGGCAACCAATTGCAGTACGGCTTGCGGATGGTGATTTTGAATGCCAATCTAGTGATCGAGGTTGCTTCAGTTGATCAGGCTGAAGCCAAGCTGCGGGACGCGGTTGATCGAGTGGGTGGCTACATTCTGCGCGTGAGCACAACTGGCGAAGGCGACCAAAAGATGTCGTATGTCTCTTTCCGGGTGCCGTTCGAGCAGTTCGAGCGGGTGTTGGCCGATGTCGAGGGTGTTGCCAGTCGTGTGATCAGCCGTACCGTCGATGGGGAGGACGTGACCGAACAATATGTTGATCTTGCATCGCGGTTGCGTAATCTCGAAGCGACCCATGCGCGCTTGACAGCGTTGCTGGAACGCGCGGGAACGCTCGACGAAACGCTGCGTCTTAATCAAGAGATTAGCGCGGTGCAGGGGCAAATCGAGCAGGTGAAGGGTCGCATGCGTTATCTCGAACAGAACACTAATTACTCGACTATTACCGTCGAACTACGCCCGATCCCGCCTGTGCCTACGCCTGAACCGCCGAAAGACGGTTGGGATCCGGGTAAAGTCTTGCGCGAGCAAGTGACCCTCCTCTTAACCTTCGTCCAAAATATTCTTAACTTCCTGATTGTCCTCGGCGTCTGGTTGCCAGTCTGGATCATTCCCGTGCTATTGCTCGTTTGGTTGATCCGGATGCAACCAAGGGCGTGGCAGGCTGAGCGTAAATCAGCGTATCATCCGGCAGGCGCTGAAACCAAACGTGTTGATGGATAAGCGGCTGGTGGCTGGGGAAGAGATGGCGGGTCGTCTCTTCCTCAGCCGCCGTCGCATCAAATATCCAGCTCCACCACCTCATTGGCGTGGGTCTGGATGAACCGGCGGCGGGGAGGCACCAGATCACCCATCAGCATCGTGAATGTCTCATCAGCGCGGGCCGCATCTTCCAGCGTCACCTGCAAGATAACCCGGTTCTGCGGGTTCATCGTCGTCTCCCAGAGTTGTTCGGCGTTCATTTCACCCAGCCCTTTGTACCGCTGGATTTCGACCTTGGTGCCGGGCGGCAGCTTGCTCAGATAAGCGTCGCGCTCGGCGTCGGAATAGGTATAGACCTGCTCGCGCCCGTGCTTGATCCGGTAGAGCGGCGGTTGGGCGATGAAGAGGTGGCCGTTGGTGATGAGTGGCCGCATATGACGGAAGAAAAAGGTGAGCAAAAGCGTGCGGATGTGGCTGCCGTCTACATCGGCGTCGGTCATCAGGAAGATGCGGTGATAGCGCAACTTGCTCAGATCAAACTGATCGCCGATCGAGGCGCCGATGGCCGTGATCAGAGCCCGCACCTCAGCATTCGAGAGCATGCGGTCAAGCCGGCTCTTCTCGACATTCAGAATCTTGCCGCGCAGCGGCAGAATCGCCTGAAAGCGGCGGTCGCGCCCCTGTTTGGCCGTGCCGCCGGCGCTGTCACCCTCAACGATATAGAGCTCGCAACGGGCCGGATTGGGGTCTGAGCAGTCGGCCAGCTTACCGGGCAGTGAAAAGCCTTCCATCGCGCTCTTGCGTGCTGTCTCACGCACCTTCTGCACGGCAAGGCGGGTGCGGGCCGCCGCAATCGCCTTCTCGATAATCCGCCGCGCCTCGGTGGGGTTTTCGTCGAGCCATGCGCTGAAGGCGTCGCCGAACACCGTCGCCACCGCGCTGGCCGCTTCCGGGCTGACCAGCTTTTCTTTGGTCTGCGACGAAAACTGCGGGTCTTTCAGCTTGACGCTGATCACCGCCGTCAAGCCCTCGCGCACATCATCGCCGGTCAGGTTGCTCTCGTTCTCTTTCAGCAACCCTTTAGCGCGGGCATAGTTGTTAATCACGCGGGTCAGCGCAGTGCGGAAACCCGACAGGTGCGCGCCGCCATCCGAGTTGTTAATGTTGTTGGCGAAGGTGTAGACATTGTCAGTATCGAACGAATCGGTGTACTGCAACGCCACCTCAACCATCACCTCATCAACCATGCGCTCGACGTAAAATGGCTGGCGGTGCAGTACCACCTTGTCTTTGTTGAGGTGGCGGACATACGAGACAATCCCGCCCTCAAAGTAGAAATTGAGCTCGCGATTGGTGCGTTCATCGACAAACTTGAACCGCAGCCCCTTATTGAGATAGCTCATCTCGCGGAAGCGTTGGGCGAGCGTATCAAAGTTATAGTCGAGCGTTTGAATGATCGACGTATCGGGCAAAAAGCGGGTGGTGGTTCCGTGGCGGTCGGTCGATTCGAGATCGATCACATCAGTCACCGGCACGCCAGCGCGGTACTCTTGGTAGTAGTGGCGTCCGTTGCGGTAGACATCCACCCGCATATAGGCGGAAAGGGCATTGACCGCCGAGACACCGACGCCGTGCAGACCGGACGAGACCTTATAGCCGCCGCTGCCAAACTTGCCGCCGGCGTGCAAGCGGGTCATGACTAGGGTGAGGGTGCTGATGCCCTCTTTGGGGTGAATACCGACCGGAATGCCGGAGCCGTCATCGCTGACCGTCACTGAGCCGTCGCGGTGAATGGTGACGCTAACGCTGGTCGCGCGCCCGGCCATCACCTCATCCACCGAATTGTCAACCACCTCGCGCACCATGGTGTGCAGGCCGTTGATGTCGGTGGGGCCGATATACATGCCGGGGCGCTTGCGGACGGCTTCCATGCCTTCCAGCACCTGAATCTGGCTTTCGTCGTAGGTTGCCGGAGTCTCGTTCGTCATCGTTTGTGTTCCTTCAGCAAGATATGGCGAAGCGCTCAGCGCGCCTCGGTTCGTGAAGAACGGTATTGGCGTTACATCTTGGCGTAATACCGGTAAAACTGCAAGCGTGCGGCGCGCAAGCCGCTGCCGATATAGGCATTGCCGACGATCGCCGGCGCTAACCATCCCGGCTGCATCGCTAGTGCTCGCCACAGATTGGCGAACCCAAACTCGATCACCGTACAAATGGCTAAGAAGGTTGCGATCGAAAACCAGCGCCGGCGGGCGAATTGCCAGCTCGCCCGCAATGTCGTAAGCGGCCCGTGCCGCTGGAGTGTGATAATTTCAGGCGTGAAGCCAAAGATGACTAGACCGATCAGGCTGAGCGCAATCCAGCCGGTGAAGAAGAAGGGCATTGTTTCCGGCATGATCGATACAATTACGATGCTGAGCGCGAGCGGCAGCGCCACGATGCTCAGCGCAACGCCAACTGCACCAGCGAGCCGGATGCCGATCGCGACGCTATGCGCCAACGTTGTTTGCAGCCATGGCTGCTCTTGGCGCATGAGTTGGCGGAGCGACGCTAGAAAGACGCTGCTAAGCACGAGCGCAATGGCGTTTAACCCAATCACCGCCAACCCAAACTGCCCGGTTGAGAGCACGAGCGGCGGTGGGGTGAAGGCTTCCGCCCCCGGCGTGAGGAGCGGGATCAGATTCGTGATCACGAGCAGAGTACGCGCATCAATCGCGTGTAGGGTGCCGAGCCACTGTGCAATGATGCTTTGATCACTGGCTAGAGGGAGCGCCAACGTGATTGCGCTGCCGAGCCAGAGATATGCGCTCAACCCGATCGAGAAGAGCAATATGAATGGCTGGCGGTGAACGGTGGCGTAACCGGCAGCCAAGGCATCAATAACGTAGAATGGTTGGCGCATGCGTCTCGCTCGCATAGGTGATCGCATCATCACACGCTATTATACCACAGATCGCCCGCTGGCGTCGCTGATTTTCGAACAAATGTTCGATGATCGAGGCGAAAATCCGTTCAAAAACGGTTTGCAAAAGCCGATCGGTGGTGATATACTTGACGTGTAGAGTCAGGTTGCCCCAACCGTGGGCATGGGCAACCGCCTGCTTGACACTCGCTGCTGTCGAAATGGGCGACAGTCTCATCAGGCCGTTCAGGGAAGCGCGATGAACCGTCTGTGAGTACCGCTAGAAAGCCGCTTCCGCTGCGATCGCAGCGGTCTGGCGCAGCAGTCTGCGTTGTTCGAGTGGAAAGTGGGTCATACCCACTTTTCTTATTGTCAGGCGAGTTACAGCGATGAAAAGCGATTTTTACGCGGCGATTACTCAGATTGCATCCGAACGCGGTATTCCGAAAGAGGCCATCATTGATGTGATGGAACGGGCGCTGGTCAGCGCGTATAAGCGCCTGCTCGGTCCTAATCCGCCAACCGTCGAGGTGACGGTGAAACTCGATCCGGTGAGCGGGGTGGCGCGGGTCTACGCCGAAAAACAGGTGGTTGATGAGGTGTATGACGAGCGGTTTGAGATCGATCTCGCCGCGGCGTGCCGGATTAAACCCGATGCTCAGATCGGCGAGACGGTGCTGGTCGAGAGTACGCCGCGCGATTTTGGCCGGATCGCGGCCCAAACCGCCAAGCAGGTGGTGTTGCAGGGGATTAAAGAGATCGAACGCAACTACGTCTATAGCGAGTTCGAGAATCGTGAGGGCGAGTTGCTGACTGCTACCGTGCAGCGCAATAACGGCCCGCGCGGCAATGTCATTCTCGAACTGGGTAAGGCAGAGGCCGTTATTCCGCCCAAAGAGCAGGTCGCAAACGATCGCTATTACCATGGCCAGCGCCTGAAGGTGCTGTTGGTGGAGGTGAAGAAGGATGATCGTGGCCCGCGCCTGATCGCCTCGCGCGCGCACAAGAATCTGATCAACCGCCTGTTCGAGATGGAAGTGCCGGAGATTTACAACGGTGCGGTTGAGATTAAGTCGGTGGCGCGCGAACCCGGTCTGCGCACCAAGGTCGCTGTCGCCGCTCGCCAAGAAGGGATCGACCCGGTCGGTTCGTGCGTGGGGATGCGCGGCATCCGCATTCAGAATATCGTGAATGAACTGAATGGCGAGAAGATCGACGTTGTGCAGTGGTCGTCCGATCCGCGCGAGTATATTGCCAATGCGCTCTCGCCGGCGCAGGTGGTGGAGGTGCATCTGAACGATCACGACCATACCGCGCTGGTGATTGTGCCCGATAAGCAATTGTCGCTGGCGATCGGCAAGGAAGGCCAGAATGTGCGGTTGGCGGCGAAGTTGACCGGCTGGCGGATCGATATCAAGAGCGCATCGGCGTTGCTTGAGGAGGAACGGGCCGCTGCCGAGGCGCGCGCCGAAGCTGAGGCCGAACAGATGGCGATCGAGGCCGAATTGGCGAGCGCGCCGGTTGAGCAGCGGGTGGTGCAGGCCGATGGCATGATCCGCTATCGTGGTCACTGCTATGGCCCGCTGGGCAATGATCTGGTTGGCCAGACGGTACAGGTGCGGGCTGCCTCGCAGAAGATCTTTATCTACTACAACAATCGCCTGTTCGCTTCCTATATCTTGCTGGAAGGCGGGCAGGCTTCGCCCGGTGAGGAGTGAGACGATGGCGGCTCAAGCCAAGTCAGGGGTGGCGCGTCCGCGCCATGTGCCGCAACGCACATGCATTGTGTGCCGGCAAAGCGATGCCAAGCGGGCGCTGATCCGCTTGGTGCGCGATGCGAGCGGGCGGGTGACGATCGATCCAACCGGTAAACGGCCCGGACGCGGGGCGTACCTTTGCCGTAACCCTGAGTGCTGGTCACAGGCTTTGCGTCGCCATGCGGTGGAGCGCGCGTTGAAGATTGCTGCGCTGCATCCCGATGATCGGGCGATGATTGAACAGATGGGGCGGCAATTACTTCAGGAGACCATGTCAACGGCGTCTTCTTGAGACGTGTTCGGCTGCATTGGCGCCTGTATGAAAGCTTGCTGCCGCCGGCGCCGTTGATGTCCGTGCGCCTAAGCTTAATGGGAGAACGTCTGCTTGAGGGATGCTCTCCCCAGAAAGGGAGTTGATAATGAGTGATAAACCACGACGCGATACAGGCGGTACGGGAACGGGCAGTGGCCGCGGCGCCGGCCAGCAGGGCGGTAGCCGGACAACGAATAGCGCTCCGGCGAGTGGCGTGGGCCGTAACCCGAACCCGCCGGCAGGAGGGAACCGACCACCGGCGAATCAGCCATCCGGGCGGCCAGCGCCGTCTGGGCGCGGTTCGCCGCCGGCGTCGTCTGGGCGCGGTTCGCCGCCCGCTGCCGGCACCCCTCGGAGTGGCGGCGCACCGGTGCCTCGTGGCGGCAGCACCCCTCCGCCGCCTGCACCGGCCCGTGGCGGTACGAGTGCCCGTGGTGGCCGCTCGCCGCAGTCCCGTGGCCGTCCGCAACCCGAAGAACGCGAGCGCGAGCGCGATAGCGCCCTGCGCCGTCCGCAAACACCGCCGCCGGCGCGTCCAGTCGTGCGTCCGCGCGGCCCGGTCGCGTTGCCACCGGTGATGACGGTGCGTGAGTTGTCGGAAGCGACCGGGATTGGCGCTTCCGATATTTTGAAGGCGATGCTAAAGGCCGGAATGATCGCGAATATCAATCAGCAGATTGATTATGAGACGGCAGCGTTGATTATTAGCGATTTTGGTATTGAGACGACTGAGATTGTGCCCGAACAGATGGCGGGCATTGTCGACGATATTAAAGAGGTGTTGAAGGCCCAACCGCCGGAAGAGATGCGCCCGCGTCCGCCGGTGGTGACGATTATGGGCCACGTTGACCACGGTAAGACCAAGCTGCTTGATGCGATCCGTTCGACCCGCGTGGCCGAGGGTGAGGCCGGCGGGATTACCCAACATATCGGTGCGTATCAGATCGAGGTCAACCATCGCAAGATTACCTTCCTCGATACGCCCGGCCACGAGGCGTTTACCGCGATGCGCGCCCGCGGCGCTCAAGTGACCGATATTGTGGTGCTGGTGGTAGCCGCCGACGATGGCGTGAAGCCGCAGACCGAGGAGGCGATCGCTCACGTCAAGGCCGCCGGTGTGCCAATGATTGTGGCGATTAATAAGATCGATCTGCCGACGGCGAACCCTGACCGGATTAAGCAGCAGTTGGCGGCGATTGATGTGATTGTTGAGGAATACGGCGGTAATGTGCCGTGCGTGCATGTTTCGGCTCGCCAGAAGCTGAATATCGATGGCTTGTTGGAGATGATTTTGCTGGTGGCCGATCTGGAAGATCTGCGCGCGAATCCCAATGCGCCGGCAGTGGGGACGATTATCGAGGCGAAGCTCGATAAGAGCCGTGGTCCGGTGGCGACGGTGTTGATCCAGAATGGCACGCTCCACCTTGAAGATAACGTGCTGGTGGGCAGCGTCGCGGGCAAGATTAAGTCGATGTTTAGCGATAGCGGCAAGCGTCTGCGCCACGCCGAACCTTCGACGCCGGTCGAGGTTGTTGGTCTGGAAGGAGTGCCGCAGGCCGGCGATATCTTGCAGGTGATGGACGATCTGGTGGTGGCGCGTGAAATCGCTTTGCAGCGCCAGCGCCAGCAGCGCGCTGAGGCGATGGCGGCTAGCGCGCGCGGCACCAGCCTCGAAGAGCTGTTTGGCAAGGTGAAGCAGGGTCAGGTGAAGGAGCTGAACCTGATCTTGAAGGCCGATGTGCAGGGTTCGCTCGATGCGATTGCGCATCTGATCGAGCAGTTGAACCAATCGCAGAATGAGGTGCAGACGCGCATCATTCACCGCGGCGTGGGGGCAATTACCGAGGGTGATGTTAACCTTGCCTTGGCCAGCCACGCGATTATCATTGGTTTTAATGCCCGGCCTGACCCGGCGGCCCGTCGCCACGCCGAGCAGCACGGGATTGATATTCGCTTCTACAATATCATCTACCAACTGCAAGATGATTTGAAGAAGGCGATGGCCGGTATGCTCGCGCCGACCTTCAAAGAGGTGGTCGAGGGCTATGCCGAGGTGCGCACGACCTTCCGTTTGCCGACCCGCGAGATTGTCGCCGGCGTCTATGTCACCGACGGCAAGATTACCCGCACCGGCCAGAATGTGCGGGTGTTGCGCCGTGGCGTGGTCATCCACGACGGCAAGATTTCGTCGCTCAAGCGCTTTAAGGATGATGTGCGCGAGGTGACTGCCGGCTACGAGTGCGGTTTGATCGTCGAAGGGTTTAACGATATCGAAGCCGGTGACGCGCTTGAGTTCTATCGCCAAGAACAGGTCGCGGCAACGCTGTAGGGGCATCGCGCTGCTATGCCTATGGGGGCATAGCAGCACGATAACGATACCTGCCCCCTAGAAAGCGGTTTGGCCTATGTCAAAACAACGGTTGCAACAAGTCGCCGATACGATGCAACGTATCCTCGGCGAGGTGATCCAGAAAGAGTTGAAAGATCCAAGGGTTGGGTTTGCCACGGTGACTCGCGTTGACGTGAGCGCCGATTTGCAGCACGCGAAAGTGTACATTTCGGTCATGGGCACGCCGGAAGAGCGCGAGGCGACCATGGCCGCTCTCAACCATGCCCGTGGCTTTTTGCGCAAGCGCTTGGCCGATGAGATGGGTTATATGCGCTTTATTCCTGAATTGCGTCTTATCCAAGACACATCGCTCGATTACAGTATGCACCTTGAGCAGGTGTTCCGCGAAATCCAGCACGAGCGGTTAGTCAATCCGCCGAACCTTGATGATGAGCAGTGATGCCGTTTCGTTCGATCCGTACTATAAGAAGCGGATTGCCTATACCCTGCGCGGCCAGCAGTTTGCGTTCGATGTTGGCCATACCATCTTTTCGTCGTTTCAAGTCGATGAAGGCACTGATCTGCTCTTGCGCCTGATCGAACCGGCGCAACCCGACCCGCAACGCATCCTCGACCTCGGTTGCGGCTGCGGGGTGATCGGGATCTGCCTTGCCCGCCGCTTTCCCCATGCCGATGTGACGCTGGTGGATAAAGACCTGCTGGCGGTGCGCTATGCCCGTCATAACGCTGCGTTGAATGCGACGCCGAATGTGCGCGTGTTGGGGAGCGTGGGCCTGAGCGATGCGCCTCCCGGCCCCTACGATTTGATCGTCTCGAACATTCCGGCTAAAATCGGCGACTACGCGATCGAACACGAATTTGTGTTGGCGCCGCTGCGCCAGTTGCGCCCCGGCGGTGAGTATTGGTTTGTGGTGGTGAGCGGCCTGAACCATCTCATTCCACGGCTGGGGCCGCGCCACAATCTGCGCTTGAAGGAGATCAAGAAGCGCGCCGGCCATTCGGTCTACCGGATTGTGGCGCCGGCGTCTACGACCGGAGGGTTATGATCTACGCTGATCCGCAACAGGCTGCCGGCCCGATCCGCGATGCGCTGGCGCAGGCGCAGCGCATTTTGTTGCTGAGCCACGTGAATCCTGATGGTGACGCGATCGGGTCGTTGTTGGGCACAATACATGTCTTGCGCGCGTTGGGCAAGGAGACGATTGCGCTGGCGGCATCGCCGCCGCTCGACTATTGCGCTGCGTTGCCCGGTTATGATGCGTTGCACGTCTATCAAGCGGGCGAGGCTCTGCCTGAGTGCGACTTGATCTGGATGGTCGATGTCGCCCATCTCTCGCGGGCCGGCGCGATCTACGATGAGCACCAAGAGGCCTTGCTGTCCCGTCCGCTGATTATTGTTGACCATCACGCTACCAACAACGGCGGCGGTACGGTGAGCTTGATCCGGTCACATGAACCGTCGTGCGCCGAGGTGCTGGTTGATCTGTTTGTTGCGCTTGACTGGCCGCTCTCGCCTGACGCGGCGACTTGCCTGTTTTTGGGCATGATGACCGATACTCAGAGTTTCCAAACACCGAACGTCAATCCGGCGACGCTGCGCCGGGCCGCAGCCTTGCTCGAGGCTGGGGCCGATAAGCAGCGGGTGATTGATGCGGTCTTTTTCTCGATCCCGCCGGCGACGTTGCGCTTGACCGGTATGGCGATGGCTCATTTGCAGCAGGAAGATGGCATCTTCTGGACGGTGGTGACGCAGGAGATGTTGCGCACTAGTGGCGCTGATGAGCAGGCGACTGATGATACGGTAAGCCGCTTGCAGCGGGTGGCCGGCATGCGCGCGTGTGTCCTTTTCCGTGAGCGCCCTGACGGCACGGTCAAGATTAGTTTGCGTTCGGTGCCCGGTGTTGACGTGGCCGCGGTGGCGCAGATGTGGGGCGGCGGCGGTCACCGGCAGGCGGCGGGGGCGATGCTGAAGATGAGTCTCGAAGCGGCAGTGGCGGCGGTGTTGCCGGCCTTGCGGCAGGCGGTGGAGCGGCAGCGGCATGGCTGAGGTGGTTGGGTTTATGGTGGTCGATAAGCCGGCTGGCCTGACCTCGCACGATGTGGTGGCGCGAGTGCGCCGGTTGGTGGGGCGGGCCGTGAAGGTTGGTCACGCCGGTACGCTCGATCCGGCGGCGACCGGGGTGTTGCCGGTGGCGTTGGGTAGTGCAACCCGTTTGATCGATCAACTGGTTGATGCGCGCAAAGGCTACGTGGGAGTGGTGCGGCTTGGCGTGCAGACCACCACCGACGATGCCGAAGGTGAGCCGCTGGCAACCCGACCGGTGCCGGTATTGACCGAAGCTGAGATCGCGGCGGTGCTTGACCGGTTTCAAGGCGAGATTCTGCAACAGCCGCCGGCGTTTTCCGCGCTCCATATTGACGGCCAACGCGCCTACGCGCTGGCTCGCGCTGGCAATGAAGTGACCCTTGCGCCGCGGTTAGTGCAAATTGACCGGCTTGAATTACTGGCGTGGATGCCGCCCGATCTGACGATTGCAGTTGCATGCGGCAAAGGTGTCTACATTCGCGCGCTGGCTCGCGATATTGGCGCCGCCTTGGGGTGCGGCGCGCATCTGGCTGCACTGCAACGCACGTTCGTCGGCCCGTTCCGGCTGGAACAATCCGTGCCGCTTGCTGCGTTAACCGATCGTTCCGTGCTGCTGCAGCACCTCTTGCCGCCGGAAACCGCTCTGCTCGACTGGCCGATCCTGCAGCTCGATGACGCCCATGCCCGCCGGGTACGGCACGGCATGGCCATTCCCGCCGGCGCGACCGCTGATGAACGCGCCTGCGCTCATGACCCCGCCGGTAGGCTGATCGCGTTGCTTCAGCGCGACGGCGCTTGTTGGCAGCCGGTGAAGGTGTTTAACGGGGAGTAGGGAGTAGGGGTTGGAGAGTAGGGGTTGGAGAGTAGGGGCAGTTCTATTGCGGCAATCCAGAATGGAGGCAACCTCTATATGGCGTGCAGCAGTGCCACTGCTGCGAGAGATGTGAGCCTGCTATATTATGGAGTGCGGCAGTTTCACTGCCGCATTTCTGTTATCATCAATAAGCGTACTGAATTTTCTTGAAACTACTCAACCCATGAACGAAACCCTCCGCCTCTACTACGACAACTCATACCTCGCCGAGTTTACCACGCAGGTGGTTGCGGTCGCCGAACGCGATGGCCAGCTGGCGCTGGCGCTCGATCGCAGCGCCTTCTACCCAGAAGGCGGCGGTCAGCCGGCTGTCCGCGGCGGGTTGTACGACGCTGCCGCTGTGCGCCGCTGGCAGGTGCGCGATGTGCAGAGCGATAACGGCGTGGTCTGGCATCTGCTGGCGGCGAGCGCTGAGCTACCAGCGCTCGGTGCGACCCTCACCGGCCAGATCGACTGGGAACGCCGGTTTGATCACATGCAGCAGCATTGCGGCCAGCACATCTTAACCGCCGCTTTCATTGCCACCTGCAACGCGCCGACGGTCTCCTTCCACCTCAGCGAGCGCAGTGTCACCATCGATCTGGCCGTGGATGAATTGAGCGAAGCGCAAGCCCGCGCCGCCGAATCGTGGGCGAATGCGGCGGTTTGGCAGAACCTGCCGGTACACGCCCGGTTTGTCACCCCAACCGAGCTCGCCAGTATCCCGTTGCGCAAGCCGCCAGCGGTGAGCGGTGCGGTGCGGGTGGTCAGCATCGGCGACATTGACCATTCGGCGTGTGGCGGCACCCACCCGGCTCGCAGCGGCGAAGTCGGCGCGATTGCAGTGCTAGGGTGGTCACGGCAACGCGGCATGATCCGGGTGGAGTTTGCTTGCGGCGGGCGCGTCGTCGCGGCCTTGCGTGAACGTGATGCGGTGGCCCGCGCTGCGGCGGCGACGCTCAGCGTGGGCTGGGCTGAACTGCCGGCGGCGGTGGCTCGCCTGCAAGAGGCGCAACAGGCGTTGCAACGCGAACTGAGGCAGACCCAACGCGACCTCGATGTGCTGCGCGCGGCGCAATGGTACACTCAGGCGCCGCTGATCAACGGGCGGCGGGTCGTGACGGCCACGCTGCCCACCGCCAGCGTTGACCGGCTGCGCGCCATTGCCAACGTCATCGCCGAGCTGCCGGGAGGCATTGCGATCGTGGCCGGCGGCGAAGAACGAGTGCAAGTGGTGGTCGCTTGCCACCCCGACACCAACGCCGACGCGCGCGCGATCCTCGCGGCGGGGATGGCAGTGTTGGGCGGGCGCGGCGGCGGCAATGCCCGCATAGCTCAAGGCGGCGGCGGCCAACCGACCCTGCTGGCCGCAGCAATCGCGGCGATGGCGGAACAAGCCGCTTAGCATTGCTCTGTGGTACAATAAGGCTAGGTGTTATGGCTAACCTAAACATGGCGGAGCAAGCGATGAGCGAAAGTGTCGAAATGTATTTGGTGATGACGGCCCTCTTGCGCAAAGCGCCCGATCAGCCGGTGCCGCTGTCGGTGCTGGCCAGCCGGCTCGGGGTGTCGCAAGTCTCGGCCAACGAAATGTGCCATCGCTTACAAGAACGCGGCTTGCTCTGCTATCAGCCCTACCGCGGCGTCACGCTCACCCCCGATGGTGAAGAATGGGCGCAGCGGATACTCTCGCGCCGGCGGATGTGGGTGATTTTTCTGGTCGAAAACCTCGGCATCGATCCGGCAGAGGCCGATGTGCTGGCGTGCCAACTCGAACATATCACCTCAGAGCGGCTCGATGCGGCATTGAAAGCATTTCTGGAGCGCGACCCCGCGACGCGGATCGATGCCGAAGCAATGCCGCAACCGCTCGCTGCCTGCACCGCCGGCACGCACGGCGTGATCGCAGCAATTGACGCGGAACCGGCAGCCACTGCCTTTCTCGCCCGGCAAGGGTTGGCTCCCGGCGCTACCGTCGAGGTATTGGCGGTCAGTGACGATCAATCGGTGTTGGTGCAAACTGGCGAACACCAACTCGCCCTTGCGCCCTTGCTCGCGGCGCGGGTGATGATGGCGGTCCCCGCCGCCGATCGGCGGGCCGCTTGGCGGCGGTGTAGCGCATTTTGGGCTTGTGTGCGCGGTGAACTCCACGAGTGCCCGCCGGTTGGGTAGGGGGTGGGGTAAGCCCGTGTAGCGTGACATCCCGTCTCCACAGCAATCTCCGCTGGTGGAAAGGGGCCGTTTTCGTGCTCGTGGGGGATTGCTTCGCCGCCTCCGGCGGCGTGCAATGACAGTAGGAGAGCGGCGGCGCGTCATGCTGTCATTGTGCGGGGGTGCGTTTGTCATTGCGAGGGCGCGCCAGCGCCCGAAGCAATTTCCCGCTGCGGTGCCTACGAATGCTGTACGGGATGTGTTGCTGGCATTGCGAAGGCGCGTAGGCATCCTGTGCAGGATGCCCTCCCCCGCAGCAATCTCCTCCTTCGGCGGAAAGGAGGCGCTCCCGTGCTTGTAGGGGATTGCTTCGCCGCCTCCGGCGGCGTGCAATGACAGGGGGCAAGCGGGTTACCGCACGCAGAGTCATATTTCTTTCCCCACAGTTGCCGATTTCTCACTTTTCTCCTCACCGGCGCGTCTGGTATAAGAGTTAAGGCGTACCATAAATTTTCCTCGACTTATACTCAGGAGTACCAAAACGTTATGGTAACCGCGACCACGATGACCCTCGACCAACTGGCGCGTGACCGACCGGCGGTGATAGTGCGGATCGAGGGTGATCGCGCGCTGCGCCGCCGTTTGCTCGATATGGGGCTGATTACCGGCGAGACGGTGATCGTGAGCGGCGTTGCGCCGCTCGGCGATCCCCTGGAGGTGACGGTGAAGGGCTATCGGTTATCGTTGCGCAAGGCCGATGCGCGTTCGATTCAGGTGGAGCTGAAGCAATGAAACAGACGAGCCATCCGATTCCGTTGCGGTTTGTCAATCACGGGGTTCGTGCGAAGTTGGTTGGGATTCAAAGCAGCCAGCGCATCAGCCGGCGCTTGTCTGAGTTGGGGTTTGTGCCCGGTATTGAGCTGTCGGTAGTGGCGGATAGCGGTAGTGCTTTGATGATCGCTCTCGGTGATACCCGGATGGCGCTGGAGTACCCGCTGGCCCATGCGTTGTTGGTGACGGTGGTTGAACAGGGGGCTTGCTGATGGCGGCGGCATTGGTGGCTTTGGCTGGGAATCCGAACGTGGGCAAGAGTACGATTTTCAATGCGCTGACTGGCCTCAATCAGCACACCGGCAACTGGCCGGGCAAGACGGTCGAACGCAAAGAGGGGCGCTTGACGCTGAAGGGAATGGCAGTGACGGTGGTCGATCTGCCTGGCGCTTACAGTCTGGCCGCCCGTTCGCTCGAAGAGCAGATCGCGCGTGATTTTATTGTCCGCGAGCGGCCCGATCTGGTGGTGAACGTGGTTGATGCCGCGAATCTCGAACGCAACCTTTACATGACGGCCCAATTGCTTGAAACTGGCGTACCGTTGTTGGTGGCGTTGAATATGATCGACATCGCCAAAACGCGCGGTATCACCATTCATACCGCGGCGCTGGCCGATGGTTTGGGGGTGCCAGTGGTGGCGCTAGCGGCTGGTCGCGGCGATGGTCTGCCGGCGCTGAAAGTGGCGATGGCTGAGCGTTTGGCTGCTCTGCCCAAGAACGAGCTGGCGCGTGAGGTGGAAGTATGACGACGGTGGCCGGGTTTGCGCTGCAGATTCCTTTTTCCTATCCTGCGCCGGTCGAGCGCGAGATCGCGCAGTTGGCGGCACTCTTCGCCCAAACGCCAGCGTTGGCTGTCTATCCGGCGCGCTGGCTGGCGATTCAGGTGCTGGAAGGCGATGAAACGCTGCTGGCCGCGATCGAGGCCCACGGCGGCAGCGCCGTGGTTGCGGTGCTGAACGACAGCCTTGAGCGGCTGCGCACGATCTATGGCGATGAGCTCGATATCGTGATGGTTGACCAGCGCTACCGCTTCGTCCACGAGGTGGCCACGCGCGCCGTGACTCGTCCGGCGACCCCGCCTGCTACGCTCTCTGACCGGATCGACCGCATCGTGACGCATCGCTGGTTCGGCATTCCCATTTTTCTGGCCGTCATGTGGGTGGTCTTCAAACTAACCACCGATGTCGCGGCGCCGTTTGTTGATTGGCTCGATAGCGTGGTGAGCGGCCCGCTCAGCCGTTGGGTGAGCGCGTTGCTGGGTATGGTTGGTGCCGGCGGCGGCTGGTTTGCGGCGCTGCTGATCGATGGCGTGATTGCCGGGGTGGGTGGGGTGCTGGCCTTTGTGCCGGTGCTGTTGAGCCTCTACTTTGCGCTAGCGCTTTTGGAAGATTCGGGGTACATGGCCCGTGCCGCCTTTGTGATGGATCGGGTCATGCGGCTGTTTGGCCTCCACGGCAAGAGCTTTTTGCCCATGATCGTCGGTTTTGGCTGCTCGGTGCCGGCGATCTACGCCACTCGCACGCTCGATAGCCGCCGCGATCGCATTCTCACCGGTCTGCTGGTGCCGTTTATGAGTTGCAGCGCGCGGCTGCCGGTCTATGTGCTGATTGCGATGATCTTCTTCCCCGCCTACGCCGGGCAGGTAATCTTCGGGTTGTACCTCACCGGTATTGTGGTGGCGGTGGGGGTGGGGGCGCTGGCACGCCGTACTCTGTTCGCGCGCCAGCCGCCAACCCCGTTCGTGCTCGAACTGCCGCCGTACCGCGTGCCCACCCTGCGCAATATCTGGCGGCAGATGTGGGAACGCACCGCGGCGTTTGTGCGCAAGGCGGGTACGGTGATCTTGGCGACGAGCGTCGTGATCTGGCTGTTGCTGGCGATCCCGGCGCGCGGCAATGGCCAATTTGCCGCGACGCCGGTTGATCAAAGCGCCTTTGCTACGCTGGCCCACGCAGTGGCGCCGGTGTTTGCGCCGCTCGGTTTTGGCAATTGGGAAAGCAGCGGCGCGCTGGTAACCGGCCTGATCGCGAAAGAGGTGGTGGTTGGCACGCTGACGCAGGTGTATGTGGGAGAGGATGCGGTCGCCGAGACGGCAGCGCCGCCATCGTTGGATGAAGATGCGGCGGCGATTGTCACCGGTTTTGGCGCGGCGATGGGCGATGCGCTGCGCGCGTTGCCGGGGATCATCGGGATCAACCTCGGCGTAGCGGAAGCTGAGCCGGTGGCTGACGGCTTAGCGGCGGCGATCCAAGCTGGCCTAGCTGCGAGCAGCAACGGGCATGCGACAGCGGCGGCGCTCGCCTTGCTCGTCTTTGTCTTGCTCTATACGCCGTGCGTGGCGACGCTAGCGGCTAGCCGGCACGAGTTCGGCTTGCGCTGGATGCTGACCAGTTTGCTGGGCCAGTTTGCGATTGCGTGGCTGGTGGCGTTGATCGTGTTCCAAGGCGGGCGCGTGATCGGCGTGTAAACCGCTCTTGCGCGAACAACTAGGGTGAGGCGTCAATGCTCTATCAAATCCTCGAAATGCTCGAACAAGCCGAACAACCGTTGTCGCTGGCCGAACTCAGCCAGCGCTTGCAGATCGAACCGAGCGCGCTTGAGGGGATGATCGCGTTTTGGGTGCGCAAAGGTCGGTTGCGCGATACAGCGGTGCTAGGTTGCAGTGGGGGCGGGGTCGGCTGTACGTGCCACGCTTATCCGCAGGGGTGCCCGTTTCGCAGTGCCGGCCCACGCATGATCACGTTGATCGACTAAACCCCTCGCCGATCACCTCGTCGACCTCGCCGACAATCACGAAGGCGGCGGGGTCAACCGTGCTAATGATATTCTTGAGCGCACCAATTTCGGTGCGGGCCACCACGCAGAGCAACACGGCCCGCGTCATGCCGGTGTAGCCGCCAATACCTTCGAGTTGGGTAAGGCCGCGACCGAGCCGGTGGAGCACGGCTTGCCGGATCGGTTCTGGGGTAGAGGTGATAATCAGCGCCTGCCGCGCGCCTTTGCCGGCAGCCAGCACCGTGTCAATCGCCCGGCTAGAGGTAAACGCCACCAGCAGCGCGTACAGAATCTTTTCGGGGCCGTAGCTAAACAGGGCCGCGGTAAAGACCATGGTGTCGAAGCCTAACAAGCTGCGACCCGGTTGAATGCCAAAACGCCGCTCGATCAGACGGGCGAGAATATCGCTCCCGCCGGTGGTGCCGCGTGCGCGCAAGACCAACCCGATCCCCAAGCCGTCAATTAGGCCGCCGTAGAGGCTGTACAGCAGCGGATCGTTGGTGATCGGGCGGGCAAAAGGGGCGAGGCCATCGATCGCCAGCGACATCACCACCACCGTGTAAAACGTGCGCACGCCGAAGACCGCCCCGCCGAGGTAGCGCCAGCCGGCAATGAGCAACGGTGCGTTGAGGATCAGCACCACCGCGCCGACTGGTGTGCCGAGGAAGGTGTTCAGCAACTGGGCCACGCCAGTAATGCCGCCGCTCACCACCTGATTCGGCACTAGAAAGAAGCGCACGGCAGTGGCGCTGAGCAGCGCGCCAATCGTAAGCAAAACGTAGTCGTACATAGTGCTGGCAATCCGCCGCCAGTGCGATGAAGCGGTCATGTCACACCTTTATGCACGCAAAGACGCAAAGGGATGGAAGCGGGTAAAAGCACGCTTTTACGCACTAACAACCCTTTGCGTCTTTGCGTTAATTTTCCCTGTCAGCACTACAACTCAGCCGCGCGGCGCAACTCCTCCACGCGGTTGGTGCGCTCCCACGGCAGATCAATGTCGGTGCGGCCAAAGTGCCCACCGGCTGCGGTCTTGCGGTAGATCGGGCGGCGCAGGTCGAGGTCGCGGATGATCGCGCCGGGCCGCAGGTCAAACACCTCGTTGACCGCCTTCAGAATCACCTCATCGGCCACCGCGCCGGTGCCAAAGGTCTCGACGTTGAGCGAGAGTGGGCGGGCAACGCCGATGGCGTAGCTCACTTGCAGCTCGACGCGGCGGGCAAGGCCGGCGGCGACGATGTTCTTGGTCACCCAGCGGCAGGCGTAGGCGGCGCTGCGATCGACCTTCGAGGGGTCTTTGCCGCTGAAGGCGCCACCGCCGTGGCGGGCCACGCCGCCGTAGGTATCAACGATAATCTTGCGTCCGGTCAGGCCGCTGTCTCCCATTGGGCCGCCGATCACGAAGCGCCCGGTCGGGTTGATGAAGATCTTGGTCTGCGTGTCAAGCCACGCTTCCGGCACTTCGGTCTTGATCACGTGCTCGATCAGATCGGCCCGGATTTGCTCTTGGGTGATATCGGGTGCGTGCTGGCTGCTGATCAGCACCGTATCCACCCGCACCGGCTTACCGAAGCTGTACTCAACCGTCACTTGCGACTTGGCATCGGGGCGCAGGTAGGGCAAGGTGCCGTCTTTGCGCACCCGCTCGAGCCGGCGGATCAGCCGGTGAGCGAGCGCAATGCTGGCCGGCATCAGCTCAGGCGTCTCGTCGCAGGCGAAGCCGAACATCATGCCCTGATCGCCGGCGCCGATCGCCTCGATCTCATCTTCGCTCATCTCGCCGGTCTTGAACTCCTGCGCCTTATCGACGCCCATGGCGATGTCGGGGCTTTGCGCTGCAATGGCGACCTG
>NZ_DAOUDC010000009.1:0-129774 GCF_034431535.1 Chloroflexus sp. | reverse complement strand
CGGGATGGCAATTCGGCATCGACGGCTTCTGGACCGGCTACCGCAGCAGCACTGGCGACTTCTCGCTAACGGCTAGGCCGTATGAGCCGGCACCTGATGCCAACACCGATCGCGACAACGACGATAACGGTACGCGACAGGCGGATGCCGACTCGGCCTTCAACATCGTCAGCGGCCTGATCGAGCTGCGACCCGATAGCGAGCCGGATACGGCCGTTGATGGCGACGGGCGCGACAGCAATCTGACCATCGACTTCGGCATCTTCCAGTTGGCCAGCGTGGGCAACCGGGTCTGGAACGATCTCAACGCCAATGGGATTGCCGAAGCGGGCGAAGAGGGCGTTAGCGGGGTCACGGTCAGGCTGTACCGGTCTGACGACACACTGGTTGGCACGGTTGTGACCGGCAGCGACGGCAGCTATCTGTTCACAGATCTACCGCCGGGGAACTACTACATCGAGTTTGGTCTGCCGGAGGGATGGGTGTTTAGCCCGCAAGGTCAGGGTAGCGATAGCGGGAGCGACAGCGATGTTGACCCGAACATGCAGCGCACGCAGGTCTTCACGCTCACCAGCGGCCAGAATGACCTCAGTTGGTGGGCAGGCATCCACCGCGCGCCGCCAACCGCGATCACGCTGCTCAGCTTCACCGCCGAGCGGCAGAGCAACGGTGTGCTGCTGCGCTGGGTGACGGGCAGCGAACGGGATACGCTCGGCTTCGTGATCTTGCGCAGCGCGAGCGGCAACCGGGCGGATGCGGCGCAGATCGTTGCGACGCCGATCCCGGCGCAAGGCAGCGCTGGAGCTGGCGCGAGCTACCAGTGGCTCGATCGCACGGCTCAGCCGAACGTGAGCTATCACTATTGGCTGGTCGAGATTGAAATTGACGGCAGCCGCAACGAGTTTGCCTTGCACAGTCCGGCGCTGCAATTCACGTATCGGGTGCTATTGCCAATCATCCAGCGCTAGCAGGCGGTTAGCAGCGTTCTTGACCGGTTGCCGCTCCTGCTCAGGGGCGGCAACCGGTTTTTGGCAGCACAAGGGAGCGGGTACTTGCTAAACCTCATCCGTTCGTTGGATGGTGAAAAGTGTTTTTCAGACAATCTTTTGACTTGTAAGCAAAAAAGCTATGCCAAAATTGGCGCATCATGATATAATAGGCAAACAAGACAAGATAAAAAAGTCTTACCTTGGCGTATCATCACTTGCTACCGGAAGGCGCAATTCATCTCGCTGCGGCAGAGGACGGCACGAGCGCCTGCTGGCTCATCGCAGGGCTAGAGCACTCATCGACCTATCCGTGCAGGCATGCCTCTTTCGGTATCGTCCAATCCTAAGCTTGAGCGTATTCGCACAGGAGCCGGCGCTATGTATATTCGCTGGGTTGTGCGGCGGCACAAAAACGCTGAGATTGCCAATACCAATTTCTACGATGCCTACCTTGTCGAGAGTTACCGTGACGAACGGGGGCAGCCGCGGCAACGCACGATTGCCTATCTCGGTAATATTCGCCAGATCGAGGGGGAATTTCCGACGATTGAGCGCGAATTATTTTTATTGCGCGCCGATCGCATTCTCGAGTCGTTGCCCGAATTGACTGAGACTGAACGGCAAGAGGTGCGGGAGGCGTTACGGCGTAAAGTGCCGCCATTGAATCGTGATGAAGTTATTCGCGGGTTTACCGCCAATCTCAGTTGGTACCGGCAATGGTGGGAACAGAATGGCAACCCGCTCAGTGATGAGGAAATACTCAGTATCGTGCGCGCAACGCGGGGCAAGGTCGGTCCGATCTAAGCCATACCTCGACCAAAAATAAACAATTTTGTCATGCCAATGGTAATAGCTCCGTGGTAGGATATAACCATGGAGCAAAATACTGTGTTAATCGTTGACGATGATGAGCAGATGCGCGCGCTGCTCATTGACACCATAGCCCCCTTCAACCTCCGTCTGCTAACTGCGCAGCGCGGCGATCAGGCGTTACAGTTGGCCAGACAGTATCACCTCGATCTTATCCTGCTCGACGTCATGATACCGGATGTTGACGGGTTTGAGGTGTGCCGATCATTGCGCGATGATCCGATGTTAGCCCAGATTCCGATTGTTATGATCACCGCGTTGAATGATCGTGAAGCAAAAATACGTGGATTCGAGGCTGGCGCGGATGAGTTTATTACTAAACCGTTTGATATCGGTGAATTACAAGCGCGGATTAACACCTTATTGCGCTTGAACCGGTATCGCCGGCTCTTGCAAGAGCAAGCGCGCGTGAATGCCGAACGAGCGCGGTTTGAGTGGGTGGTAGAGACATCGGATAACGCATGCCTCATTCTTGACCAGCAGGATCGGATTACCTACGCCAATCTCCGCGCCCGGGCATACCTTGGCTTGACGGCTGATGAGCAGCCGAGCCGGACCTTCCGCGAGCTAGCTGCGCAGCGGTATCAATTGGCGCCATCCGAGGCATGGGAACAGTGGCCGGCCCCGATAGATCTTCAGCGCTTCTTAGTGCATCCTGAAACGCTGCACAGTTCTGAACAGTGGCTCAAAGTTGAGCCGGCGGTCATCCATCCGGCTGACGACCAAATTGTCGTGACCATCCGTGATGTGACGCAACAAATCACGGCTCAACGCGATATGTGGACGTTTCATACCGCGATCTCGCATAAACTGCGCACACCGCTGGTCAGTATCATTGGTGGCTTGAATATCTTGCACGACAATATGGATCAGCTCGATCGCTCGATTGCGCGGAACATTGCGGCCATTGCCCTTAGCGGCGCGCACCGGCTGCAAAGCGAAATTGATGATATTTTGCTCTATGTACGCAGTCCCGGTGATGCGCACTATCTTGATACATGCACAGTGTTTGAACTGCCTGCTATGATTGCTACGATCAGTCAAGAATTGGGCATGCAGACGGTTAGTCTCAATCTTGACCCCGCGCTCGATACGCGGCGGTTGCGGATTTCGCGGCGTAGCCTTGAAACGATATTACGGGAATTGTGCGAAAATGCGAAGAAGTTTCATCCCCAACGCAACCCGGCGGTGATGGTGCGCGTTGATGCTGATCTAGTTCGTGATCAGGTGCGGTTGTTGGTTTGCGATGATGGGATACATTTGCCACCCGAACAACTACGCAAGATTTGGCAGCCGTACTATCAATCCGAGCGCAGCTTTACCGGCCAAGTTGAAGGGATGGGTCTAGGGTTGGCGCAGGTGGCGCGGATCGTATTGGCGGTTGGCGGCAGCTACCAGATTCATAATCGCCCCGATCGGCCCGGTATCTGTGTCGAAATCCGCATTCCCTTTGCGGAAGAACAGGTGCGTGGCGTCGTGGTTGGCCCGGATGAACGTTGAGTTGACGCTAATCAGCTCTTCTGCTACTCTGTGAAGCCGGTTACGTGCAGAGAAGGAGCCAGAGCTTGCGGATTGCAATCACCGGAGCGCATGGGCAATTAGGGCAGGCGGTGATGGCCGCGCTCGCCGATCACCACGATCTGGCGCCGTTGGGGCATGGCCAGCTTGAGTTGGCTGATCCGGCCACTGTCGAGCAGATTGCGGCCACCGGTGCCGAGGTGGTGATTCACGCTGCCGCCTACACGAATGTGGATGGATGCGCGCGCGATCCATTGCTAGCCTATCGGGTCAATGGCTTGGGAACGCGCTACGTGGCCCTTGGCTGTCGCCGGATCAATGCGGCGCTGGTCTATATCAGCACCAATGAGGTGTTTGCCGGCGATGGCCAGCGGCCATATTTTGAAGATGATCCCACCGGCCCAATCAATCCGTATGGCCAGAGCAAGCTGGCCGGTGAGCAAGCCGTGCGCGAGTTGTGGCCGCGCCATTTTATCGTGCGGGTGGCGTGGTTGTTTGGCGGCGAACGCAATTTTGTCCGCACGGTGTTGCGGTTAGCGGCGAACCCGTCGGCTGGCGGCTTGCGGATGGTGGCCGACGAGATCGGTAGTCCGACTTACGCGCCTGATGTGGCGGCGGGTTTGGCGCGGTTGATTACCACGGATTACTACGGCACCTATCACTTTGTCAATGATGGCATCTGCTCGCGCTACGAGTTTGCGGCCGAAATTCTGTGCCGTGCTGGGGTTGACATCCCGCTCCACTCCATCCGCTTGCGCGATTTTCAGCGCGATAGCACGCCGCCGCCCTATACGCCGCTGGCCAATGTGGCCGGTGCGGCGTTGGGCATTACGTTCCGTCCGTGGCAAGAGGCGCTCGACGCCTATCTTGCCCGTCTGCGCCGCGAAGCGTTATTGCCATGATCGATGTGATTGTGCCCAATTACAATGGCAGCGCTTTGCTGCCGGTGTGTCTTGACTCGTTACGTGCGCAGACCCGGCGTGATTTTGTGGTGACGGTGGTTGATGATGCAAGTACCGACGACTCGGTGGCATTGGTGCGGGCGCGCTACCCGGAAGTGCGGGTGTTGGCGTTGGCGCAGAACCGCGGGTTTGCGGCGGCGGTAAATGCAGCGATCGCGGTGACCAATCAACCCTTTGTGGTTTTGCTGAACAATGATACCGAAGCTGACCCGAAGTGGTTAGCGGCGCTGATCGGCGCGCTCGAACGCTGGCCGCAGTTTGCCTTTGCCGCCGCGAAGCTGCGCCTGTTCGACCGGCGCGAGGTGTTGCATTCGGCAGGCGATTTCTATCGCGTGAATGGCGAGCCGGGCAACCGCGGGGTGTGGGAAGTTGATCGCGGCCAATACGATGCTTATGCCGAGGTATTCGGGCCCTGCGCCGGCGCAGCCGCCTACCGGCGCAGCGCACTAGAACTGCTGGCCGAAGACGGTAACGTCTTTGACGAAGAGTTGGTGATGTACTGCGAGGATGTCGATCTTAACTTACGCGCGCGGCGCAAAGGGTTGCGCACCATCTTTGTCCCAACCGCAGTTGTCTACCACCGGCTGAGCGCCAGTGGCGGCGGCGCTTTGGCTAGTTATTATTGCGGGCGCAATTTTCCGCTCGTATGGGTGAAAAATATGCCGCCGCCGCTGGCGCGCCGCTATTGGCCGGCGTTAGTGATCGCGCAGGTGCGTTTCGCCCTGCACAGTTTGTTGCACATTCGCGAACCAGCCGCGCGGGCGCGGTTGCGGGGCCAAGTGGCTGGTTTGCGCGCGTTGCCGCGCTTTCTATCGCGCCGTTCCACATTACCCGAAGAAACAGCGCCGTTCGTCGCTGCACTGGCGCTCGGCCAGCCACCTACGCAGAGCACGTCATGACCAACGAACCATTCCTGTCCATTATCATTCCAGCGTACAACGAAGAGCGGCGCCTGCCGGCAACGCTCGCCGCGATTATGGCTTTTCTCGCCGCCGAGCCATACGCTAGCGAAGTGATCGTTGTCGATGATGGCAGCGACGATCGCACCGCCGAAATTGCCGCTGCCTTCCCCGGTGTCACCGTGTTGCGCTGCGATCATCGCGGCAAAGGGTTTGTGGTGCGCGCGGGGGCGCTCGCAGCGCGTGGATCGATCATCTTGCTGTGTGATGCTGATTTAGCAGTGCCAATCGAGGAATGGCCGCGATTGCGCGCCGCGATTGAGGCTGGTTTTCCGATTGCGATCGGTTCCCGCGAGGGGGTTGGCGCGACCCGCGAGGGTGAACCGTGGTACCGGCATGTGATGGGTCGGGTGTTCAATGGGATCATTCGCCTTGTCGCCCTGCGGGGCATTAACGATACCCAGTGTGGATTCAAGGCGTTGCGCCGTGACGTGGCCCGCGATCTCTTCCGCCGGGTGCGGATTTACGGCGATGATTCGCCGGTCGTGCGCGGTGCCGCTGTGACGGCGTACGATGTCGAATTGCTCTTCCTTGCCCAACGCCGTGGCTACCCGATCGCCGAGATTCCGGTGATGTGGCGCTACGGCGCGGAAACGAAAGTCAATCCACTACGCGACTCGTGGCGCAATCTTTGCGATGTGCTGCGGGTGCGCTGGAATGATCTCCGTGGCCGGTATGATATTACATCCGCCCCGGTAGAGGAGGTTGCTCCCCGATGACTCCTGCTCAACGCGCGCATCTGCGCCGCCTCGCCCATGCGTTGCCGGTCACGGTGATGATCGGCAAGCATGGACTGACCGAAAACATTCTGTCGAAGGTTGAACAAGAACTCGAGACCCACGAGTTGATCAAAGTACGATTTCTCGACTACAAAGACATGAAAGAGGAGTTGGTCGAGACAATAGTGGCGACGACCGGGGCGATGTTGGTGGCAATTATTGGCCACACGGCGATCCTCTACCGCCAGCACCGCGATCCGGCGCAGAGGAAGATCCACGTATGAACACGAAAGCCTTGCAACGCGGGTTCTGGTTCTCGTTCTGGTCGGTGGTGACCATTATGACGGTGCGCGGCGCGATTCTTCCGGCGTGGCTGCGCAATCTGCGGATTACCAGCCTCAGCGGGATCGGGCCAGTGTATGCGACCGTGAGTTGGGGCTACAGCGCCGGCAGCCGTCCGGTCAATGTGATCTTTGATCTCCAATGCGCCGGCGGCGCTACGGGGAGTGTCACCGTTGACGGCGAGGCGCTCGAGGCTGAGGTGCCGTTGATTGGGACGGCGCGAGCCGGTGAGGCGTATACCATCACGGCGACGTTGGTCTACCGCCGGTTGAGTCGGACGTTCACCCGCCAGTTCCAGGTGTCGGGTCAGGTTGGGTAGCTTGCGCCTCGAGTTCAGCGATGCGAGCCCGTACTTCGGCGGCGAGCCGCTGCAATTCGCGGTTGACCACATATTGCCATTCGGCGGCTTCGTAGTCTTCAAGTGCGCCGCCGCCGTACTTCAATTCCATCGCTAAATGCCAACCTTTGCGTTCGGCAAACTTCTCTAATTCGGCGCACCGGCTTGGCGGCCAACGCCGGCGGATAAACTGGCGAAACGCGCGCTCCATCCGCCCTGATCCATCGGGATTTAACGATGGTAAAGGAAAGAACGGCTCTTTATCGCGCGGATCGGGGGCGGCCGCTTTGCTGAAGTAGAGGGTGCGCTGGGTAATCGAGTAGCGCCACTCGCCATCGCCTTGGTAATTGCCGGGATTGTTGGCAATAGCGCCAGTCAGCATGCGATCGGTGATGGTCATCGTTGCACCTATTTGATAAAAACCGATCTTACGACAATAATTTGTTCTATACAGCATAGCACAGAGCAGGCGAAGAGACAACTAGTTGGGGAAGAGGGAGAAGGGAGCGGGGGGTGACGGCTAATTACCAAGGCGCAAAGCGAGCAAAGCCGCAGAGATGGTAAACGCAAAGGCACCAAGGATGCAAAGGTTTTTTGGGATGGCGATCGTCATCCGCGCCCTCGGCGCTCTCGGTGGTGAGCACGATAGCACCCTGACCCATGGATGGCGCGCTCTCGGTGGTGAGCACGATAGCACCCTCACCCTCAGCCCCGCTCTCGCTGGCGCGGGAGAGGGGCAGGGGGTGAAGACCTGCAGCCTGCGGTCCGCCCCTCAACAGCTTGCATAGGGTGCGCCGGCCAGCTGAGAAACCCCTCGCCGGGAGATAGTGCGGCAGTTTAACTGCCGCACTCCATAGAACCTTGCTCATTTCACCTTACTCGGCGTATACTTCTATAAGGAAGAAGTTTTGAAATATGTTGAGATGCTCAATGACTGTCGATCCACGTGACTATCGCGCCACAATGGGTTTGTTTGCCACTGGGGTGACGGTGATTACCGCCAGTGATGGCCAGCAAATCCGCGGCATGACTGCCAACTCGCTCACTTCGGTTTCGCTTGATCCGTTGCTGTTGCTCGTCTGTGTCGATCGCAAGGCGCGTATGGCGCCGGTGATCAGCGCAGCGACTCAGTTTGCGGTGAATATCTTACGCGCCGATCAAGAAGCGATTGCGCGCCATTTTGCCGGCCGGCCACAGCCTGATCTCGATATCCCAATGATCGAGCTAGCTGGCGCGCCAGTGTTGCGCGATAGCCTTGCTACATTGGTCTGCGCCCGCGATCGCATCCTCGACGGCGGCGATCACCTGATTGTGCTGGGGCGGGTGCTTGCACTGCGCTGCGCATCTGAAGGGGAACCGCTCTTGTACTTTGCCGGCGCGTACCGCCAATTAGCGGAAGTATCGCCGGCGTTGGCGTAAATCTCTCCAACGTGCTACGATTCACTCTGGTAGCGTTGGTTGATGTCGGCGTAACTACCGGAGTGTACGGAAATGATCTACCTACGCCGGCGCATACTGCTTGGCTTTGGTCTTGGTCACGCTGCACTGATTTGGCTCATCGCACAACCGGTTATCACCACCCGCGGCTTACCATTGATTTGGCTCGCCGCCGGTGTGGCGTTAGGCGGTGTGCTGCTGGCCGGCAACCGCATCTTGCCGGTCATCTTTGCCGGCGCCTTGGTTGGATACGGCGCCGTCTTCTGGCAGCTAGGTCTCCCGTTTGAGCGGTTGTTGCTCTCGGCGCTGATCTTGGCCGGTGCCGCTTTGGGGCAGGCGTGGCTAGGTTCTTTTCTCGTGTACCGGTTTGGCGAGCCGCTGCCGCCGGCATCCTTACCGCGTGTCTTGCTGGTTTGCGGGTTACTCGCGCTGGCCGTCCTGCCGGCGCCATTCATCGGCGCAGCGACAATGGCGGCTGCCGGAGTGCGCTTGGCTGCCGATTGGCCGCTGGCCGGCTGGCACTGGTGGCTCAACGTTCTCGCCGGCGTTTGGCTGGTCACGCCGTGGTTGGTCGTTGGCGTCTACCATTGGCGCCAGCGACCTATGCGGGAACCGTTTCTGTGGCCAGTGAGCAGCCTCTTACTGGCATTGCTGCTCTTTAGTTTGCAATTGATCTGGCGCGATGCCCAGCAGCGGTATGCCGATCAACTCCAAGCCGATGCTAACGAGATCATGAGTCTGATCGATGACCGGCTAATGCGCTACGAACAAGGGCTTCAGAGCATTGGTGCGTTCTTTCTCGCTTCGCAGCAGGTTGAACAGCATGAGTTTCGCGTCTTTGTGCGCACTATCCTCAATCAGCTACCGGCGTTACAGTCGGCCGGTTGGGCGCAGCGCGTGACACAGGCCGAACGAGTAGATTTCGAGCGCCAGATGCAGGAAACCGGTTTGCCAGACTTTCGGGTGCGCGAGCCGGGAGCCTTCGGCCTGCCGGCAGGCCGAAGGCCTGAGTATTTCCCGTTGGCGTATGTCGAACCATTTGCCGAGCGCCGTCTAGTGTTAGGCATGGATATGGCGGTCGAGCCGGTACGGCGCGAGGCGTTGGCGCAGGCGCGCGATAGCGGGCAGATCATGATGACAGGGCCGATCTTCCCGTATGTGGCAACGGTCAAGACGCCGTCGGTGTTGCTGATGATGCCGGTATATACCGCAGGGCCGCCGCCGCACGATGTGGCTGAACGCCAGCGCCGGATTGCCGGGATGGTCATGTTCTTGGTAGTGCCGGCTGAGTTGATCGAGCAAGCATTACGTCCGATCGTGCCACCGGACCTTGAGGTACTCTTGCTCGATGTCACCAATGGCTCGCTGCAACCGCTCGCCTTTCACACAACGATCGCAGCGCAATCGCTCGATCAGCTTGATCTGGCGGCATTTGTGCGTGATGCCCCGATTGTCATCGAGCAGAATCGCTATGGCCGGGTCTGGCAATTTGTGTTGCGGCCCGGCGCGACCTTCCCGAATCGATGGCTGCATTGGGATGCCGTGAGCCGCACGCTCATCGCCATCGCTAGCCTCGTAGTCTTCTTTCTTTTTATCGGCCAGCGCCAGCAGCACGACGCGCGCCAACGCCGGCTCACTCGCACGTATGCCTTGCTCAGCGCCATCAACCAGATGATCATCCGCGAACGTGAGCCGCAGCGGATTTTTCAAGAAATCTGCCGGATTGCGGTTGAGGTGGGAAGGTTTCGGATGGCGTGGATCGGGCAGCGGCAAACAGGCAGTGATCGCTTGGAACCGGTTGCATTCGCCGGTGAAGCAGGCGACTATCTAGATAACCTCCATATCCTGTTGAGCGAAGATACGACCTGCCCGACGGCGCGGGCGCTGCGCAGCGGTCAAGTAATGATTGTCAATCATCTTGCGACTGATGAACGGGTGGCATTATGGTGTGAAGCGGCGCTGCGGCTAGGGTATCGCGCATCGGCGAGTTTTCCGTTGCTGGTTGATGGCGAGGTGTATGCGACCTTAAGCTTCTATGCCGGCCAGCCCGCTTTTTTCGATGCTGACGAAGTGCGCTTGCTCAAAGAACTGGCCGATGATGTTGCCTTTGCCATCGTAGTCGGGCGGCAAGAAGCGCAGCTCCGCGCGAGCGAACAACGCAATCATCTCATTGTCAGTACGTTGCCGGATATGGTCTTTCGACTGAGCCGGCAAGGCGTTTTCATTGATTTCTCGGCACCGCCTAACGCACTGCTCATTCAACCGCCGGACGTGTTTCTCGGCCAACCGTTTGAAACAGTGTTGCCGGAGGATGCGAGCCGGCAGTTGCGCGATGCACTGGCTATGGCGTTTGCGACCGGCGAATTACAGACCATAGCCTATCAATGGCAGATCGACGATCACGAACGCTTCTTTGAAGCGCGCATCAAAGCTAGTCCCGCCGACGATGAGGCGATCGCGATTGTGCGTGATATCACGGCGTGGCGTATGGCTGAGTTAGCCTTGCAGGCTGAACGTGATCTGCTCGCCCGCCGCGTTGCCGAACGTACCGCCGAATTGAGCCGGGCCAATGCCGAACTGGCGCGGGCCGTGCGCACCAAAGATGAGTTCCTCGCCAATATGAGCCACGAGCTGCGCACACCGCTGAACGCGATCCTTGCCCTCAGCGAGAGTCTGTTAGAAGAGTTGCGCGGCCCGCTCAACGAGCGGCAGCAAGCGGCTGTGCTGGCGATTGAGGCGAGTGGTCGCCATTTGTTGGCTCTGATTAACGATGTGCTCGATTTGACCAAGATTGAAGCGGGGCGGATGGACATCAGCAAAGAGGTGGTCGCGGTCAGTGATCTGTGCGAAGCGAGCCTGACACTGGTCAAAGAGCAGGCCCACAAGAAACAGATCTGCCTTTCGCTATGGATCGACAATCCGCAGGCGTGCTTTTTAGCCGACCCTCGCCGTATCAAACAGATACTGGTCAATCTGTTGAGCAATGCGGTTAAGTTTACCCCCAACGGCGGTTCAGTGGAGTTGCGAGTTGCAACCGATGCGGCCCAAGGCACGATTGCCTTTACGGTCAGCGATACCGGTATTGGCATTGCACCTGAACAGATGCAGTCACTCTTCCAGCCGTTTGTGCAGCTCGATAGCAGCCTCAGCCGCCAACATGAGGGTAGCGGCTTGGGGTTGGCATTGGTGCGGCGTCTCACCGATCTGCACGGTGGGAGTGTTTCAGTAACCAGTGAACCGGGGAAAGGCAGTATGTTTACGGTAACGTTGCCGTATCAACCGGTAACGCATGCCGTTGCAACTACGAATGATGACGAATGGTCACCGTTGCGGTTGGCGTTGGTGATCGTCGATTCGGTGACGATGGCCGATCAATTAGCCCGCTACCTCGAAGAGCAGCAGATCCAGCCGGTGTTGGTGCTGCAGAGCAATGGCGCGCTTGAACACGCAGTCGCAATGCGTCCCGATCTGATCGTGCTTGATCTTCACATGGCTGGCGGCGCGGGTTGGGAGCTTCTCGCTGGCTTGCAACACGATCCTGACTTGCGTTCGATCCCAGTGATTGCCATCGTCACGGCGGATGAAGCCCAACAAGCGCTGGCAGCCGGCGCGGTGGCATGGTTGGTGCAACCGGTTGATCGGGCTTCGGTTCGGCGTGTCTTGAGCCAAATGACTTTTTCGCCGCAGTCAACGACCACGTTGCACCTGCGCTGTGGATTAGACGCTAAGCTCTTATTGGCTGAAGACAACGAACTCAACCTGTCAACTATGAGCGAATACCTCGCTGCCCGTGGTTACGAGTTACGGGTGGCGCGGAATGGGCGCGAAGCGTTGGCGGTCGCTGCCGAATGGCAGCCCGATCTGATCATCATGGATATTCAGATGCCTGAAATGGACGGATTAGAAGCGATACGGCAATTACGCGCGCAAGCGATGTATGCTGCCACGCCGATTATTGCCGTTACCGCGCTGGCGATGCCGGGTGATCGCGAGCGTTGCTTGCTGGCCGGCGCAACCGATTATCTGACCAAGCCGGTTAGTCTGCGCCAGTTGGTCGAGCGTATCGGGCAGCTTTTGCAGCAACAGCAACATGCCAAATAATTCCGTTGTGTGTGGTACGAGTCTTGTGCTACAATCAGACATAATGATGAGGTCGATGCAGCCCTCCTCGCTGCTGCCCTTTCACCCTCGCCGCTGCGGGCAACGACCTGCGCCATCGTAAGTTAGTTACCCATTCCGCCAGAGGAGCGCCCCTATGCTGGCCCGGATCGCACTCAGCCTACTGCTTGGCTTCATTTGCGGCACGACTGGTCTGGTCTTTATGCCCGATTTAGCTCGTGTCATCGGCCCGTTCATCTGCACCGGCGAATTGCAGCCCGATCGCAGCGACGGTGTGTTGCATTTTCGTTGCCGCACCGTCAATGGCGATGAACAGCGCCTCGATCTCAAACAGATGTTGCCGTATGCCATTATCAGTACATCGTTGCTCTTGATCCCGCCAGTGCATACCGCCATTCGCCGCTTTGAGCGGCGCTATTCGGCGATTCGACAGGCCATGGCTCGTGATTTAGCTACATCAGTGCCGGTGCGCACTGAGCTGTTGAAGGTAGCGATTGTTGGTTCGTATAAGCGAGCTATCTTGATGCGAGCGGTCGAAGTGGAGTTGACACTGTGGGTCTACCCGCCGGCTCAGCGACCCTACGAGGCGCGCGCATACTGGTTGGTCGAAGAGGCTGGATTGCCCAATCTACGGCGCGGCGCGATGCTTAATGCGCGGATCAACCCCTTGCGCCCGCAGCGCGTCTATCCGGCGGAACCGTGGGCGACATACCTCTGGTATGAAAAAGCGCCGGCAGGAGGGTAGAGAGATGGGAAGATAGGTAAGGGGCGGGTGTCAAACCCGCCCCTCAGCATCTACGACGACGAACTTCTACTACCGATCGGTTTCAGTTCAGGCTGCCACGTATCGAGCAGAATCCAGAGCACGAGCGCCAGCAAGGCCCAATGCAATTGGTCGCAGATAAGGGCGGCGATGCTAACGGCTTCGCGGGCAAAGGGGATGGTCTCGTACAGCGACTGCAAGAGCCGGGCAGGCAACGCTTCCAATTGCGCGATCAGCGAGCCGGCGCCAAGCTGAAACCAGACAATCTGATAGAGATAAGCAGCGCCAACCATCGAGACCAACACCGCGAGCGCAATCAGCCCAATCGCGAGGTAGAAGCGCCAACGTGGCAGCGGCGCCGTGGCCGGAGTAGGGTTAGGCGCAGCGTTTGGCACCAATTGCAACAGCCGGTGTGTCAATTCAGGCGGCGCCTCCCAGCGCAATTCGTGACGGAGCGCCGCATCGAGCAGCTCTTCTGGTGGTGGTGTTGGCGTTGGCGTAGACATAACTCACCTCCTTCCCCACCCCGGTAGCAGGCGTAGCGGCGTAATCCGCAGCGACGGATCATCAGTCGTTTTCGGAGCCGGCTGGTTCACGGCGTGGGTCGCTGGTGGTTCTTTCGTCTGCAACAATTGCGCGAGGCGCTCTTTGCCGCGCCGGATATGGCTCTTCACGGTATTGAGGGGTAGGTCAAGAATCTCAGCGATATCGGTATACTTGAGATCCTCAAAATAGTGTAACGTCAGTACCAGCCGGTAATGCGGTTCGAGCTGTTCGAGCGCGCGGCGTACTTCAAGCCGCAACTGGTTGACATCGAGCGATTGGGGCGGATCGACCCAACGGTCAGGGTCGGCTACGGTATGCAACGCATCGATCTCTTCGTCATCGGCAGCAGGTGGCACGATCGGCGCTTGCCGCCCACGCCGGCGCAATTCATCGCGGCACAGATTGACCACCAGCCGGTACAGCCACGTGGTAAACCGGCTCTCGCCGTTGTACTGGGGCAAAGCGCGGAAGAGCCGGATGAACGCCTCTTGGGTCAGATCAGCGGCGTCGTCGGCATTCTTCAGCACGCTCATTGCGATACTATAGACATAATGCTGCTGACCGATGATCAAATCGGTCAACGCCTGTTGGTCGCCTTGTTGGGCGCGCACAATCGTCTCGCGAGATGGTTCAGCCACCGGTTTGCTACTCCTGACGCTGGTAGGGCGTCATAGGCGCGCTGCCAAATCGCAGCGGCGGACTGGCTGATAAATAGACGACAGCGCGGCAGAAAAAGTTGCGTGCAACGGGAAAGGGTGAGCGCCGCGAACATCGCGGCGCTCAAACCTGCGTTATGGCACCGGATCGTACCCGCCGCGGGCGAAGGGATGGCATCGTGCGATCCGTTTGATCGTCAGCCAACCGCCGCGGAGTGCGCCGTGCTTCTTAATCGCTTCATAGCCGTAGTGCGAGCAGGTAGGAGTATAAATACAGCTCGGCGGCGTCCACGGCGAGATCGCGACTTGATAGAAGCGGATCAGCTTCAAGAGCAACCATCGCAGCATACACTTACTCCAGCGGATCCTTGCCGATGGCGAAGGCGCATGACGAGCAATTACCCTGCCCCATGCACGAGATCTGCTCGACTGAGAAGCGGCGGCCACCGCTCACCCAAGCAGTTGCCTCTTCGAGAATGCCGCGGGCGATGTAGAACACCGGTCCCGGCTCAGGGCGCGTGATACAGTTCGAGCAGCGGGTGATGTGGTATACAAACCGGCCGCGCTCTTCCTCGACATGGCTCGACTGGTCGGAGAAGCGGTCAAACGTTTGGGCAGTGGCGTTCAGCACGATCTTGAGCTTCATGGTGATCGGCATGAGTTTCAATGCCAGATCAGCCATGCCAAGCAGCGGACCGAACTCCTTCAGACCAAGCGAGAAGGCGACCCGCCCGGCGCGCAACTCAAGGCCGCGCGCTCCACGCGGCCCGTACATCGTGCCGAGCGCCACCGAATACTTCGAGATGGCTTCGAAGGGAAATTCGCGCTTGAGATCGTTCGGCGGGTAGGCGTCGATGTACTGTTGCAGATCGGCAAGCCGGAGCAGGGCCTTCACGCCGTTCTGACCCATGACTTCCTCCAGCGACAGGAAGCAGAGTCGGCCGATCTTATTAGGATAGTACAGGCCGCGGAAGGCTTCTACTGACGTCATGGGTTCTCTGGCTCCTTCTCACAGCTACGAAGAGAACGGCTCTTTACGATAACGCTCATACTATAACAGAAAATGGCGATTAGCGCACAGTTTCCCAGACCAGATGCGCCAATTCGGGCAAGATGAGGCGGTTCATGCCGAGCTGAACCGCGTTGGGCGAACCGGGCAGGCAGAAGATGAGCGTTCTGCCGAAGACGCCGGCGGTTGCGCGCGAGAGCATCGCTGCTGGCCCAATCTCGGCAAATGATAACATACGAAACAATTCGCCAAAACCGGGCAATCGCTTTTCCAACAAGGCGTCAATCGATTCAAAGGTACTATCGCGCCGGGCAATGCCGGTGCCGCCATTGGTAATGATGACTTTGCACCCTTCAGCGGCAAAACGACGCACCATCTCGACGATTTGCGCCGGCTCATCTCGCACCACAGCATATTGTACCACATTGTGACCGGCTTGCGTCAGCGCCGTACAGATGTAGCGACCGCTCTCGTCGGTTGCTTCCGTACGGCTATCGCTCATTGTCAGCACCGCGCAAGGAATTGACGCCGTCTGTGTCGCTGCTGCCTGACGGTGTTCTTGATGGCCCATAGTACGGTTCCTCGCCGTTTATTAATCTGCTGTATCCTACCATAATTTGGCCGGTTGTGTCCAATAGGCTTGGTGCTGACTGCTATTAGGCGATTCTGGTGTCCGGTCTATCGAGTACAAGAACGCCAAAACGATCGTGCGCGGCATCGAGCCGTTGGTTGTGGCGCCAACTCCGCAGTGGTTTGTATCCTCTATCGTCCAAGCATCGCAATATTTTCCGCGCCGTTACCTTGCAACTGACTTGTATTCACTATAGGTATGTGATATATTCATTCTAGATCTCACTTCTTGTACGTATGTTCTTGCAACGCAGCACAGCTTCTCCTGCGTCGTTCTCCGGCGTCGCCTCAAGAACGGTGTTCTCTTTCCGTGTCTTTGTCAGGAGGTGTCAGTGGCAGATACCGCAACCACTGGAATTGGTCACGATGACGTGATGGCCGTACTGCGCCAATGCTACGATCCATGCTGCAAAGAGCGGCAGGTGAGCGTAGTGGATATGGGTCTTGTCGAGCAGATACGGATCGATGGCCCGCAGGTTCATATCGATATCATCCTCACAACTGGGTGGTGCCCGTTTGCGTGGCATCTGCTGCAAATGATGGAAGAGGAGGTCAAGTCGCTGCCCGGTGTCGAGCAGGTGCAGGTCAATATTACGTGGAATACGCCGTGGTCGCCCGAACGGATGTCGGCGTTGGCCCGTGAGCGGCTGCGCTTGCCGCTCGAACAGTTGTTGCCGCTGCGCGAGGCGCGCATGCGGGGCGCGCAGCAGGAGGGTGCGCCATGATTGATGATGCGTTTGTCTTCGATGGCGTCTGTCACGTGTTTAATTTCGATAAGTCGAACGCCTTTGGCAAGCCCGGCGAAATGTTTATCGAGCATCTCTACGCCTTCCACCAAGTGCTCAATGCCCCTGGCGAGAAGACGCTCAGCCGCGAAGAGTATATGCGCGAGTGGCATGTCGATGAGATTGGCCGGATGGTCTTCGATGAAAGCCCAACCGACATGATCATTGCCCAGCCCTTGCCGCTGACCGATCTGTTTAAAGATGGTCTCTCGGCGTGGGAACGCTGCGCCGAGATGGCTCGTCGCTACCCCGATCGGGCGATCTTCTGGGGATCGGTTAATCCGCTTGAGGGCAAGAAGGCCCTCGAACTGATGGAAATTCAGGTGAAGGAATATGGCGCGCGCGGCTTCAAGCTCTACAATGTGCGCTACGATTATGGCCAGCCGTTTCCATGGCGTATGGACGACCCGCGGGTGGCGTTCCCGGTTTTTGAGAAGGCGCTCGAATTAGGGGTGAATATTATCGGCGTTCACAAGGGGGTGCCGCTCGGCCCGCAGCCGGTGGAGCATACTCAAGCGTGGGATATGGACGGCGCGGCGGCCAATTTCCCTGAGATCAACTTTGTTATCTTCCACGTGGGCTTGCCCTTCATCGATGAGATCTGCTGGCAGTTGGTGCGCTATCCCAACCTGTACGCTTCCATCGCCGCCACCGTCAACTTTGTTGTCCGTTCGCCGCGGGTCTTCGCCGAAACAATGGCTAAGCTGCTCTTCTGGTGCGGCGAAGATAAGATTATCTATGGCGGCGAGTCGCCGATCTGGCATCCGCGCGGCGCGCTCAAGGCGTTCTGGGAGTTTGAGCTGCCCGAAGATATTGTGCGGGGGTATGGCTGCGGCCAGTTGACCAAAGAGGCCAAGAAGAAGATTCTTGGCCTGAATCTGGCTCGCTTGCACGGGATTGATGTCGAGGAGAAGAAGCGCAGTCTTGGCATGGCGGCCTAGCGTAACTCTTGGCGCACAGAGCAAGAGCAGCTCTGTGCGCCTTGCCATTTATCCCTGAGTTGTCCCGTTCGCAGTCAGCCGTTCAGCTAATAGCCATTCCAATGCCAGGAGATAGCCGCGCCAGCCGAGGCCGGTGATCTGGCCGCGCGCGATCGGCGCGATCACCGAGGTGTGGCGAAAGGCTTCGCGCTGGTAGACATTGGATAAATGCACTTCAATAATCGGCGCTGAGAGCATTGCTAATGCATCGCGCAACGATAATCCATAGTGGGTCAGCGCCCCCGGATTGATAATGATGCCGAGCGTGTCCCAGCCGTGCGCTTGAATGGCATCAACGAGCTCCCCTTCGTGATTGGATTGGATGCAGACCACGTTGACGCCGGCTGCGGCGCCGCGATCCAACAGCGCAGCGTCAATGTCGGCCAACGTCGTGGTGCCGTAAATCTGTGGTTCACGCCGGCCCAGCATGTTGAGGTTGGGGCCGTGGATGACTAAGATGGTTGGTGGCATTGTCATTGCTCGCTTGGCGGCAGCGCAGCGCGCTGCCGTTACTATCGGCTGACAACCGGAATAAAGACCGTTTCGCCAAAGATATCCGCCCGGTAGAGATAGATCATCGAGAGCCGGATACTGCTGCGTTGGCTTGGGTCGCGCCGCGAGGTGGCCGTCAAAACCAAATCGTGGCGCAATGCAAACGGTTGGATCGGCGGTAAGTTGACCGTGACGCTGATCCCGACATCGCTTGCGCCGCCGTTCAGCGCCACCGTGCTTGGCGTGATCGTAACGCCAAACTTGCTGCTCAGCCCGCTGGCGGTCAGATCAAACGTGTCGGTCTCGTTGCCAAGGTTTTCCAGCACAATCCCGCTAAAGGTCATCTGGTTGGTTCCCGCCGGAATGCCGCGCAGCCGGTCGCTGCTCAGCAAGACGCCGGTGACCAATCCAACCCGAACGCTGTCAAAAATGGTGCTCTTTATCGTTGCATCGGTCTGCGAAGTGGCCGTGACCCGGATGTTGCTCAGGTTGAGATGAGCAGCTAGTCCGCCCGGCAGAGTCAGCAACACGGTGATTTCGCGACTCTCCCCCGGAGCGAGATTGACTTCGTTGGGGAAGACGCGCACGTCATGCCCATCGCCTTGGATGGCGGCGATGGTGTAGGTGTCGGCACTGAAACCAATATTGCGCACCGTGTGGGTGATGACCGTGGTCGCGTTTGGCAACGCGATCACGGTCCGCGACGGTTCGAGCAACACGTCGCGCAGCGCGCCGACTTGAACGATATTCTCGGCGCTGGCCAACACGGATGTACCGCCGGCTGCCCGTGCTTCCACCGTGATCGGGTTACTTGTACCGGATAGTGTGCTGGCCGGGATAGTGACCGTCACCGTGATCACGACCGTGCTGCCTGGCGCCAAGACCGCGGTGGTGGCTGGCGTCACGGCAGGGGTTGGCCAACTCGAATCGGCGCTGCGCGCGCTCAGATCGTAGGCAATGGTTGATGAACCGCTGTTGCGCAGGGTATGCGTGAAGACGACCGTTCCCCCCGGTGCGCCGTTGGCGGTTGTGCCCGCCGAGAGCGCAGCCCCGTCAATGCTATTCACGGTAACGCTATCAACCACCTCGTCGCTTACCGCCGGATTGCCTTGCGAGGTGGCGCGGATGGCGGCGGTTGCGGTTGCGCCGGCGGCGATACCGGTTGGAACCGTGATCTGCACGGTCACAGTGACGCTGGCATTACGCGCAAGGATAGGCGTCGTCACCGGATCGACCGTCGCCGTCCATCTGCTCGGCAACCCGCTGAGGCTGAGGGTGAAGCGGTCGGGTGCATTGCCGGTGTTGGTCAAGGTGTGGGTAAAGGTGATGGTCGCCCCCGGATCGGCATTCGCATTGAGCGGGGTGGGCGCGAAGCTCAGATTGCGGATCGTCGTCACCGTTACCGTGGCGGTCGTACTCGCCGTGCTATCGGGTGCAGGCGGGGTCTGGCCGCCGTTACGGGCAATCGCGCGCACTTCGACCAGCGTATCGCTGCCATCAGCCGTTGCTGGAACATCTACTTGTAAGGTGTATGTACAGGTGCTGCTATTGGTCGGCACTGGCGAGGGGCAGGTGGTGCTGCTGCCGGCGAGGTTCCAGCCGGTAGGTAAGGTTTGCTCAAAATCAAACGGGGCTGGCGCATTGCCGCCGTTGCGCACGGTGATAGTGATCGTTGCCGTCGCGCCGGGATCAACCGGGTTAGGGGCCACGATTGGCGTACCCACAAAGACCGGCGTGCCGCCGCCGATGACCTGCGCCGTGCCAGTCGCCGTGTGGTTGGCTGGCGGGTTAGCGCCGCTGGTGACACCGGCTTGGATGGTAAAGTTGTAGAAGCCAACCGGCTCACTGGCGCCAGTGGTAACGGTGAGGGTGATCGGGCGCGATTGCCCGGCGGCCAAGGTGAAGTTGCTGGCTGGGGCGGCGGCAAACGTCAAGCTGGAAGTGGGAGTTGTGCCGGTCGGCGGCGTGATGATAAAGGTATCGGTAAAATTGCCGGTATTCGTGATGACATAGCTAAACTCAACCGAGCTAGCCGGTGTCAATTGGCGGGTGGTTGGGTCAAGAGCAGTAAACTCGAAGCTGCGCACCACCGGCACGCGCACGGTATCGGTAGTTGCCGGATCGCTCTGCTCAGTAAAGAGTTGCGCCCCTTGCTGGCTGGCAGCGCGCACGCGGAACGAGAACGGGTAGTCGCCGGCGAGCAACGAGCTGCCAGAGGGCGTATTCGCGACGATAGTGAGCGTCGTTGTCGCGCCGGGAGCTAGGGTCGTGCTGCCGAACGTCGCCGAAGCGATCGTCCAACCCGCTGGCGGTGTACCGCTAAAGACCGGTAAGCCGCTGCTGCCGTCAGGCCGGATGATGCTCAGATTGCCGGTAAGTTGGCCGGTGTTAGTGACGGTATGGGTAAACGTGACCGTAGTGCCGGTGCGCTCGATAATCTGGCCGGGTGAGACGACCGGTTGGGCCGGAATGATCGTGATCGCCTGTGCGACAGTGGTCAAGGTCACGCTATTCGAGCCCGTTTGGTCGCTGCGCGCCGTCACCGTGGTGGTATCGGTGTCACCAGCGCTGGCGGTGAGCGGCACCGCAACACTGATAATAATCTGCACGCTGCCAGATGGCGGCACTTCCACCGATGCCGGCCCGCTTGTCCAACCGCGTGTGCTATCGAGGGTGAGGCTGTAGGTGCGCGTCACCGAGGCAGTATGGCTGAGCGTCAGGGTATATGTGGCGGTACTGCCAAGGCTGACCGAACGGCTGGCGCCGCCGGTGACGGTGAGGGTTGCGGTTGGCGTGGTACAAGCGTCTGTGGCGTTGACATCAAGCGCGTTTGAGAAGGGGGAGCTATTGCCGGTAGTGGGATTGTGGACAGTAGCCGTGATGAATCCTAGACAACCGGTAATATTGGCGCTAAAGATCCCGCCGGCAGCAGTGGTAACACTGGTTAGAAAGACCGGCCCCTCACGGTTGCGGTCAGTCACGCTGGCGCTCATGGTAAAGATTTCAACCACACAACCGGCGCCGCAGCCGGTCGTGCCGGTGATAATCGGCGAACCGGCAGTAATCGGGTTGAAACTCGGCACGGCAAGATTGCCGTTCGCATTGTTGCCAAGACCAATGCCGTCGCCCTCGTTGTTTTGGGTTGTATTCCGCGAAATCAACACCTCAGAGACATTATCGGCGACAAAGATGCCGTGACCAACGCCAAACCGGCCATTGCGCACCAGACGGTTGCCGATCAATTGGTTATTGCTGCTATTGATGGTAATACCGTGAGTGGCGTTAAAGGTGGAGACGTTATTTTGACCCGTAAAAGCAATGAGGTTATTTTCAATCCGATTACTATTCCCGCTGGATACAAGGATGCCGTCTTTCCGGGTCGTGGTGCCGCTTCCCAGCGTCTCGCTACTCGAAGCGCGCACGCCAATGCGGTTGCTGATCATTTGGTTGTGGTTTGCGTTACTCAGATTAATCCCGAAATCCACGCCACCGATCAGATTGTCACGCACCGTCGCATTGCTCGCGTTGTTGATGCGCACACCGCGGCTATCAGGCACGATGATGCTTGCAAGGATACCATTGCCATCAGCGCGCACACCTAAATAATTGCCCTGCAACGTGTTACCGTTAGCGGTACAAGTTGCGCATGGTTGGATCAACACCGCAGCCCCCGAACCAGTGACGGCGAAATTGCCGGCGGCGATCACGTTGCGGTCAGCAGGGTTAGGGCCGCCGATCACCGAATTGCTGCCGTTTTCGATCCAAACTGTGGCATCACCGGTACCATAACCAACGGTCGGCTGGTTGATGGTGGTTGTAGTAGTTTGCATTCCTGCCGGGTCAGTACCCAGAAAGTTTCCCCGCACAATGGTATTGCCTGAACGGATCCGGATGGCATTGGTGCGCGCGCCAGCAATCACGTTGCCGGGTCCGATAGTGGTATTAACCGTGTTGCGCCCGACAAAAATCCCTTCGCCGCCAGAGGTTTGGTTTACCATGCCATTGCCTGCCGGAAACGGATTGCCGCTCGCGTTGAGCGCAATGCCGATATAATTGCCGGCGATGACAGTAGGACCGGTAGCGAATTGGGTGTCATTAATTATAATTCCGCCATTGGTATTTCCGCTAATGTAATTGCGTCCGCCTACTAGATCAGTTGGATCGCCGATCACAGTATCAATTGCGCCATACGCCGAGCCACCGGCAATCAAAATACCAATCCGGTTAGAAATGATCGTTCCACTCGGATTGACCCCGATCCAATTGCCGGTGATACGGGTATTGCGCGGAATGCTTGGTGAATTAGGACTGGTTGTGTTGCTGAACAACCCGATCCCGGTGGCATTAGCGCCGGTATAACCGCCGATCAAATTGCCGCTAATCACGGTATTATGCGCATAATTTTCGATCGAAATACCACCCAAATTACCTGGTGATGGCGCCGTAACCAGCGCCGCATCGCCACTGATTGTTGTGCCGAGGTAGTTACCGAGAATCTGATTGCCATTCAGCAGAGTTATGCTCAGATTGTTGGAGATCCCTATATCTGCTATCGCGTTGCCGCTGATCACATTCCGGTCGGCGGGATCGCCGGTGCCGATCCGATTATTGCTTGCGCCATTGTCAAGCAAGACACCATAACCGGTGTTAGGTTCAGGCAAACCGTTGAAATGACCGATCCAGTTATCGGCTATCAAGTTGTTTTGTGCGTTGTTTCGCAGGTAAATGCCGGAACCGCCGCCAGAGATGGCGATACTGCGGCTAAAGCGAATGATGACCAAGCCGCGAATGACATTATTGTCGGATGCGATAACGAGACCATGGGCTGGGATTACTTCATTACTAGCGTTACGCAACTGTTCGCCGCTAATAATCACCGTATGCCCGCTACCGCCGTTAATGGTGGTATTACCTTCGGTGAGCGGCGGCAAGCCAGTGTTTTGCACATAGATCGTTCCGCTCACACTAAAGGTAATTGTATCAGGCACGCCATTGCTATTCGCTGCAATAATCGCCTCGCGCAACGTGCAACCGCCGGGAGTGGTCGTACACGCGCCGTCGTTGGTGTCAGCTAGTGAGTTGACGACCAACGACGCTGCCAACACCGGTTGCGCCGCCGGGATCAGGCTGACGAACAGGATAATCAGGAGCGCAATGCGCAGATGGCGGTGCATAGAGCCGCTCCTAGCGAGTCACTAGCGGTATCCAGACTACCGGCACTGGTATGCCCGACGAATCGCGTACAATGGCTACGTCTTGCACCTCAGCCCCGCTGAGTGGTTCAGTCGAACCGGGGATTGATGCCCAAATGCGTAACGTTTCACGGGTGCCGGGCAAGATCAGCTCGCTGATCCGCACGCGCACGCGCAACACGATTTGGTTAACCTTACCGCTGCCGGCAACATTGTCGAGCGTTATCGTGTTACCGGTGATCGTAACGCCGCTAGTGCCCGACTCAAAGGCGACTAAGGTGCTGCCGCGGCTGGCGGTGAAGTTGAGCTGGAAGGTTGCCCGTCCGTTGCTGGTGTTGCGCAGGGTATGCAAGAAGACTACTTCGCGTCCGGCTTGCACATCCTGCTCTTGATTGCTGCGTAGTTCAGCGGCGTAGCGCAGGCCAACGCTAGTCGTGTCGGTCATGGTGATCGTCCGTGCACTAAATCCGCGCGGCGTGGCGGTAATGACAGTCGTTGCCCGCACCGGGTTGCCGCTGGCATCGGCGGTCTGTGCGCCGGGCGGAACCCTAATCTGCACGGCAATCTCGGCGCTGGCCCCCGGCGCGAGGGTGATGGTTGGCGTAAGCACGGTCGTGTTATAGGTGTCTAGCCCAATCAAATCGGCGGTTGTGGCGCTTATATCGACCGGCACGGTCACATTGCCGTTGTTGGTGATCTGGTGGCGATAGATGTAGGTGTCAGACGGCAAAACGGTTGCGGCGCCGGTGGCCGGATTGGCTACGAGGATCGGCAAGGCTTCAACCGCAGTGCGCAGGGTTTGGGTGATCGGATCAAGTACTGGCGCTGTCAGCGAGACGGTGGTGGTGTCGGTGATTGGTACTTGCACCGATGGATGGGTACCGGTAGGGAGGGTGAGGGTCACGGTCAGCGATTGGCTCGCGCCGGGCAACAGCGTGAAACGTTCGCTCGGCGCGACGGTCGCTGTCCACCCGCTGAGGGTTCCGGTTGCCGTGAAGCGAATGCGATTAATGCCAAGCGTGCCATGGTTTTCCAACCGCAGCCGATACGTGACACTGCTGCCGGGTGCGGCGTTCTGCTCAAGCGGACTCATTGAAACGAGGCGCAGATCAAGTGTGGGGGTAAAGATGCGGAATGCCGAAGTATTGCCGAACCTATCGGTTGCGGTAAAGAGCAGTTGGCGGTAGGTTTGGGGTGGGGTGCTGAGCGTCGCGTTAAAGACGCCGGCGCTAGTTGCGCTCGCACTAACTAGTGGTTGCCAACCCTGCCCATCAGGTGTCGCCAGACTCGTATCATCGCCATAGATGTGGATCGTGCAGCCGGCGCAGGCCGAGACCGGATTGAGATCCTCTTCACGTTCGGCAGTGCTGGCCAAGACATTGCCGCTGACCGGCCCGTCTTGGAAGACTTGGAAGTTAAACGGCGGATCAATGCTGTGGTTCGGGAGCGTAAGGTTTTGATCCGGATCAGGCGATGTTCCGCTATACAAGGTCGTGCCAGTTAGCTCAATCCCGCCAAGGGTGTTAGCCGCCATCTGATTTTGGGTGATCGTCACCCGGCGCGCCGTATCAGTCACCAGCACGGTGTAGCCGGCATTGGCGCGCAGCCGGTTGCCATTGATGACCACGCCAAGGCTGCTGCCGCCTACCTGTATGCCATCACCGCCGTTCTGCTCGATCACATTGTTGTTGTTGATCGTCACATTACTGGTGTCAGTGAGATTCATGCCATCGCCGGCATTGGCTCGCACCTGATTGGTATCCAATGTAGCAGTGGCGACGTTGGTGAAGCGGATGCCATCCGCCGCGTTCAGCCGCACCAGATTGCCGCTGAGGGTAGCAGTCATCACATTCGTCAAGGCGATGCCGGTGCCGGCAGGGCGGGCCAGCGGATCGGGGTCGCCACCCGGATCGGCCACCCAACCGATCTGATTTTGCTGGATCGCAAGTATGCTGGCATTGCTTAGCTCGATGCCGGCGGCGCTGCCGTTGCCGCCAATCGTGTTGCCGGCGATGGTGACTTGTGAGGCATCAGTAATGCGGATTGCGGGGCCAGCGTTGGCCGCGGCAGCGCTATACGAATCCCCGGTTGCGTCACGGCGTAACCCTAGTATGTTGGCCCGGATAGTAATGCTCATGCTGCTTGTGCCGCTAATATCAATGCCGGGGCCGCTAGCGGCGGCGATGACATTGCCGTTTGTACTGCCGATGATCACATTCTGGCTATCGATCACCGCAATCCCGGCGGCGGCGCTGCCTAGCGCCGTGCGGCCATCGGCGCTCAGGCCGATGATATTTCCATCGAGGGTGGCGCTGCCCACATTACCTAGCCGGACATCGTAGCCGGTATTGGCGGCAATGCTAGAATTAGTCATCGTTACCTGCGCCGTGCCGTTGAACTCAACGCCGCCAGCGTTGGCGAAAGTGGAAGTACCGGCGGGGAGCACCCCAACAAAAGCGTTCGTGATCGTGATACTGCTCACGCTGCTGCCAACCCGGATTCCCGGCCCGCTATTGCCGCCGATGCGTACATTGGTCGTTGCGCTGCCGATGGTTGCATTGCCGGCGCTCTCACTGATCCAGATGCCGCCTTGTCCGTTCGGTCGCGCACTTGTAGCGCCGCGGTTCAGGCCAATGACGGTGTAGCCATTGATCGCAGTATTGACCGGCGCTGTGCCGCCGCCGCTCCGCACCTGAATGCCATATCCGCTGTTGCTGCTGATCACCAGCGGTTGCGTGGAGCTGGGACTACCGATCATTGTCGCTTGCGCTCCGTCTTCGATCCGGATGCCATCGCCGACATTGCCAACGGCAGGTTCGCTATCGAGGTTGATCCCGATCAGGTTGCTGCTAATCGTCGTGGTATAGGTTTGCGAACCGCTAATGAAGATTCCGCTGAGACCGTTAGCGCCGATAATATTGCGGTCAGCATTGGTTGCGCCGCCGATCACGTTCAACTCAGCTCGTCCTGTCGGATCAATGGTCGGATTACTCAAAATCTGGATGCCGTAACCGCCATTAGGCCGCGTGGCAGTGGCAGTCGTGTAAAGTACGCCGATCCGATTTGCTCGCATCGTGTTCTGCGAAGCATTTTCGATGACAATCCCGTTGACAATGTTACCGGCAATGGTGTTAGGTGCTGAAGATTCACCAATCTGATTAGTGTGCGCGCTAGCGCCGATAATCGTAATCCCGTTACGGTTGCGATTGGCGTCTGGAGGTGTGGTTCCATCGAGTTGCAACCCGATATAACAATTGCGGATTGTATTATTAGCGCTGCTGATATAAATGCCGCTACCGCGGTAGATGCCCACGTCGCTACTCGCGCCATAGATTGCTAAGCCCTCGATGATTGCACTGCTGCCGTTCAACACGATGCCAGCGTCAGCGCCGTTGGCGTTGATGGCTACCTGCGGTGTGCCGGCCAGTACTTCGGCGCTAATCGTGACATTGACGCGCGTGATCGGCGGCAGCCGTTCGCTCAAGGTAATGATGTAGGGCGTGCTCGCGACGAAACCCTCTGTCACGAGATCAAATCTGATGGTAATCCGGTTTGTGCTGGGGGTGGCATTTGCTTTGGCAATGGCTTGGCGTAGGCTACAATTGGCATTCACCAGATCATCAGTGCAATGGCTGTTGATGTTTGTGACCGGATTGTCGACTAGGGTATCGACGAAGAACTCATCAATACCCGTCTGGCTGAAGCTCGATCGAGGCCAGAGCAGCGTACTGCCAAGAAACAGCAGACTTGCCAACCACCACCAGACTCTGCGCGCGTGCATGCGAACTCCTTGCGCCAACGAGCGGCGCGCAGCAGAAGGAGCGGATCAGCTCCTTTCAAATACGTTCTCTTCCCAGTTGCTCTTGATTGTAACACGATGCGCGGGCTGGCTGAAGAGGCGACTAGACAGGAATTTAGTCCTATCTTTACAGTTTGGGCAAGACGCCGATCGTGCGCAGGTACGCAATCGAGGCGGCATATTGCTGGTCTTCGTACAAGCTGATCTGCTCTTCACCAGCGCCGCGTTCCCACGGCGTGCGCCAATCGTCATCGCGTAAGCGCATCGTTTGGGCAAACAGGCGCAACACCGGCAATACCTCGCGCACGTCGCAGGGCGGGTAGCCTCGCCACCAGTCTTCATCGAGGATGCGCACGTGGCGGGCGCTGTGGCTGACCAGCTCGATCTGGCAGGCGACGTCAGGGGCGTGTTGTTCAATCTGGCCCAACAACCGGCGAATGTCGAGATCGCCTTCACCAAGGGCGCAGCGCACGAGCCGCCAGCCTTGGGTGGTCGGGTAGGTTTCGTAATCAGCAAGGTGAACAGTGCGGATCAGCGGGCCAAGCCGTTCGACCGCGGCGTAGGGCGTTTCACCCACCACCAGCGTGTTGATCGCATCAAAACAGACCCCGATGTACGGACTGTCAATCGCGGCGCAGATTGCGGCCAGATCGGCACTAGTGGCGTCTTGGTGGTTCTCAACCGCCAACACGATGTTGTGTTCGGCAGCCAGATCGATGACCGCGCGCAGCCGCTCAGTCACATCGGCCAGATAGGCCGGCCAATTGTCGGTGAAGGGACGGCGGTAGCCTTCGAGCACTGGACTGATCAAGACGCGCAACACGCGCGCACCGGCCATCGCCGCCGCCGGGATGTGGGTGCGAAGAAGATCAACATTTGCGATCTCGCTATCGGCGACCGGCGTCAAACCGCACAGATTCAGCCGCTCGCGCAGTGCATGCAGCCGGTCTGTCGCTAGGTCGGGCAACAGGCTGAGCGGAAATTCGATGCTTTGCAAGCCAGCGCGCGCGGCCAGCGTCACAATATCTTCAACGTCGAGCGGATGGCTGACGGCGCGCGGGGTGCCGCGGCCAATCAAGCCGCAGCGATAGCTGAAACTTAAAACGGAAAGACCGATCAACACCGCCGAACCTCAATGCAATCTAGTAGACCTTAATCATACCACAAGTGTGGCGAGCGAGGTGCGTATCCAAATGTAAGCTCTCTCGTTCATACAGGGCGAACGAGGAATGCGGCAGCCTGACTGCCGTACTCCATCCTAGCATGGCGCTAGGATGCAGCAGCGGGATTGCCGTAAGCCATACGCGCTTTATCCTGTCGCTTGCTGGGCAGTGCTTTCTGGCGTGCGTTGTTCGGCGACAGAGGCGATGGCAATTCCGCTGAGCAAGAGTACGATCCCGCCGAATTGCAACGGCGCCAGCGTTTCGCCAAAGAGCATGAAGGCCAGCAGGGTCGAGCCGATCGGTTCGCCGAGAATGGCTACTGCCACATAGGTGGCTGATAGGCTGCTAAGCGCGTAGTTGAAGGCGGTATGGCCAAGCAGTTGCGGGCCGATGGCCAAGCCAAGGATGAAGAGATAGACATACGGCGGGAATCCGAAGAATTGCTGGCCGGTGATGATGGCCCACACTACTAACACTACCGCCGCGCTGGTGTAGACCAGCCAGATGTACGCGAGCACCGATAGCCGCCGGCGCAAATCGCGCCCGATCAGCAGGTAGGCGCTGGCTGTAGCCGCGCCAATCAACGCCAGTGTGTTGCCAAGCAGCGGGTTGCTCTGGGTTGGGTTGGCGCTGTCGCTCACGCTGATCGCAATCGTCCCGATCAGGGTCAACGCAATGCCGAGCAGCGTCGTCCAGTGCAACCGTTCGCGGAAGAAGAAGAGCGAGGCGATCCCGACCCAGAGCGGGTTGGTTGAGACGAGTGCGGCGCTGCTCGCCACCGACGTATATTCGAGCGAGCTGATCCAACTGGCGAAGTGAACCGCCAAAAATGCGCCTGCTCCCATGCCAAACAGGATATCGCGCCGGTGCAGCCGGCGAATCTCGCCGCTGGCCCGGCTCAGCGCGATGGGGGTCAGGATCAGCGCCGCTAGTCCTAGCCGTCCGGCGGCAATGCTGAGCGAGGGCATGCCGGCGCCCTGCGCGTAGCGGATCATGATCGATGCTGTGGAAGCGATCAAGACACCGGCGAAGAGCACGGTGTACAGCCATAAACGATTCCGGTTCATGCGGTTGCTTTCGTCCAGCGCACCAGCGGCGCGGCCACCCACGTGGGGTGCGGCGTCTGGTACAGTTGGGTGGCATCGCTCGCCACCAGATCGAGTATCTCTCCGTGGATGCGGCCGCGCAGGAAGCGGAAGACCTGCCCGGCGTCGCGGGCATCGCTCTTGGCGCGCACGCAGTGTTGGTTGTAACCCCAGTAGTCACCGGCGGCGAGCAGGCGCATGCCTTCTTCAATGGTACGGCGGGCTAGTTCCAACCCGCCGGCCTCTGGGGCCAGCGCTTGGTCGGGCGGGTCACCGTAGCCAATGCCGTGGTGGAAGGGATCGGCGGTCGAGACGATCACCGCATCGCGGGCCAGTTCGACTAGCTCGTCAATGCCGGGCAATAGTTCGGGGTGGCCGCCAGCCAGATACGGATACCGCTCGATCACCTGCGGCCCGCGGATGCCGCGCCGGCGGGTTTCCAGCTCCCAGAGGAAGCGGAAGCTGTAGAGAGCGTGATCAAGCTGCCATTCATTGCCGCGGTCGAGACCCGGCCCCTGAATGCCCCAATACCGTTCGGCGGCAGGCGATCCGCCGGCGGCAACCCGCCGGCGGGCCTGTTCCATCTCGTCATTCCAAGCGTGCAAGACGCTGATCACCAGCACCCGGCCGGCCCCGCTATCGAGGCAGGCATGGACGGTGGCAGCGATCTGGTGACCGCAATCAGCTACCCCGGCGTGCGGAAAGACAATCACGCCGCCGGTGGCCAATGTGGGTGCGAGATCCCACTGGCGGGCGCGGTCGAGCAACTCGTAGCCGCCGCGCTCGCCGAGCGCCCCGTGTTCAGCCCGGTAGAGATCGTGAATCGCTTTGTTCAGTTCGTCGCGGCGCATCGCTCACCCAAACTGCTCGACGAAGCGTTGGTCACCGCTGTAGAACCAGCGAATATCGTCGATGCCGTACTTGAGCATCGCGACCCGTTCGGGGCCGAAACCGCCGGCAAAGCCGCTGAATTCCGCCGGATCGTAGCCGCCGTTGCGCAACACATTCGGATGCACCATCCCGCAGCCGCCGATCTCAAGCCAGCCAGCATACTTGCAAATCCGGCAACCCTTGCCGCCGCAGAGGAAGCAGGTCACATCCATCTCGGCACTCGGTTCGGTGAAAGGGAAGAAACTGGGACGCAGCCGCACTTGCGTGCCCGGCCCGAACATCCGCTCGGCAAAGAAGCTCAGCGTGCCTTTGAGATCGGCCATCGTCACGTTACGCCCAACGGCCAAGAACTCAAACTGGTGGAACATCATCTCGCTGCGCACCGTCACCTGCTCGTTGCGGTAGACCTTGCCTGGAATGAGCACCCGCAGTGGATTGGGTGCATTGCGCCGCATTGCGTGGATTTGTCCGGGAGAGGTGTGGGTGCGCAAGAGCACCGACGGCGCGCCTGCCGGCATCTCGACATAAAACGTATCTTGCATATCGCGGGCGGGGTGGTCATCTGGGAAGTTGAGCAGGCTGAAGTTGAACGCATCGTATTCAACTTCAGGACTTTCCCAGACCTGAAAACCCATCTCGGCGAAGATCTGCTGCACTTGCCGCAAGATCTGGTTAGTGAGATGGATATAACCGACCGCAGGCTGGCGACCGGGCATGGCGACATCGATCCGGTCAGCGGCCAGCTCGGCGGCGATCGCTTGCGCTTCGAGCCGTTCTTTCGCGGCGGTGAACACGGTTTCAAGCTGTTCGCGCAGCGCATTCACCCGCTGGCCGGCCAGTGGCCGTTCTTCGGCGGGCAACGCGCCGAGGCCTCGGCTCAGGCGCGAGAGGCGGCCTTGCTTGCCGATAAAGCGGCTCTTCCATTCGGTGAGGGCGGCTAAGTCGGTGACTGACTCGAGGGCGCTGAGAGCTTCTTGTTCGAGCGCAGCCAATTCATCGAGCAGTGTGGTCATGCGGCACCATCTTGTTCCAGAGACGCGATCATTGTTGCTATTATACATTGTTGCGCGCCGAAGGAGCGCAGGCATCGGCAGTGCGTTGGCGCAAGGCTTCAAACAGGATAATACTGCCGGCAACGCCGGCATTGAGCGATTCGATCGGGCCGGCCATCGGAATGGTGATGGTCTGGCGGGCAAGCGCGCGGGCGGCGGCGCTGAGGCCGTGCGCTTCGTTGCCGATAATCAGCGCCGCCAGTTGGCGCCAATCAACCGCGTAGTACGGTTGGCTGCCGGCGCTATCGGCGGCATACACGGTGTAATGACCAAGTTCGGCTGCCATCTCTTCCCACCCCGACAGGCGAAGCGGCACGACAAAATGCGCTCCCATAGCGGCGCGGGCCACCTTGGGGCTAAACGGATCGGCGGTGCCGGGAGCGCATAGCACAAGGCCTACGCCGGCTGCCGCCGCCGAGCGCAATAACGTGCCGACGTTGCCGGGGTCTTGGATCTCGTCGAGCACGAGCCGGAGGCCGGGACGGGGCGGCAATTCCGGCCATGCGACGGCGGCGATCACGCCTTGCGGTTGTTCGGTATCGGCCGCGGCAGCCACAACGGCGGGAGTGGCGGGGAAGCAGCGGGGCAGCGTTTGCAGGCGGGTGAGCAACGCTGCGCCGGCGGCAGTGGCAGCCAGTTGTTCAGGCGCATAGAGAGCAAGGCGCAGCTCGGCCCCAGCAGCGAGGGCATCGGTCACGAGCCGCACGCCTTCAATGACGAAACTGCGCTCGCGCCGCCGTTCGCGGGCCGTTGCGGCCAGCGCGCGCAGCCATTTGATGTGTTGGTTGGCAGGGCTGGTAATCACAATGAGTTAGTGCATAAACGTAACGATGCCCAAATGCAAATATGGTTCATTATATGCTGAAGTGGTCTAGGAATGGGAAGGTTTGCGCTCCAGTCTCTTCCCTGTTGTTGGAAGCGAGCGATACCCCTCCCCCAGCGGGTTGAGAGGCGGACAGAAATTTGGTCGATTACAACCTTTGATCGCTATGCAATGCCTCAAAGTGTAGCTCTGCTCCCCTCTCCTGCGCCAGTGAGAGAGGGGCTAGGGATGAGCCAGCAGCCCGCGCAGCGGGCTTCGTAACCCTAGTCCGGCCCTTCGGGCCGGGTTCCGGATCAGATGGTCTGTTCGCCCTTGAACCCAGCGGGAGAGCAGCTAGAAGTGGCGCAAAGAGCAGGAACTGCACGGCGCTACCCCTCCCCCAGCGGGGGAGGGGCTAGGGGTGGGGCAAACACGAAGACGTGAAGAGACGCAAAGGGTACAAATGCAAAAGCGCCAAGGACGCGAAGCACGCCAAGGGGCAAACGCAAAAGTGCCAAGAACGCGAAGAGACGCAGGGGATTGGATCATCCTCTGCGCCCTCTGCGGTAAAAAATACCTATTTCGCATTGGCGTAATTACGCCGTCGCAGCCGCTTGCGCCTGTGCCACAATTCGGGCAAAAGCCTGCGGATCGCGGACTGCCAGATCAGCCAGCATCTTGCGGTCGATCACAATATTCGCCTGCTTGAGGCTATTGATGAGGCGGCTGTACGTCGTGCCGTTAAGGCGGGCAGCTGCGTTGATACGCATAATCCACAGCCGGCGGAAATCGCGCTTGCGGCGGCGGCGGTCGCGGTACGCATCGGCGAGCGCGTGCATCACCGCTTCGTGGGCAACCTTATAGTGGCGGCTGCGCGCGCCGCGATAGCCCTTCGCCTGCTCTAACAGCTTCTTGTGGCGCTTGCGCACCATTGTGCCACGCTTGACACGAGCCATGGTTGTTCTCCTTTGGCGGACCGGTCAGGGGGTGGCAGACCGAACCCTGAACTTCATCCGCGCTATAGCTTGAATACTGATAACGTTACGTGCCAGCAAAAGCCCTGCGTACAGCGCAGGGCCACCATTTGCGACGGGTATTAGCGACCCGCCGCTGGCGTGCTTACTCCAAACCGTAAGGCAGCGCGACTTGCAACATGCGGCGATTAGCCGGCGAGGTCGGCTGATCCTTGCCCCACTCGCGTTGCGAGCGGCTTGGCCGATTGCGCTTATTGCCGCGCACACCGCTCTGCTGCAAAAACTTGCCAGACGCAGTCACCTTAAAGCGCTTTTTCGCGCCCTTGTGCGTCTTCATCTTCATCTTAGGCATTGAATAGCTCCTTTACCGCAACCGGATAGCAGAAGCCAGACCGGTTTCGCATCACTTAGCGCCGTCGCCGGCGTTCCTGCTCGTCATCGTCAAAATCGTCTTCGTCCTCGTCGTCATCGTAATCTTCGTCCTCGTCGATGAGATCATCGTCTTCGTCAAGCTCATCCTCATCAACCAGGTCTTTTTCTTCGTCTTCGTTTGCCGGCGTAGCAATAGGCGCTGCCGGCGCTGGGGCGGACTGAGCATTTGCGGCAGCTTGGCGCTGAGCGGCAGCCTTCTGCGCCTGCTGGGCCGCTTTCAGCACCTTCGCTGTCGGCGCCAACAACATCGAGAGGACGCGCCCCTCCATCAGCGGCTTTTGCTCGATGACGGCAATATCGCTCAATTGCTCGGCAATCTCATCGAGCATCTTGCGCCCGATTTCCGGGTGGGCCATTTCGCGACCGCGGAAGCGCAAGTTAAACTTCACCTTGTCGCCGGCCAACAAAAAGCGCCGCGCCTGATTCGCCTTAACGGCGACATCGTGATCGTCGGTTTTCGGCATCAGCCGAATCTGCTTCAATTCGGACTGCTTCTGATTGCGGCGCGCTTCCCGCTCTTTTTTGCTCTGCTCGTAGCGGAATTTGCCATAATCAAGCAGACGGCATACCGGAGGAACCGCATTGGGCGCGACTTCAACCAGATCGTACCCTCGCTCTTCAGCCATAGCCAGCGCCTCGCGCAAGGGGACGATGCCGACTTGGGTGCCGTTTTCATCGATCAGGCGTACTTCACGGGCGCGAATGCGATTGTTGATGCGAAACCGGTCTCTGATAGCGCGACTCCTTCGTCTTTCGAGCGGTGACGGCTACGTTCCGGAAACTAGTTGCCGGGATGGGCATCACCGTTAAAGCGAACCTTATATTATGCAGACGACAATAAAACACCGACGTGAACCACTGCTCACATCAAGCCTGAATTATACCAGTCTGGGCGGGGATCGTCAAACGAATTCGCCTTGAAAGACTCTTTCTTTCGTTCTATGATCGTAAATGCGCTGGCCGGATTGCGCTAGCCATTGTTCTATGTTATCATAAATCCAACAATCTTCATGCCGGGGGAGCTTGGGAGAACCGAGCTGAGAGGGCGCCTTTGGCTTTTGCCGCCGGCGCCGACCCTCTGAACCTGATCTGGGTTATGCCAGCGGAGGGAGGAGCAATGCGCAGTCCGATGCATGGTCTGCGCGGATCGTCAACTCACCGTCCGGCCGCGGCAGGGCGGTTTTTTTGTCCCTGCGCGACGCTCATCCGTTTGCTGGCGCAAGGAGGCAACGATGACCTTGAACGAACGGATCGCAGAACTGCGGGAGCGGGTGCGCCAGCAGCGCCCCCTGATCCACCACATCACCAATTTTGTGGTGATGAACGACACGGCCAACGTGACGCTCCATATCGGCGGCTTGCCGGTGATGGCTCACGATCGTGAAGAGGTGGCCGAGATGGTAGCCATGGCCGGCGCATTGGTGTTGAATGTCGGCACCTTGTCGCCTGATTGGATTGAGGCCATGCTGATTGCCGGCAGGCGAGCGAATGAGTTGGGCATCCCGATCGTGCTCGATCCGGTTGGCGCGGGGGCGACTTCGTTGCGCACCGCGAGCAATCGCCGCTTGCTGGAGGAATTGCGGGTCACAGTGGTGCGCGGCAATTCGGGCGAGATTGGGGCGTTGGCCGGCATGGGTGGCGTGGTGAAGGGGGTTGAAGCGGTGGTTGAAGCCGATGATCCAGTGGCGGCGGCGCAGAAGCTGGCGCAACAGTATCAGACGGTGGTGGCTGTCACCGGGAAGCGCGATATCGTCACCGATGGCAGCCGGGTGTTGGCGGTTGATAATGGTCACGAGTGGCTGAAGACGCTGACCGGCACCGGTTGCTCGGCGACGACCGTGATCGCGGCCTTTGCGGCGGTCGAAGGGGATTATGTGCTGGCCGCCGCAGCCGGTTTGGCCTGTTTTGGGGTGGCCGCCGAGCTGGCCGCTCCGCTCGCGCACGGTCCGGCCAGCTTTAAGGTGGCGTTCTACGATGTGATATACCACCTGTCGGCGGATCAGATTCGGGCCGGCGCGCGCGTCACCAGCTTGAGCGACGACCAGAGCATCGCAGTGGCGCGGTAGGTGCGGTCAGGCGCATTACGCGCACTCATCGCATGATGGTGTGCGGTAGTCTCATTGCCGTAAATCAGCCAGTGTGTTATGGCGTGCGGCAGTGGAACTGCCGCATTCCAAACCGTTCGTACTCATCATGATACAGTGCGGCTGTGGAACTGCCGCACGCCATATCGAGTTATTCATCTATGCAACCAAAAACTCACATTGACTGGAGCCTCTATGTCGTCACCGATGCCGGCTTATCACGGGGCCGCTCGCATCTGGCAGTGATCGAAGCAGCGATTGCCGGCGGTGCGACGGTGGTGCAGTACCGCGAAAAGGTAGCCGCTACCCGCCAGATGATCGCCGAAGCGCAGGTGTTGCGCGAACTGACCCGGCGCGCTGGCGTGCCGCTGATCGTCAATGACCGGCTCGATGTGGCCTTGGCGATTGATGCCGAGGGGGTGCATATTGGCCAAGATGATATGCCGGCGGCAGTGGCCCGTCGCTTGATCGGCCCTGACAAGCTGTTGGGGGTCTCGGCGGCTAATCTGGCCGAGGCAATGCAGGCCGTGCAAGACGGCGCCGATTATCTGGGGGTAGGGCCGGTATTCGCTACCCCGACCAAACCCGACGCCGCGCCACCAATCGGGATGGATGGCCTACGTGAGATTTGCCGGCACGTGTCGCTGCCGGTCGTCGCGATTGGCGGGATCAATGCGGCCAACGCTGCCGATGCCATCGCTGCCGGCGCGCAAGGCATCGCCGTCGTGTCGGCGGTGGTCGCTGCCGAAGATGTCACTGCGGCAGCGCAGCAGTTGCGCGCGCTTGTCGCTGCTGCGCGCGCCAACGTGCATAGATAAGGAGTAACTATGGCGTTGCCACGCTGTTTGACGATTGCCGGCTCGGATTCGGGCGGCGGGGCCGGCATTCAGGCCGATCTCAAGACCTTTGCCGCGCTGGGGGTGTATGGAATGAGCGCCCTTACCGCGGTGACGGCGCAGAATACGATCGGTGTGCAAGGGGTGATCGAATTGCCGGCGGCGTTTGTCGGCCAGCAGATCGATTCGGTGGTCAGCGATATTGGGGTTGATGCGGTCAAGACCGGGATGCTGGCCAATACCGAAATTATCGCTGTGGTTGCTGAAAAAGCGCGGGTCTACCGGTGGCCCGCACTGGTGATCGATCCGGTGATGGTCGCCAAGAGCGGCGATCCGCTGTTGCATCCGGCAGCGCAAACGGCCCTGATTGAACTACTCTTGCCGTTGGCGACGATTGTCACCCCCAACCTGCCCGAAGCGCGCGCCTTGACTGGCATAGCGATCGAGACAGTCGCCGCGATGGAACAAGCGGCGCAAGCGATCCATCGCATGGGGCCGCGTTGGGTGTTGGTCAAAGGCGGACATCTGCAAGGCGATAGCATTGATGTGCTCTACGATGGGGCACAGTACCGCTATTTCACTTCACCCCGGATCGAGACTCGCCACACCCACGGTACCGGTTGCACGTTTGCGTCGGCGATAGCGGCTGGCTTAGCCAAAGGTCTGCCGGTGCCCGAGGCCGTGCAAGCGGCCAAAGAATATATCACCTTGGCCTTGCGCCATGCGCCGGGTTTGGGCCATGGTCACGGGCCAGTGCATCATTTCGCCGCGTGGTATGAACAAGCGGCGTGATCGCCGGCAATACGGATGGTTGGAGCGAGACGGCCACATTGGCCGTCTCGGCTGTTTTGGTTGACAAGACAGATATTGTCGAGTATGGTACCCTCACCATTTGTTCAAGCTAATCGAAGAATGACGGACAATACCTATGCGCGTACAGAACAAAGTCATTGTCGTTACCGGCGGCGGCAGCGGAATCGGCCGGGCCTTAGTGTTGCATTTACTGGCGAAAAGGGCGCGGGTAGCGGCGGTTGATCTCAACTCGGCTACCCTGCGTGAGACGGTGGAATTGGCGGGAGCGCAAGCCAGCCGGCTTTCAACCCACGAAATGGACATTACCGAACGCGCCGCCGTGGCTGTTTTACCGGCGCGCGTAGTGGCTGCCCACGGTGCAGTCGATGGCCTGATCAACAATGCTGGCATCATTCAGCCGTTTGTGCGTGTGCCTGATCTCGATGAGGCGACGATTGAGCGGGTTATGAATGTCAATTTCTACGGCACCGTGAGGATGACCAAAGCCTTTTTGCCTCACCTGCTGGCCCGGCCCGAAGCGCATATTGTAAACATTTCGAGCATGGGCGGCTTTGTGCCGGTGCCGGGACAGACCATCTACGGCGCGGCCAAAGCAGCGGTGAAGCTCTTTACCGAAGGGTTATATTCTGAACTGCTGGAAACCAAGGTACGGGTGACGGTCGTTTTCCCCGGCGCCATCAGTACCAACATCACGGCGAATTCAGGTGTGAGCAGCTTGCCGCGCACCGATAAACAACCCTCGATCACGCCATTGCCGGCTGAGCGGGCAGCGCAAATCATCGTCGAGGGTATGGAGCGCAATCGGTTTCGAGTGCTGGTCGGTAACGATGCAACGATGATGGATCGGCTCTACCGGATCAATCCACAGTTTGCCGTGCGCCTGATCTTCCGCCAAATGAAGAGCTTGCTTGGAGGATAGTCTGGGCGCGTGGCCCTAGGATCATTCCGCTCCGTTGTTGTTGTGGTCGGTCGTCTTGTGCGGCAGCGTGGCTAGTGGGTATCCCAGCACAAACATGCGCCGCAACGTGCGCCCCTCGGTGGGAGGTTGCTGCTCGGCTGAGCGCAACAATTGGTGAATCGCATCGCGCAGTTGGCGGCACTCTTCATCAGTGGCGTAAAACGTAAAATCGTGAGCGGAAATATCGTCAAAGTTTGGATCGCCGCGCTCGAGCAGGTAGCGGGCAAAGTCTTGCGCGACCACCCAGCCGTAGATGCTCACGTGCTCGGCAAGTTTTTTCATACCCTCCTCATCATGAATCTCGGATAGTCGCACTTGCCCGAACACCGGCAGGAAAAAGCGCTCTTCAATCCCGTTGACGTGCCGGGTGGCGGCAACTTTGATGATTCCGGCGTCGAGCATCTTGTGAATGTGACGGTAGAGCGATGGGCGCGGGACATCGGGCAGCAAACGGCTCAGTTGGTTAATCGAATAGGGGCCGCTGTACAAGGCTTGGAAGATGCGCATCCGCACTGGATGGTTAATAACATCGAATTTGTGTAGAATCATCATCGACTCCTAACGTCATCAGATTTGAGACCGTTTGCTGATTATATCACTTCTTTCGGGGCAGGTGTTGGCGAGGGTTGGTCTAGCTAAGGCGAGCATCGTCTAGGCCGCGTGGCTCAATCGCCTGCGCACCTGAATGCTATCTTTTCGCGTGTTGTCAACATTATAATTATATACGTACATCATTTGCCAGAAATAATGTAACCTTGCCCGGCTACGCTCGTGCGTAGCCGGGCAACAATGGCGAGACGGTTGCGGAATTGCTGAGGCGCCGGCGGCTAGTGCGCCTAGCTGCGGATAATCATCGGCAAAAAGGCGCGCGGGGTGAGCGGCGCGCTGCTGTTGGCAAAGGGGGTGTCGGTCGACCAATGCTGGACCGTGCCGCCGGTGCGTGGTTGCAATGTGCCGGGGCTTTGGTTGCCCGGTGCGCTGTCGCCGATCGCGGTGCCGCTGCCTTCATCAAAGCGGTAGAGGGCCAAAGTGTTGGCATCGGCGGGGTGCGGCGCCGTAGGGGGGGTAAAATTGCCGGTATAGCGCACGCTGTTCGACAGCCGCACGTCATCGAGCAGGCCGTTGTAGTAGCGGCTGCCCGGATAGTCATGCTTTTCGGCTCCAAACACGAGGTAGGGGTCGCTGTTGGGGTACGAGGTTGGGCGATTGAGCCGATAATCAATCCGCCCGCTCGGCCCGTTCATCTGCGCGTCGAGCTGGCCGTCTACAAACAGCCGCACCTGCCCGCTATTGGCGCGGGTGACAGCAATGTGATGCCACACGCCATCGGTGACGGTGCGATTGCCCTTCAGTAATTGATCGTCGTTTCCTACACTGAAACCAACGACCAACTTGCCATCGCAAATCGCAATGCCGTAGTCGCCGTAATCACCGTTACCGAAGATGTCGCGGTCAATAATAATATTGCCGTAGTACCAGCCATCGCAAGCTGGTGCGGTATTATCGGCGGCATTCGCCTTCATCCAGAACTCCAGCGTCAGATCGCCGCCGACATTCACTGGGCGCAAACTGGTTAGTTGGCCGCTGCTGCTGATCGTTCCGAGCGGGATTTTGATCCGGTCGAGATCATTGGTACTGCTGCCGAACAATCGGATGGAGAAGCCGCCGGCTGAGCTTGGCGTTGCGGTGGCGGGCGTAGTGGCGAGCGGGCTAGGTGCGGTTTGGGCAAGACTAGTGGTAGCAGCCGAGTTTGGGGTAATGACAGGCTGGGCAGGGTTGATCGTTTCTGCCGGCCCTTGGGCTAGCGTGGGTGATGGGAGAGCGTTGCTCGCACTGCAACCGATGAGGACGCTGATCAGGATCACGATGCCTATCAGCCGGTATGTGTGCATATTCCCCCCTATGGTGTTGTGCGGAATGGTCCGGGTAAGGCAACGCTGGCCCAGACTACCCGCAGCGATCTTCGCTCAGCGCGAATGAGGAAGATGATTTTGCGTCGGATGGAGATAGCTTCGCATGTATCGTGTGATATAGAAATGACTTATCACATCATCAGTGCATCATCAATAGCCGGAAGGTACCGGTTGCGCCGTTGGGTGCGGGCGGGCGAGTATGATCTGCGCTGCGCGCCGGCCCAATTCAACCGCATAGTTGGTGCCGCGATCCCACGGGTAGACTTGGCTCATACTAGCCCAGTAGAGGCCGAGCAGCGGGGTGGCAATCGGCGGGATATTGCGGCTGTGATTGACCGGGACAATCGGTTGGGCGTAGGTTTCGCGGTGCAGCCAGTACGCGCGCACCCACTCGCGGCGGAAGGCGGGGTTGATTTGGCGTAAGGCCGGCATGAAGCGTTCGAGCAACGCTTCTGGCGTAAGCTGAAAATACTCGTGGTCAGGATCGAGATAGTCGCCGCAGTAGAGCAGGCGGTCGCCGCCGTAATATTCCGGTTCAATGAAGTTGGTGTGTTCAACCAGCGCCAAAAATGGGAATTCATCTTTGGGCAGGTTGAGCCAATAGATACCGTTGGTGAGCGGTTGGCGCAGGGCGATGGTCATCACGACCGCCCCCATCGAGCGCAACTGGCGCAGTTGGCCAAGGTAGCTGGTCGGGAGATGGGGCACCAGCCGCGCCAGCAATCCCGGCGCGCCGGTAACGAGCAGCGCGTCGTAATCAGCGGGAGGGTGATCGCCGGCGATCACCTGCCAACCAGTTTCTGTCTGCGTCACGGCCTTCACCGGCGTTTGCCGCCACACCTGTACCCCGCGCTGCGCGCAAGCAGCGCACAACCCATCGGCAAACGCTTGAAAGCCGCCTTGAAAATACCCTAGCTTGAAGCTGCGCGCGCGCAGCCGCGCCCACAGCCATGCCATATTGACCTCATCGGCGTGGGGGCCGAATTTACCTTCGAGTAGCGGATGCCAGATCACCCGCGCCACATTGCGCCCCGAATAGCGTTCCGTCCACGCGGTGGCCGTCACCTGTTCGAGCCGTTGCCAATTGTTGGTGATGAACTTGAGGTAAAAGGCGCTCACGCCAAAGCGCAGCCGGTCGAGTAAGGGCAAGCCGGGGAAGCGCAACACTGGCAGCACGCCATCGAGCGCATATCCGCGCCCGCGCCACCACTGCGCTGTCACCGGCGCGCGGAAGAAGAGCCGGTCACGCATGCCGATCTCGTTGGTCAGATCGATAATAGTGTGATCGGTGGTGAAAATGTGATGGTAAAACCGTTCGAGCGGCCATTGCCACGCCGGATCACGAAAACCGCTCGCCAACCCGCCCACCTGCTCACCGGCTTCATAGACCGTCACCGCATGGCCGCGTCCGGCGAGATCATACGCAGCGCTCAGACCGGCAATGCCGGCGCCGACGATCGCAATCTTCATGGCAACACCTTCTGGGTGACAGAAGTGTCTTCAGTTGTTGTCGTCGTTGCCTGTTCACGCAACGCTGCCGCCCGATCCATATCGCGCCATGTGAGGCTTTGGCGCAGCATATGCCACGCGCCAAGCAGCGTTACCGGCAGCCATAGCGCCACGTGCAGCACCAGCGTATAGCCGGCGGCTAGCGCATGGGTCACGCCGAACTGGGTTAAGATCGTAATGCCGGGCGCATCAAAGGTGCCGATATACCCCGGCGTAGAAGGGATGGTGGTGAAGAGATTCACCACCGCGGTCATCAGCATCAAGACCAAAAACGAGACTTCAAACGGAAAGGCGTGCATCACGAACCAATATTTGAGCGTTTCACCGAGCCAGATCAGGGTTGAGGTCAGCAGAATAACCAGCATTTCGCGCGGGCTGCGCAGCGATTGCAACCCGGCAATAAACCGGTCAAAGAGACCGTGAATGCGCGGGCGGAGGAACGGCGGCGCAAACCGGTCAACGGCAAGGGCGTACAGCCGGCTCATGCGTTGCGGGTGGGCGGCTAAAGCGATGAATGCGATCAACGCCACAATGAACAGGGCGCTAAATACTATGACAAGGGTGCGAAATGCGGTAGGCAGCGGGGCAAAGGGCAGCGTGATCGCCACAAAGAGCAGCATCACCAAGCCGTCAAACAACCGCTCAAGCACCACTGTCGCCAGCGATGCGCTCATCGCGATGCCGCAGTTGCGCCGCAGCACATAGCTGCGCAATACTTCACCGGCGCGCGCTGGGTAGACATTGTTGCCCATGTAGCCAATGACCACAATGGGGAAGAGCTCACGCAGCGGTACCGGCGTGATATGGTTGAGCATCGATTGCCAGCGCCACGTGCGTACCCAGACGGTGGCAAAATAGACGGCGATTCCCGGAAGCAGCCACCAATAATTCGCCTCGCGCAGCGCTTCCCAGAAATGGGCCAGATCGAGGCCATAGAGGGCAATCCCAAGGAAGATTGCGCTAATAATCAGCCCAAGCCATAATTTCCAATACCGCACAAAGATTCCCTTTTAAATAATCCTTCATGTACGGGTATAGCGCTGCTATGCCCCTGTTATCCGCGCGCCGCACTGCCGCTTCCCTGCATCTTACCCTTGCTATCACAGCCTGTCAAAGCGGGAGTACTAGCAGCGCAAAGGGGAGGGGGACAAACGAGTCAATCCGTAGGCCGCCTCGATCGCTTTGCGCGATGAGGCCGGTAGAAGAGCCGCCGTCAAGGTTGACCGCGATCTCGATGCCAAGATCAGCTCCGGCCAGAAATTGCGACCATTCAGCAAGGCTAAACGTTGCGCCGGGAGCGACAATCAAGAGCACATGCCCGGCCCGATCGAGCGCAATCGCACTCCGGCGCGCGCGTTGGCCGTCGTCGCTAGTATAGGCAGCTTTATTCCCCGGACGCACCAGCAGCGGCCAACCCTGAATGGCTTGCACAAAAGGTGTACCGTCGTAGGGCTGGTCAGCGAGCGACCAGAGATGTGGTACGCCGGCGTCATCAATCGCAAACATACCACCTTGATCGACATAACTCTGACCAATGACTCGTTGATCGCTGATTAACATCGCCACTGGTTCGCCGTTCGCATCAAAAAAGCCGCCATTAATTGCGGCAACCGCGCCGTATTGCGCTGCCCAAGCGCTGAGGGTACGTGGTGCCGCAGGATCATAGCCCACGACGAACCGCACTTTGGCCGGATCGACGCGAATCACTTGCACCGGCACGCCGGGCGTGTCTAAACGACGCAATTCGATCCCGGCGGCCAGCGGGCGCCAGTCACCGGCAGACGCTGAGGGTGTTGCTGGTCGGGTCGGCATCAGGGTTGGCACGTCAGCCAGCACACTGTTGGGCGGGGAAGCCCCGGCGCAGGCGGTAAAGACGAAGAGACCGGCGAATAACGCACACAATAACCGTAGCATTACACTCTTCCATAACGCGCCACGCCAAATGTGGCCGTGACGTCTCACCCCAACTGGTGATATCCCGACCGGTAGTACAACAGGGGCCGACCCCCAAAGACACGCGCATCGACTACCTCACCCACGAAGATGGTATGGTCGCCGCCGGTCAGGGTACTGTGCAACCGGCACTCGATTTGGGCCAGCACGCCGTGCAGAAGTGGCAACCCGCGCGGCGAGAGGGTGTAGCTGTGCGGGGCAAATTTCTCGCTATCATGCATCGCAAAGCGGCGCGAGAGATATTCTTGATCTTCAGCCAATATGTTCACCGCGAATTGGCCGGCAGCCGCGATCACATCGTGGCTGGTTGCCGCATGATCGATACAGATCAGTACCAGTGGCGGGCGCAACGACAGCGAGGCGAACGAACTCACGGTCAAGCCGGCCAAGCGGCTTTCGTGGGCGGTCGTGACGACGGTTACCCCCGAAGCGAAATGACTCATGGTTTGGCGAAAGAGTGATTCGTCGATCATGGTCGTCCTGTATTGCGGCGGGCCGCGATCGCGGCGTGAATCTCGGCGCCGACGGCATGTTCGGCGCGGGCTTCGTCATCAAGCAAGAGCAGTTGCGGTACCGTTGGCGATGGCCCGCCTTCACGGTTAATCGCAACCATGCTGAAATAGCCGGTCGTGCAGAGGCGACGATCGCCGATCAGCGGGTGTTCGGCGAAGAGTCGCACGCGCACTACCATCGAGCTGCGCCCGACATAGATCACCCGCGAAAAGGCTTCAACAATCTCGCCTTGTCCAATCGGGGTGCGAAAATCGATCCGTTCAGTTGAGGCAGTGACGACTGGCAGCCGGCAGAACCGCAAGGCCGCGATGGCGGCGGCTTTATCCATCAATGCCATGACATCGCCGCCGAACATGGTGCCGTAGCCGTTCGTTTGATGCGGCAAGATAATCTCGGCCATCCGTTCTTCGGCAGCCGGTTTGGCCGGCCGGTGTTGAATCATGATGTCGTCCATAATCACCTGAACAGCAAGGCAGACAACGGCGCTCATCTGAGCGCCGTCGTTGGCGATAAGAACAACGCGAAACTGGTGTGAGAGTACAAATCCGTTAGCCTGATATCCTGATGCACCTTGGCATTGCCGCACTCTTACCCGCCCCATCCCTTCGAGAGTTGGGTCTCTTCGCCCGCTTTGCGTTTGGGCAGGCGATAAATAAAGCGGACAATCTGGTCGGCAGCGACGAACATAATGATCAAGGCTTGGACAATCTTGATCACATCGATCGATAGGCTGGCCCGCACTTGCATCAAGCGCGCGCCAGTGAGCAAACTGCCCCAGAGTAATCCCGAAAAGATAATCCCCACCGGGTTGGCGCGAGCGAGCAGGGCAACAGCAATTGCGTCGAAGCCAAGACCGGAAAAGAAATCGGCGCTGAGCGAACCGCGTACACCGCTCACTTCAATCGCACCGGCCACTCCGGCCAACCCGCCAGCAAACGCCATTGCCAGCACGATCGTGCGCGGCACGCTGATTCCGGCGTAGCGAGCGGCGTTCGGGTTGGTGCCGGCGGTGCGCATCTCGAAGCCGAGGGTCGTGCGGTAGAGCAGCCATGCGATCACGAAGACCAGCACGATCGCAAGCAGAATGCCAAGGTGTAAAATGGTCGAGCTGCCCACCTGGATGCCGGGCAAGCGGGCTGTATCGGCGATCAGCCGCGATCGGGCGCCAGTGGTATCGGCAGGATCGCCGAGGATATATGGCGTCTTGCTGCGGATCAGCCAGTCGGTCATGCGTAACGCGATATAGTTGAGCATGATCGTATTAATCACTTCGTGCGCGCCGGTACGCGCCTTGAGAAAGCCGGCAATCGCCGCCCACGCCGCCCCGCCGAGCGCGCCAGCAATCAGCGTGGCCGGAAGGTGAAAGATAGCCGGCATTTGTAACGTGGTGCCAATGACGACCGCTGCGACTGCGCCGGCGTACAGTTGCCCTTCCGCGCCGATGTTGAACAACCCGGCCTTAAAGGCGAGCGCTACTGCTAAGCCGCAGATGATAAACGGCGTCGAGCGCACCACGGTGTCGGCGATCGCGCGCGGCGAACCGAACGCGCCTTCCCACAAGCCGATATAGGCGGCTTGCCAATCGGTGCCGGTAATGCCGATGATGAATGCGCCAACGACCAGTGCGCTAAAAACGGCCAGTATTGGCACGAGGATGCCTGACCAGCGATCCCATACTTGGCGGAGCGCCGAGGGGCGAACCCCCGCTTCAGTGGCTGCTTGCGCCATGCTTTTCTCCCTTATCGCTTAACCAGTCTGTCATTGCGCGGGCGCGGCGCGCGCTGACGCCAATCTGTTATTGCGCGGGCGCGCAACGCCCGAAGCAATCTCCTGCTCGTGCAAAAGACGACCCGCTCAAGGCATCGTTCCCTCTGTCGTGGGAGATTGCGTCGCCGCGCAGCGGGCCGAGCGTTGCTCGGACCCTACCCGCTCAGCTCGTAATGACAGGGGGCGACGGCTCGCCAGCGCATTCATTACGCTTCCACCGGCACTGCGCGATCGAGCTTCGCGCCGGCCATCAAGAGGCCCAACTCTTCCCGCGAGAGTTCGCCGTTCTTGACTGTGGCCACAATCTGGCCGTGGTACATCACGGCGATCCGGTCGGCGAGCGATAAAATTTCATCAAGCTCGGCTGAGACCAGCAATACGGCTACACCCTCGTCGCGCTTTTTCACGATCTGGTTGTGAATGAACTCAATCGAACCGACGTCGATGCCACGGGTCGGTTGCGAGGCAATCAACAGTTTGAGCGGGCGGGTAAACTCGCGGGCGACGATCAGCTTCTGCTGGTTGCCGCCGCTGAGCGAACTAGTCGGCGCGTGAATGCTCGGCGTGCGCACATCAAACTCGGCCACCAAGCGGGTGCAATGCTTGTTGATCGCCTGCTCGTCGCGCACGATCCCGCGGGCGAACGGCAGCAGGTAGTACAATTCTAGCACCGAATTATCGGTGAGCGGGTACGATGTCACCAACCCGTCGCGCTGGCGGTCTTCGGGAATGTGGGCCACCCCCAACTCGCTGATCTGGCGCGGGGTGGCGTTGCTGGCGTCAACGCCGGCGATCCGCACCGTACCGGCCTCGCTGGGGCGCAAGCCGGTTAGCGCCGCAACCAGCTCGGTCTGGCCGTTGCCTTGCACACCGGCGATGCCGAGAATCTCACCGGCGCGCACCTCAAGATCAATGCCTTTGACGGCCAACAGCCGGCGATCGTCACGGACTTGCAAACCGCGCACTTCGAGCACCGGCGCGCCGGGGCGGGCCGGCTGTTTCTCGACCTTCAAAATCACTTCGCGCCCAACCATCATCGCCGCCAGACTAGCTTCGGTCGCTTGCGCCGGCGTGGTCTCGCCGACCACTTTGCCGCCGCGCAACACGATGATCCGGTCGGCAACCTCTAAGACTTCGCGCAGCTTGTGGGTAATAAAGATGATCGAAGTTCCTTGCGCCGTCAGGGTGCGCATCACCCGCACCAGATCGTCGGCCTCTTGCGGGGTCAGCACGGCGGTCGGCTCATCGAGGATCAGAATATCGGCGTTGCGGTAGAGCGCCTTGATAATTTCAACCCGCTGCTGCGCGCCAACGTCAAGATCGGCCACAAGGGCGTTGGGGTCAACCGGCAGGCCATACTGCTCAGAAATGGCGCGGATGCGTTCGGCAGCCTGTTTGCGGTTGAGGAAGGGGCCGTTGGTCACTTCGTTGCCGAGAATAATATTCTCGGTGACGGTCATTACCGGTACGAGCTGAAAGTGTTGGTGAACCATGCCGATGCCGCGCGCAATCGACTCATGCGGATTGCTGATGCGAATGGGTTCGCCTTTGACAAAGATCTCGCCTTCGTCTTGATGATACAACCCGTAGAGGATGTTCATCAGGGTGGATTTGCCAGCGCCGTTCTCGCCGAGCAGCGCCAACACTTCACCCTTATACAGCTTCAGCGACACATTATCATTAGCGACAACACCGGGAAAGCGTTTGGTGATACCGCGGGCTTCCAGCACAACCGGGCGGTCTGAGCCATTCTGCGTCACAGGCAACCTCATTGCATACGTATCGCGCAAGACAGACGGGCATTGCAATCGACTGGCGCTGCCGGAGATATAGGGTATTGTAGCATATTCTGACCGTTTCGCCGGCAACTGCCTATACTCCCAGCTCAGTGCGCAATTGGTGTAGCGATTGTTCGACGGTAGCGAGCAGTGCTGCGCGTTCGGCAAACGGCAAGAAGGTCGCTTGGGCGGCGGTGCGGGTCATTGCGCAGAAATCGGCGGCGGTAAAGCCGAGGTAATGCGCAGCGCGGCGAAACTCTTCGGTGATGGTGGTCTCGAAGAAGGTGGGGTCATCGGAATTGATCGTCACTGGTACGCCGGCATCGTAGAGCTGGCGCAGCGGGTGGGCTGGCCATGCGGTGATGGCTTTGGTGCGAATATTGCTGCTTGGGCAGACATCGAGCACGATCCCGCGCACGGCGAGGGCGGCCAGCAGCGCCGGATCATCTACGCTGCGAATCCCGTGACCGATCCGGCTCACTTCCAGCACATCAATCGCGCCCCAGACGCTGGCCGGGCCAACCACCTCGCCGGCATGGGCCATCACGCCAAGACCGGCGACACGGGCGGCGGTAAATAGTTCGATAAACTCTTCGGGCGGATGACCAATTTCATTGCCGCCAATCGACCAGCCAACCACCCCGATCGAGCGGCAAGCAATCGCCGTTTCGAGAATAGGCCATGCCGCCGCAGCGCCGTATTGGCGACCATAATCGAGCACCAGCCCCACGCGCGGCCCGCCATACTGGGCCGCGCGCGCAAAGCCGGCGGCAGTGCCGGCCAGCGCCTCGCGCAAATCAACTCCGCGCCGCACGTGCTGCATCGGTGAGAGCATCACTTCGGCGTAGACAACATGCTGCGCCGCTAGCTCCATCCCTAGCTCGAACGCGAGCAGCTCAAAATCCTCGCCATGCACGATGGTCGCAGCCAGCGCCATAAATGCGCCCAAAAAAGCGTGAAAATCATCGTAGTGAAAGAGGGCGGCCAATTCTTGCTCGCTGCGCACGGGCAGCGGAATGCCGTTGCGTTGGTTCAGCTCGAGAAACGTGCGCGGCGCGACTGCACCTTCGAGGTGCAGATGCAGCTCGATTTTGGGCATGCGTTCAATAAAAGTCGCGAGCGCCGGCGTGAGCATAGCCTTTCTCCCGCTCGTAGGAACGATGTTAGATAGTATTGTAGCGGATGTTGCGGGGTGTGGGTGCGGGAGCGTTCGTGGAGCAATCGTATCTGATCAGTGAACCAGTGTAAATGACCAATGGCTATTATTCGCTAGTTATTGTGGTATGGTTCACCGCGAGAGCTGCCACAAATCCTTGGTCAAAAATGACTGAAAATCACTGATATAAGGGCGTAGACGATCACTGAACACTGTCTCGGAATCTACACAATACACTCCGTCTAACTGATTTAACGCAATAGTGTAGCCCAGAAAGTGGTTGCTTCTAAATGTTGAATTGATGCCAAAATCATTATTTCTGATTCTGGCTCTTTGTGCATCGTGTAAGAAAATGGTTACAACCGCAATATTTCTTCCTGGCAACCTTTACTCGTTGTTTTGATGGATCCTATAATTTTATTAGGGTTGATAAATCTGGTTTCTTTGGCGACGATCGTGTGATAGCGTGAAAAAACGAGATCAAGTTCATAAGAAATTTGCACATCAGGATAGTGGGGTACTAGAATATGAATTGTACGTGATTCGCACGCTAAACCTATCTCTTGGAGGATGAGCTTGACAAGCAGCTCGAAAAGTTGTCCTGCTCGTTTTAAACGTAAAGTTTTTACTCTGTCTAAGATGAATGGTGCTTTCGTGGGAACGTCCCTAGTCTGAACCGAGATTAGCCTTGTTTTTATAATGCCAGATCAACCAGCGACATCCGGCGAAGTATCGCGATGCAGGAAGTTTGATGTCAGCGATAATTTCAGAAAATCCACAAATGAATAAACTCCCTCTCGGATGCAAGTGAACGCAACCATGCGAGAGCATCACCCACCCAAATTTCACCATTGGGATGAGTGTATCATAGTGTGGGAAGATGCGGATCTATTGCGGTTTCGTCGATCGGAATTCTTTTGAGCAGGGGCTGACTAAAAAAGAAGGTATGACTGTGTTTCGGGTATAGGTCGCCGAAGACTCATTGAGATTTGTGGTAGACTCTTCCATGCCTCTTCCTTTTTTAGCCAGCCACCTCAATTCGTAATCCCGCTGGCGCGCAGCCGTTCGGCGTTGTCGTAGACGATCAGCGCCTCGATAATCTTGTCGAGTTCGCCGTTCAGCACTGCCGGCAGGTTCGAGAAGTTCTGACCAATCCGGTGATCGGTGATCCGGTCTTGGGGGAAGTTGTAGGTGCGGATCTTTTCGGCCCGTTCGCCGCTGCCGACCTGCGCAAGGCGAGAGGCGCCAATCTCGCGCTGCCGTTTCTCTTGTTCGCGAGCATAGAGGCGAGCGCGCAACACGGTCATCGCCCGTTCGCGGTTTTGGATCTGCGAGCGACCGTCTTGGCAGGTGACGACAATCTCTTCGGGGGTGCCGGGCTTGTAGACAATGCGCACCGCCGAGTCGGTGGTATTGACGCCTTGGCCGCCATGGCCGGCGCTGCGGAAGACATCGATGCGCAAATCTTCCGGCTTCACCTCGATCTCGGCCTCTTCGACTTCGGGCAGCACAGCCACCGTTGCGGTCGAGGTGTGAATCCGGCCACGGGCTTCGGTGGCGGGCACGCGCTGCACCCGGTGGACGCCACCCTCGTACTTTAATTGGCTGTACGCGCCTTCGCCGTGGATCTGGAAAATCACTTCTTTGATGCCGCCGATGCCGTTTTCGGTGATGCTGTCAACTTCTACCTTCCACCCCTTCGACTCGGCAAAGCGGGTGTACATGCGGAAGAGGTCGGCGGCAAAGAGCGCGGCTTCATCACCGCCTTCACCCTGCCGGATCTCCATCACCACATCTTTCGAGTCGTTGGGATCGCGCGGCAGCAGCAACAGCTTGAGTTGCTCTTCGAGTTCGGCCAACCGTTTGCGCTGCGTCTCAAGCTCTTCTTGAGCCAACGTGCGCAATTCGGGGTCGCTCTCGCCCAGCATCGCCTCGGCTTCATCAATCGCGCGTACCGTCGCCTGATAGTCCCGGTACGCAGCGACCACATCTTCCAATTCGCGCTGTTCGCGGGCATACTGCTGCAAGAGCGTGACGTTGGTCACCACCTCAGGCTGTGCCATCAATTCGGTGAGTTCATCGTAGCGCGCGGCGACGGCAGCCAGTTTATCGAACATAAGACATTATTCCATCTGGATGATATAGTGGTTGCTGATCTGGGGCGAGGTGGCGCAACTAGCCCTTGCTCCAGATCGAAGTCACTGTGATTGGTGTGACCAGCGGCGGGCTAGCGCACGGCATTGCGCGCCGCTATCTTGCCCAAGCGCCATTTCCGCAAAGATAACCGATGGCACAATACGCAACATCATAATCGCGCATCGTGCCATCAGCAATACGCATGCTACATTCCCAGCGAAGCAGCTTTGGCCAGCTTCTTGCGGCGATTGCGCTCAGCGCGGCGGCGCTTCTCTTTGCGCTGCTCGCTCTTCGAGACGAAGTGCATCTTCTCGCGATAGGTCTTGGTGATCCGCTCGGCGACGACACCTTTATTGAAACGGCGAATCAGTTGCTCAACGGTTTCGCCTTCACGACGTTCAACTCGCATAGCGCTGCTAGATCGGCGGAACGGCAACCGGCATGCGGCACAGAACCGTGGGTTGGCGGGGGGCGACGCCCGGCTCTATGGTCGTACCCGCGATCCTCCCTCATCACCTCCTTCGCAACAGATTTGGTGCGCCCCTGAGCAGCGGCAATGCCGTGATTCCTACACCGAAGCAATAGTATACCGGATGGCCGGCGAATGCGCAAACGCTGCGAATCATGCCCCTGTGCCGGAACGACCTTCACCGCTGAGGGTGCAGGGAACGCAGCGCTTTGGAAAACGGCTTCTCTCTGCGCTCCTCTGCGCCGCGGTATCGACACTATGCTTGGCGGCGTAAGACAGCGCCGCCATACGCCGGCAAGATCACGTTACCGGCGATAGTATCAGCGGTCTGCGTTGCTAGTGCAACCTCCCAGCGGCCAGCCGGCAATGGGATTGCACCGGTGTGGGGTGCGTTGTTGAGTGCAACCAGCCACGTTGCGCCGTTGGCGGTGCAGGTATAGGCTAATTGGCGGTGCTGGTCGTCGATGTGGGTAAAGACGCGCTCGCCGCGCCAGATGGCGGTCGTTGCCCGGCGCAGCGCGCCCAATTGCCGGTAAAACTGCAACAGGTCGCGATCCTGATCGTCACCCCATAGCATCGGCAAGCGTGACTCTTCGGGGTGGCCGCTGCCGTCGGCATGGCGCACGTCGAGCCGTTGGCTTAGTCCGACTTCGGTGCCATAATAAAGCACTGGCGGGTGGGGCAGCGTGTATTGGCAGAGGGCGGCGAGCCGCAACCGGCGGGTATCGCCGCGCGCCACCCACAAGAAGCGGTTCATATCGTGGTTGTCGAGGAAGCTGGGCAGAGCAAAGCCGGGCGGGAAGTAAGCCAGATGTCGGTTGAGGAAGATAGCGAACGTACTGGCGCTAATCTCATCAAAGGCGAAAAAGCGCCGGATGGCTTGCAAGAGCAGAAAGTCAAGACAACCGTCGAGCCGACCAACATACGACCGCAATACCTCAGCCGTGTCAACCGCTTCGCCCAACAACACACAGTCGGTTTTGATCGCCCGCATCGCAGCGCGAAAAGCCGTCCAAAAATCGTGTGAGGGGCCGATCGTGTAGTCGAGCCGGTAGCCGTCAACCCCCTGTTCGAGCCAGTAGCGCGCCGCGTCGATCATAAACTGGCGCGCCGGCGGATGATCAAGGTCAAGCTGCGGTAGTTCGGCGACGCCAAAGAACGACACATACTGGTCTGGATACTGCGTAAAGATGAACCAATCCCGTTCCGGACTGCTTGGATCGTTGATGGCACGATGGAAGATCGGGTGCCGGCTCGAAAAGTGATTGGCGGTGTAGTCAAAGATCACCCGCATCCCGCGATCGTGGGCAGCGGCGATCAGCGTATGCAGATCAGCTAGTGTCCCCATCCGCGGTTCGACGCTGTAGTAATCGGTGGCATTGTAGCCGTGGTGCGATGGCGAAGGGAAGAGCGGCGAGAGCCAGATCGCGGTCGTGCCCAAGCTGGCAATGTAATCGAGATGAGCGGTCACGCCGGCCAGAGCGCCGCCGTAGATGCCCATCGGCGTAGGCGGGTGGGCAAATTGGCGGTCGGGGCCGGGATGAAACCGGTCAATAAAGACGTGGTAGATGATGGCTTCATCAAGCCATGCCGGTGCGCCTTCGTCGCCAACCCGGTAGGCGCAGGTGCGCGGACGGCGGAAAAAGGTTAGGTTGAACTCGGCCCCCATTTCGCGCAGGTGGTGATCACCGGGGCCGGGATGGCCAAGCACGCTACCATCGCCTTCGGTCGCGCCGATTACTTCGCTATACCAGAGCGACCCCTCGCCTTTGCTCAGCCAAGCCTCGATCCGGTAACGCACGACGGCGCCGGACGGTTGCGGCGGCAGATCGATCGCCCACTCTTCCATATAGCTCCACAGCAGCGTATCCCAGTGGCTGGCAAGGCGATGCCCCTGCGCCACGGCACTCCCCGGCGCGGGTTGGCCGCGGTGCCCGTCTGGTTCGCTGCCATCGGTCGTGTAGTAGACGCTGACCCGATCGGTGGTGATTGACGGGCCGAGGGTGACGAACAGCCGCACCGGTTCGCCGGATCGCGGCACCGCCGGTTCCATGCGGTAGCGGTGGGAAATACCGGCCATTTCGGCCCGCACATACCCCAACCGGCGGCTATCGGTGGCCATCGTGCCAAAAATGAAGTCGGCAGAGACGTGAATCTGTTCCACGGTGAACGATCCTTTGGGGATTACGATGATGGTTGGAGCCGCACAGCCGTGCGGCTCGACATGTTGTATCGCCGAACGGTATTGCGGAGCCGCACAGCCGTGCGGCTCCGCAATGCAATCACATCACCCTTTGACCCCGCCCAATGTCAGGCCGCCGATGATATACCGCTGCAACAACAGGTAAACGATCGCTACCGGCAACGACAGCAAAATCGAAAAGGCAGCGAAGCGCGACCACGGGATTTGTCCGGCGTACTGACCGGTCATGTTATAGAGCGACATCGCCAGCGTAAAATCTTTGGGATCGGTCAGGAACTGCCATGACAGGAAGAACTCAGTCCAGCCGCCGGTAAAGCCAAGAAACCCGGTGACGGCCAGTGCCGGCGTCGCCAGCGGCAACACGATCTGGAAGAAGACCTGATTCGGCGATGCGCCATCAATAATCGCCGCCTCTTCCAGCTCTTTGGGAATCGTGTCGAGGTAGCCCTTCAGGTTCCAAATCGCAAACGGCAAGGCCCCCGACACCATCGCAATCCCGACCCCAAGCAGCGAATTGCGCAACACAAAGACTTCGCTGCGGGCTGGGGCGAGGCCGCCGTAGATCAAGCCAAGGCTAATGACCAACCCTACCGCGCCGAAGAAGTAGTTGCCCGGCCCCGCCGAGCCAATCCGGATCGCCGGCACCACCGCAAACAGGGTGAGACCGAGCAGCATCAGGCCGGCGAGAATGAGCACAATACTCATAATCGCGCTACTGATGCGAATGCTATTGAGCAGCGCAAAGAGCGGCGCAATCGTCGCCACACTGGGCAAGACGGTGATCGCTAGCACCGCAATCATCATAAACTGCCGGCCGGGAAACTTGAAGCGCGAAAAAGCATACGCCGCGCTGACGCCGATGAGGAGGGCAAAGGCCGACACTCCGCCAGCGAGACGCAGGCTATTAAACGCCAGTTCGGCGAACGTCACTGGGTTGGCGGTCGGACGATCGAGCACCTGTAAATAGGCTTGCAGCGACGCACCGGGGGGAATCAGATTCAGTTCGGTGGGGCGCGAAATGTTGCGCGGATCGAGCGACATGCTCATAATCCAGAGCACCGGAAAGAGCACGGTCGCGGCGATGAACAGGCAAATCGCTTGCAACACCAATTGCTGCCACCATTGCAAGCGGCGGCCGGCGGCGGTGCTGCCTGAACGGCGCTGAGCGGTCACACTAGACATCGTAGCTCTCCGTGGCGCGCGAAATCTTGTTGGTAATCAAGAAGATCGGGATCAGCACCAGCGCAATAATGACCGAAAATGCGGCGGCAACCCCATAGAGTTGGTTGACGTTGATCAACTTAAACGCCTGCGTCACCATAATCTCGGTGCGACCGAGCGGCCCGCCGCCGCTCATAAAGTAGATCACGTGGAAAAGGTTGAAGGTGGTGACAATGCCAACCATCGCCGCCGGTACCATCGCTGGACGCAGCAGCGGCAGCGTGATCCGCCAGAACTGCTGCATCCCGGTCGCGCCATCAATGCTGGCTGCCTCGTACATCTCTTTCGGGATCGATTGCAGCGCACCGGTGGCCACGATGGTCATAAATGGCCAACCCAACCAGATATTGGCAATCAACATCGCATAATAGCTGAGCGGCAGGCCAATGCCGGGGATAGGGTCCTGAATCTGGTTGAACCAGCGAATTTGCACCGGATCAAGCCCAAACGGCGTGATGAAGAGATTAATCAACTGATTGATCGAACCGTACTGGTCATCAAACATATTGCGCCAGACCGTGGCGACCACGATATTCGGCAATACCATCGGTAAAATGTAAATGGCTCGATAGATTTTGCGTCCCCACAGCCCGTCCACGTTCAACACGACAGCGATAATAATGCCCAGCGCGACGTGAAACCCGACATTCGAGAACGTCCACCACAAGTTGAAGGCCAGTAAGCGCCAAAAATCGAAGTTACCGCCAAGGCGAGCGACAAATTGCGGGTTATTGGTAATAATATCAAGATAGTTCTTAAAACCGACAAACTGGGCCGGCCGGTAATTGGGCGGGGTCGTGCCGCCGGGACCAAAGGGGTTGAGCGTCTGTTTCCCCTCTTCTTTGATCACGCCATAGTCGGTAAACGACATCCAGACTTGAAACGCCAGCGGGTAAAAGGTGACGACCAGCATAATCACCAGCGCTGGCAGCAGATAGACAATCGGGGTGCGCAGTTGTTTCCACCCCTCGTACAGAGCTGAGCGCGGCGCTCGCGCCGTTGGCGAGGCCAGCTCTGGATTTGTGGTTGCCATGCGGCTTCCTCCCCTGCGGTTGGAACGTTCAGGTATTGCGTATGATAACACTGCCAGACCCTCCCCGTTGAGGGTCTGGCAGGCGGTTAAACGGATTACTTGCCGTTAGCGGTATTCATCAGCGCGCAGGCTTCGGTGATAGCAGCCTTGGGATCAGCGCCGCCGTCGAGTACCTTAGTCATTGCATCGCCGAACGGGCCCCAGTAGTTGTCGAGTTCGGGGATCTGCGGTCGCGGCACGCCGGTCGCCGACGCCTGCGCGAAGGCCTGCACCAGCGGATCGCTGATCTGCACCTTGGTGCTCACTGGCACGTGGCCGGCCTCATCGACGTAGATCTTCATCGATTCGGGGTTGGTCAGGAACATCGCCAACGCCACCGCGCCGGCCACGTTCTGGCTGTTGATGCTGACGTAGAAGCCATCGACGCCGGTGAGCGGGCCAGCCGGATTAACGGCTCCCGGCATCGGCGCGACGCCGAGGTTGTCGCCCAGCACGGCGCGGTAGTCACCCAGCACCCACGGGCCGTTAATGATCATGTCGGCCTTGCCGTCTTTGAACAGCGAGTCAGCTTGGCCGCCGTCGGTCGAGAAGGTGACAGTCGGCACTTCCTTCAGCGCCTTGAGGTAGGCAAACCACTCAGAGCCGCCGGCCTGATCGGCAGTGCACTTGCCGTTGTCATCCATCAACCGGCCGCCAAACGCCTGCAACCAGCCAAAATTGTGGTAGGCATTTTGGTTGAGCACCAGCGTTTTGCCCTCTTTAACCAGTGCCAGCAGCTCATCGGTGGTCGCTGGCGGGTTAGTGATCTTGCTCTTGTTGTAGTAGAGCGCCACCGCCTTAAACGACTCAGGGATGCCGTACAGTTTGCCGTTGAGTGACATACCGGCCACGCCGGTCGGCGCGGCATCGGTCAACATGCTCTGATATTCGCTCAGATCGGCCAGCACCCCAGCGCGGATCTGGCTGCCAAGGCTATCATTCGGCGCAATGAACATATCGGGGCCGCCGCCCGACGAGACCTCGTTATTGAACTTATTGAAAATCTGATCGAAGGGGATTTGCAGCACATTGATGGTGGCCTGCGGGTAGGCGGCGCGGGCGCGATCAATCAACATATTGATCGCCTTCTCCTCGGCGCTGCCGGTGCCATAGGCATGCCAGAGCGTGACAGTGCCGGTAATGGCCATGCCGCCGGCGGCAGGTTGGGCCGGCGCAGTCGTAGCTTGAGCAGGAGCAGTCGTGGGTTGGGCGGCGGGAGTGGGTTGGCCGCAAGCAGCGAGGAGGGTGGCGAACAGGGTCAGCAACGCGAACAGTGCAAACGACAGGCGCTTCACACGTTTCTCCTTTGGCTGGGGCAACAATGCCCAAATAATTAGGAACTATACCGTCGAAACGATGGTGATGAGATGGGACAATCAATCGCTATCGCTCGATATCGCACCTCCTTCACTCTCATGTTGGATGATCGTCAATTCGCGCCGGAGCTTGAGCAGCAAGCGAGTGAGCAATTCACGTTCAGCCCCATCAAGCACCGCCCACCGGCGCGCGAGTGATTCGCTATGCGCAGCATGCACCTTGGCTAAGTGGGCGCGGCCATGCGCCGTTAACCCGATCCGTTGCACGCGCCGGTCACTCGGATCAGCGATACGCTCAACCAAACCGAGAGAGCTAAGGCGGTCAATCAGACGGGTCATACTGCTCTTGTCAATCAACAGATGGACGCTCAGATCCGACAGCCGCACGCCATGATGTTCAGCCAGCAGCAGCAGCGCCGCGTACTGGGTAGGGTTGAGCTGGAATTGGCGCAGCAGACGGCGGTCACCATCATCCAGTAAGACGTAAACTTCTTGGATCATACGGTGCTGCTCGGTGCCGGATGGCGTCATAGGCATTTGGATAACTTCGTTGTCAACAAAATAGTTGTATAAAAAAATGTTGTGAGCGAGATTATAGCAGATGTGACAAGCGGTTGTCAAGAGGGACGTGCGCCGTTGATCACCAGAACAATGTATAATACGGTCAACTTCGGTGATCACGATTTGTGATGCATTAGTATGGTAACCATCACCGTTCGCGATGTTGTGCGACTAGCGTTGCCGGAGGGCACTGCGGTCGTCGCTGGCGCTGCCGGCTTGGGGCGTCAGGTTAGTTGGATTGCCACCCTCCGCGCTACGTTGCCGGCCTTTGCCGAACTTCGCGGTGGTGAACTTGCCTTGCTATCGGTTGAAGCGGCGCGCGCACTCGATGCGCGGTTAACATTAGCGGTGTTGGTGCGTCGCTTGGCGCAGGCGCCGGTGCCGATTGCCGGCGTTGCTGCGTTGGGCGTGATCACACCCGAAGATCAGCAAGCGGCGGAAGAGGCCCGGCTGCCGTTGTTGCATTTGCCCGATGGGGTCGATCTGCGCGAGGTCGAGCGTGAGATCACGCGCCTGATTACCGATTATGAAGCCCAGTTCGAGCGGCGGGCCGCCCAGCTCTACGATTTGCTGACCCAGCGTTCATTGCAAGGCGGCGGGATTGGCGGCTTGCTCGATATTCTGCACGAGCGCACCGGCCAGAGTGTGGCCTGTTATGCGCCGAATGGCGTGATTCGGGCGCAGCGCGGGCGCGGGCAGGCCCGGCTGGCTTTGCAGGCGCTGCGGCCCTCTGGTCGCGGTGAGACGAGTTTGCTCAACCAGCAAATCTGGGTCGAGCCGATTGGCAATAGCAGTGTGCCAACCGGCTATGTCGCGATTGCCGGCGCGACGCTTGATCCATGGGATCGCACGGCGGTGCAGCGCGGTGCGTTGGCATTGGCGCTCGAATTGGCTAAAGAACAGGCGGTGCAGGCTGTCGAAGAGCGGTTGCGCGGCGATTTTATCGCCAGTATTCTGGCTGGGCCGCCTGCCGATATGGCCGCAGCGATCCAGCGTGGCCAAGAATTGGGCTATACCCTTACGACGTCCCATACGGCAGTGCTGGTGCATATCGATGGTGCCAGTGCGGCGACGTTAGGACGGGCAGCGGCAAATATTCAGAATGAGCTGAAGCGGCTGAATATCAATGCGCCTATCTCGCGACGCGAGAGCAATGTGCTCTGTATGTTGCCCTCGCCGACCGTCAGCCGGGCGCGCGAGGTGGCCGAGCAGTTGCGTGAGCGTTTGTTGCTCGACCATCCGAATATCGTACTGGCCGTTGGCATGCCGGCAGCCCATCTCTCGGAATGGCGGCGCACGCTCGAAGAAGCCGAACAGGCTCTCAGCCTTGGCCGCCAGATTTTCGGGAACGATCGCGTGCTTGCGTTTGGCGATTTAGGCGTCTACCGCTTGCTCATCCGCTTGCGCGAGACGCCGGAGCTGTGGTCGTTCTACCGCGAGACGCTCGCCAGCCTTGCCGAGTATGATAAACGCCAGCACGCCGATCTGATCAAGACGCTCGAAGCCTATTTCAACCACCTCGGCAATCTGCGCGCCACTTCCGAAGCGTTGCACGTTCACCGCAATACGTTGCTCTACCGCATCGAGCGCATCAAAGAGATTAGCGGGATGGATCTCGACAACGCCGAGGAGCATTTTGCGCTCTGGCTGGCTGTACGCGCGCACCGCATTCTCTCGACTTTGGAGGAGGGGTAAGCGTGAGGGAATAAGGATTGGGATGAGTGCATCATAATGCTACCTGCCCTGCTCCCTGCTCCCTATTCCCCACTCTCTGACTTCACGGCGTGCGATCGCGGCCCAAGATGACCACAATCTCTGCCTCGCTATACACTGCTGCCGGTTTACCAACAATCACCTCAGCGCCGAGCATTTGGGCCAGCCGGCGAGCGGTGAAGGGGACGTTGCCGGCTTGATACACCACCGTGCGCGGGTAGTCTCCCGGCGGCGCGTCAGCAGGGGCGAGCACCGTAAAGCCGTTGGCGCTCAGCTCTTCGCTGGTGCGGCGGGCTAACCCAACCACGCCGGCCCCATTGAGCACCTGCACCCGCGCTTGCTCGCTCGCCTCTCCCGGCGGCGTCAGCCAGCGATTGACCAGCGCCGCTACATCGCTGGCATCCCAGATCAGGTTGGTGCCGTTCTCTTGCACCGCGACGCTGCCCGGTTCGATCCGGTAGCGCCCGATCAGCGCCGGATCAAGGTTGGCGGCCAGCCGGCCCATTGCCAGTAGAGTGTCGAAGTTGGCAAGCGGCAGGGTGGTCAGAATTGCCGGCGTATCGCCAGTTTGGGTGACGGCATCGAGCAGGTGCGGCAACAGCAGCATCCGCTCAAACCAGTTGCGTTGCTGGATCTCATTCACGATCGCTTGTACAACCTGTTGTTGCCGTTCGGTGCGGCCAAAGTCGTTATCGGCGTGGCGCGTGCGGGCGTAGATCAAGGCCCGCGCGCCATCCATCCGTTGCGGGCCGGGTTCAAAGACGACTTGCATGACGCCGTAGTCGGGGGTGGGATAGGCGTTATCGACGATCCGGCGCGGCACGTCGATCGTAATCCCGCCGAGGGCGTCAATCAAGGCGGCAAAGCCGTCAAAATCGATCTGCACCACGTGATCGACCCGCATACCGCGTTGCTCGAAGTTGAGAAACCGGCTGACTATGTCGGCGGCGAACGCCATCCCGCCCTGTTCCGGGCTTATACCGTCGCCGTAGAGTTCGGTTGAGTGGTAGTAGCCGTAAGCGTAGGCGGCATTGATCTTGCTAGGGCCACGGTTGGGCAGATCAACCTGTGTATCGCGCGGGATCGAAAGCAGGTTAGCCCATCCCCCAATACCATCGAGCCGCACGAGCATCAACGTGTCGCTGCGTATCCCCTCTTCGGGACGGTCACGCCGGATGTCAACCCCAATCACCAAGATATTCGCTCCCAATAATGGCGAGGTGATGACCGGCCCGCGCGGGTCGGTAACCACGATCCGTTGCGCCAGCCGGTGGATTTGCCAGTAGCCAAACCCCAGCGCTAGCGCAACGATTGCCACTATCCCCAGCCCGATCCAACTCATTGACCAGCGCCGCCGCTTGGGTGTGGCGCGACGTGGCGGCGTAGCCTGCGGTGGCAGTGGCGGGCTTTGGCGAGCGCCTTTATGCTCGATCCGTCGCATCACCAGCGTCTCGCCGGTGTAGGGCGGGCGGCCAGCCGGAGGGCGAGGCGGTTGATGGTTGGGGATGTTTGACATACATAACCTCCGAAGTAATAGGGATCATTCTTTATAGTAGAGACGTTGCCAAGCCAGACGTTGTGTCGCAACGGCCCAGATGTTGGTATCCGCGAGCGCCATGACCCTGCGTAACGCCAATCAGCATACCGCATTGCCCTCGCGTCGTCATCAGACCGGAGTATAATGCTTAGCAAGGATGATCGATTGCACTCGCAATAGTTAGCTTGAGGAGCGACTGATGGAAGTAGGATTAATCGGTTTGGGCCGGATGGGCGCGAATATGGCGATTCGCTTGCGCCGCGGCGGCCACCGGGTGATTGTCTATAACCGTACCGTTGCCAAAGCGCGTGAATTGGCGGCTGAGCACGATTTGATCGCGGCGGAAGAGTTGGCCGATTTGGTGGCGATGCTGACCCCGCCGCGCGTAGTGTGGTTGATGTTGCCGGCGGGTGCTGCCACCGACGAGCATTTGGCCGCGTTGACACCGTTGCTCGCGCCGGGTGATATTGTGATCGATGGCGCCAACAATAATTATAAGGCGAGCATTGCCCACGCCGAGCAGTTGGTGGCTCAGGGTTTGCGGTTTCTCGATATTGGCGTCAGCGGCGGGATTTGGGGCTTGCAGGTCGGCTACTGCATGATGGTCGGCGGTGACGAGGAGTCGTTCCGCCACGTCGAACCGCTCTTGCAGACGCTGGCCCCGCCGGATGGCTATCTGCTGTGCGGGCCGCATGGAGCCGGCCATTTTGTCAAGATGATCCACAACGGCATCGAGTATGGCATGATGCAGGCGTATGCCGAAGGCTTTGAGATTTTGCGCCAGTCGCGCTACGATTTTGATCTAGCCAAGATTAGCCACCTCTGGAATCAGGGCAGCGTGGTGCGTTCGTGGTTGTTGGAATTGGCCGAGCGCGCGTTCAGCGCCGATGCCGATCTGAGCAGCATCCGCGGTTATGTCGAAGACAGCGGCGAGGGACGGTGGACGGTGCAAGAGAGCATTGATCTCGATGTACCGGCGCCGATCATTACCCTCTCATTGCAGATGCGCTTCCGCTCGCGGCAGGAAGACAGCTTCAGTGCCAAGGTGCTGGCCGCGCTGCGCCAGCAGTTCGGCGGCCACGCGGTCAAGAAGGCGGAGTAAGGTGAAGGTATTGTTTGCCGTAGAGGTCGCCGAGGTTGTAGGGGAAGGACAAGAGGATGGTATTCAGCGCCGGGAAGTTGTCTTGCCGTAGCATATCAAACACCTCTGCGCCTCTGCGATAAAAAACAAGCACGGAGTGAGCGCATGGCGACGCCTGTTTTGGATAATCCGCTGCGGGCCGGGTTGCGCATTGGCCGCACCCCCGAACCTTGCACGATGGTGATTTTCGGTGCTAGCGGTGATCTGACCAGCCGCAAATTGGTGCCGGCGCTCTACAATCTAGCCCGCGAACGCCGCTTGCCCGGCGGTTTTTCAGTGGTCGGCTTCGCTCGCCGCGATTGGAGCGACGATTATTTTCGCGATCTGCTGCGCGAGGCGGTCAATGCCAATTCGCGCTCTGGGTCGGTTGATCCCGAATTGTGGGCCAGTTTCACCCAAGGGATTCAGTACCATCGCGGCAGTTTTGCCGAGGCTGATGCCTATACCAGTTTGGCCGAGCGGCTAGCGGTGATCGACGCCGAGCGCGGCACCGGTGGCAATCGCGTCTTTTATCTGGCCACGCCACCCGAAGCGTACCCCACGATTATTGCCCAGCTCGGCGCGCACGGGCTAGCGCGTTCAAATGGATGGACACGGATTATCATCGAGAAGCCGTTTGGCCACGACCTCGCCAGCGCGCAGGCGCTCAACGCCGAGGTGTTGTCGGTCTTTCGCGAAGATCAGGTCTACCGCATCGATCACTATCTCGGCAAAGAGACGGTGCAGAATATCTTGATCTTTCGCTTCGCCAACGGCATTTTCGAGCCGATCTGGAACCGGAGCCACATTGATCACGTGCAGATTACCGTGGCCGAGACCATCGGGGTCGAGGATCGCGGCGGCTATTACGATACCTCTGGCGTACTGCGCGATATGATCCAAAACCACCTGATGCAGTTGCTGTGTCTGGTGGCAATGGAGCCGCCGTCGCTCTACGACGCCGATGCGGTGCGCGACGAGAAGGTCAAGGTGTTGCGCGCAGTGCGTCCGTTGTCCGTCAACGATACGGTGCGCGGCCAGTACGGGCCGGGCAGCGCCAATGGCCGCCCGGTGCGCGGCTATCGCGAAGAGAAAGGTGTGTCGCCTACTTCGCAAACCGAGACCTATGTGGCGTTGAAGCTGTTTATCGACAATTGGCGCTGGGCTGGTGTACCGTTCTACTTGCGCAGCGGCAAGCGCCTGCCGCGGCGGGTGAGCGAGATCGCGATTCAGTTCAAGGCGGCCCCGACGATGATCTTTGCCGATACGCCGCTCAACGATCTCGATCCAAACGTCTTGGCGATCAAGATCCAGCCTGACGAAGGGATTTCGCTCAAATTCAGCTCGAAAACTCCCGGCCAACCGCAGATCCGTCCGGTGACAATGGATTTTCGCTACGGTGCATCGTTCGGCGTCACTTCACCAGAAGCCTATGAGCGGCTGTTGCTCGATTGCATGCTCGGTGATGGCACCCTCTTTACCCGCCGTGACGAGGTTGAAACCAGTTGGGCGCTGTTGACGCCGATCTTGCAGGCATGGGCCGAAGGCACGCCGCAGCCGTTCCCCAATTACGAAGCTGGTAGTTGGGGGCCGGCGGCAGCCGATGAATTTATCGCCCGCGATGGCCGGTCGTGGCGGCGACTATAGGATGGAGATGGTATGAGCGAAGCGGCAATCGACATCAATGCGATCGAGCGCGAATTGCGCCAGATGTGGCAAGAGCAAGCGACGCATCCTGAAGCTGGCGGGCAAGCGGTGATTCGGGCGCTGACGCTCAACCTGATTGTGCGCGCGCCTGATGATGATTGGGCCGAACAAGCCTTGGCGGTAGCACCGGCGCTCACGGCGCAACACCCCAACCGTACCGTGATCGTGATTGACCGGCCCGGCCCGGCGACCGAGTTGCAGGCGAATGCACAGGCGCTCTGCACGCTAGCCAATGCTGGCCGCACGCAGGTCTGCGGCGAGCAAGTGACGATTAGCGCCCGCGGCGCACCGGCTGGGCAACTGGCCAGCCTCGTCTTGCCGCTGCTGGTGCCCGATCTGCCGGTGGTGCTGTGGGCTCCCGGCCCGCAGCCCTTCGCCCAGCCGCTGGTGCAACGGCTCTACCGGCTCTGCGACCGGCTCATCGTCGATTCGACCAGCTTTGTTGATCCGCTGCGTGAGTTGGCCGAGTTGGCCGCGTTTGAACAGACAGCCAACGGTGCGCCGGCGGTGAGCGATTTGGGTTGGACGCGCCTGACCCCGTGGCGCGAGTTGACGGCCCAATTCTTCGATACGCGCCCCTTTTTACCGCATTTGCACCGGATTGACGAGATCGTGATCGAATACGCCGCCGGCAACCGTCCGAATCCGGTAGCGGCGCTGCTCTTTGTAGGCTGGCTGACGAGTTGTTTGAAATGGACACCGCTGGAAGACGCGGTCGGGATCGAGGGCGAGACCATCCAAATCTACCTGCGGCGACCGGCGGTGGGGGTGGGGCCGGCGGCCATCCGGCTGGTGAGCGTAGCAATCCGGCCAGTCGATCGGGCGGGTGTTGAGGGGTTAGCACGGTTGGTGCTGCGGGTGGTGGATAATCAGCAGGCAGAGTTTGTGGTCGAATTGACGAGTGATGCCGGCCATGCTTGCACGCGAGCGACCATTACCGGTGCACACCCGATCGAACGCACGGCGACGATTGATCGGCCAGTACTGGCCGATCTGCTCAACAGCGAACTACGGCTGCTCAGCCGCGACCGTACCTTTGCCGCGGCGCTGCATCTCGCTGGCGGGCTGGCGCGACGGTTGGCGTTGCCATAGCGGGAGATCCGCTATAATGCTTCACCAACCGCATGTATGCAGACAAGGATCGCGCTGATGTTTCCGTTTCAAGAACTCTTCCTGAGCCCGCTCGGTGTTGGCATCATTATCCTAATGCTGTTGATTGAATGGCAGGCGATGGTGCAGATCAAATGGCAACCGCTCTTTCGCGCGTTGGGTGATGTGGTGGTGGCCAGTATCGTGTCATCGGTGGTGATTGTGCTGCTGGGCCAATTGCTGCTGGCGTTAGAAAACCCGTTATTCGTGATTGTCGGGGCGTTTGTGGTAGCGGTGCTGGTTGAGGGCTTCGTGCTGATGCTGATCCGCAAACGTAAAGCTGCCCCTAGTTACATGGCGGCGCTGATTGCGAATGCAGTGTCGTTTATCTTTTTGTTGATCTTTTATTTGTCGTTTTTGACGATGTAGCAAGGGCAGCAGCCCTGCTATGGGTGCGCGGCGCGGCCCATATGTCATTGCGCGGGCGCGCAGTGCCCGAAGCAATCTCCCGCTTTGGCGGGAAGAATGGCTGAGTGTATCCATCCCGTGCGTGGAGGAGATTGCCCCGCTGCGGCGAAGCAATAACAAGCAGGGAGTGGGATATGTCCCCACCCCAGCCATCCCCCTCCGGGGGAGGGAGTCGTACCTTTTCCTCCCCCAGCGGGGGAGGGGCAAGGGGTAGGGGCGTGATGTTATCGCTTCTTTCCCCGCGGCACTGATTGGGGGCTGCGCCCGCGTTGCGCGGCGGAGCCGTTTGGTGGCAATTGGCCGCTATCGATCGCAGCTTTGATCTTGGCCGCCTCTTCGGCGATAGCCGGGTTGGCCGGACGCACTGGCTTAGCTGGTGAAGGCGCAGGCGTTGCCACCGGCGTTGCATTCCCTAAACTCGCCAACTCGTGCTCGCGACCCAAGTGGCAATGCTTGAACTTCTTGCCGCTGCCGCATGGGCACGGATCGTTGCGCCCGATCTGCGGTGTAGAACGGCGTTGCGGTTTGCGCGCTTGATCAACCTCGCTGCTGCCGCCGGCGATTTGAGCGGTTGCCAAACGGCGGGCCTGCTCTTCGGCGATTTGGCGCAGGTAGGCTTCATACTGGAACGAGGCCGGGATCACGTTGTAAACAATATCGCGCGCAATATTCTCCTTCAGCTCATCGAACATGCGGAACGACTCGCGCTTAAACTCGACCAAGGGGTCTTTCTGCGCGTAGGCTTGCAAAAGAATATTCTGCCGCAATTCGTCCATTGCGGTCAGATAATCGACCCACTGGCGGTCAATCGCGCCCAACATCACTCGTCGCTCGACGGTGCGCATCACTTCCGGGGTAATCGCCTTCTCGCGCTCGGCGTAAGCGGTTTCGAGCTGATCGAGCAAGAACTGCTCAATCTCCTCTTTCTTCTTCCCCTTCAACGTCTCGGCAGTGACGGTCGGCGGCAGAGTCGGGTTGATCCGGCGATACGCGCGCAAGACCTCGGTCAACTCAAGCTCATCAGACTCATCGCTCAGATGCTCGTCGATCTGGCTCTGAATCTCCTCCGCCATCAGATCGAGCACCCGCTCGCGCATGTCGGCTTCGTCGAGGATAGCCTTGCGGTCGGCGTAGATAATCTGGCGCTGCTTATTCATCACGTCGTCAAACTCGACAGTGTGCTTGCGGGCATCGAAGTTGTAGCCCTCGACGCGGGTCTGCGCACCTTCGATTGTGCGATCGAGCAGGCCGGCTTGCAATGGTACATCGAAACCAACGTACCGCTCCATCAAGCCTCTGATCCGGTCGACCGGGCCAAACCGGCGCAGCAATTCATCTTCGAGCGAGAGGAAGAAGCGTGACGAGCCGGGATCGCCTTGGCGACCGGCGCGCCCGCGCAACTGGTTGTCGATCCGGCGCGCCTCGTGGCGCTCGGTGCCGATCACGTGCAAACCGCCGAGCTTGCGCACCTCCTCGCCTTCGGCTTCGGTCAGCGCTTTCGCCTTCTCCCATGCGGCTCGCTTCTGCTCGGGAGTAGCAGTTTCGATGCTCAGCCCCTCGTTGCGCAGAAACTCCTCAACCAAACCATCGGGGTTGCCGCCGAGCAGAATGTCGGTACCGCGACCCGCCATATTGGTGGCGACCGTCACCGCGCCTTTGCGCCCGGCTTGCGCCACAATCGCCGCTTCGCGTTCGTGATGCTTGGCGTTGAGCACATTGTGCGGGATGCCGGCCTGCTTGAGCATCGCGCTGATCCGCTCGGAGGTTTCAACCGAAGTGGTGCCGATTAGCACCGGTCGCCCGATCTCGTGCATCTCTTGCACTTCGCGCAGCACGGCGTTAAATTTCGCCTCTTCGGTGGCGTAAATCTGATCAGGCAGATCCTCACGGATCATCGACCGGTGGGTTGGAATGACCACCACATCGAGATTGTAAATCTTGGCGAACTCTTCCCGCTCGGTGTACGCCGTGCCGGTCATACCGGCCAGCTTCTTGTACATGCGGAAGTAGTTCTGGAAGGTGATGGTGGCCAGCGTCACATTCTCATTCTTAATCGCCACGCCTTCCTTGGCCTCGATCGCCTGATGGAGGCCGTCGCTCCAGCGCCGGCCCGGCATCGCGCGCCCCGTGAACTCATCGATAATCACCACTTCGCCGTTCGGCGTCACCATATAGTCGCGGTCGCGCTGGTAGATAAACTGTGCCTTAAGCGCATTCTCGACGTAGTGGGTCTTCTCGTAGTGTTCGGGATCGAACAGGCTCTCGCCGGCAGGGATATTGAGCAGCTTTTCGAGCTTCTCGATACCCTTTTCGCTCAGGTAGATGCTCTTGGTGCGCTCATCGACGAAGAAATCGCCGTCCGGCTCCAGCCCTTCCTCTTTCACCTGCTTGGCCGTCACCGACGAGCGGCGCAACTGGCGAACGAGCTTCGCCATCTGGCGGTAGAGATCAGACGACTTCTGCGCCGGGCCAGAGATGATCAACGGCGTGCGCGCTTCGTCAATCAAGATATTGTCAACCTCGTCAACGATGGCGTAGTGCAACTCGCGCTGCACGAGCTGTGATTTCTCGTAGGCCATATTGTCGCGCAGATAGTCGAAGCCGAACTCGTTGTTAGTGCCGTAAGTGATGTCGGCCAGATAAGCTTCGCGCCGGGTGCAAGGTCGCCAATGGACGAGGCGCTGGTCTTCGGGGTTGGCGTTGGGATCGATGTAGTCAGGATCGTACAACGCGCTCTGTTCGTGGGCGATAAAGCCGACCGAGAGGCCGAGGAAGTGGTAAACCGGCCCCATCCATCCGGCGCCGATTTTGGCCAGATAGTCGTTGACGGTGACCAAATGGGCGCCTTTGCCTTCGAGCGCGTTGAGGTAGAGCGGCAAGGTGGCGACGAGCGTCTTGCCTTCGCCGGTCTTCATCTCGGCGATTTTGCCTTGGTGCAGCACAATGCCACCGATCAACTGCACATCGAAATGGCGCATCCCAATCGTGCGCGCGGCTGCTTCGCGCACGGTAGCGAAGGCTTCGGGTAGTATATCATCAAGCGTCTCGCCATCGGCCAGACGCTGGCGGAATTCATCAGTCTTGGCGCGCAGCTCGGCATCGCTCAACTTGGCGAATTCGGGGCCAAGTTGGTTGATCTCTTCCACTATTGGCTGCAGCCGGCGTATCTCTTTCTCGTTGCTGTCACCCAGCAACCGCCGGAGAAAATTCAACATACCAACTCCTTATACGGGCGCAGCGCACTGAACCCCTGCAATCAGGTACGGGCGCAGCGCGCTGCGCCCGTCGTTTCCTCATCTCATTATATCATTGCTGCCCATTTCAGCGATGACCTGCTCGAAAACTTTCACCACTCGCGGATCGAAGTGGCAACCGGCTTGTTCGCGGATATAAGCTAGCGCCCGTTCCCGCAACCACGCGGCCCGGTAGGGCCGGTCACTGGTCAGAGCGTCGTAGACATCAACCACGGCGAAGATACGCGCTGCCAGCGGGATCTCCTCGCCGCGCAGACCGCGCGGGTAGCCGGTGCCATCCCATTTTTCGTGGTGGCACCACGGAATGTCGAGCGCAGGCGCGAGAAAGGCGATTGGGTGCAGCAGCTCGACCGCGAGTGTGGGGTGGGTGCGCATAACTTTCCACTCTTCATCGTTGAGCGGGCCGGGCTTGAGCAAGATCGCGTCGGGAATGCCCATCTTGCCAATATCGTGCAACAGCGCGCCGCGGCGCACGTGCAGCAGCTCTTCCTCGCTAAAGCCCATACGCGCAGCGATCCGTACCGTCAATTCGGTCACGCGGCGCGAATGGCCTTCGGTCTCGCGGTCACGCAGATCGAGCGCGCGCGACCAGCCTTCAATCGTCTCATCATACGCGGCGCGCAATTCGGCATTCGCCGCGCGCAGTTGATCGAAGAGGTCGGTGCGGTGCAGCGCGTTGGCGGACAGCTCGGCAATGTCGTTCAGTAAGTCCAGCTCGGCTTCGCTCAGCGGCGTGGCCCGCTGCAACAACAAGACCCCCACCAAGCGATTCGCGGCGTACAATGGTGCGCCGATCACGGTCTTGCCGGTCGCGCTGAGCAGGTCTGAGACCGAAATAGGGCCGCTGATGTGCCGAAACCGATCGCTTAAGCTGGCAAGCACCGCTGGTTGTTGTTCAAGTGTAGCTAGATGACTCAGCGCGATATCAACATGCAAGATGCCGTTATGTGGCCGCAAGAGGGCAATGCTTTCGGCTGCAAATGTCTCGCGCACCCTCTCCAACAAGATTGGCGTCAATTCGGCCCACGATTGTGCCGGGCGCAGGGATGTCCCAATTGCGGCCAGCGTGGCGCGACGCTGCTCGCGGGCGACCTGTTCGGAAATATCCTGTTTAATGGCGATAAAGTGACTGATCATGCCGTCTTCATCAGTGACCGGCGTAATCGTCATCTCTTCGTGGTAGAGACTGCCGTCTTTGCGCCGGTTGATCAGCCGGCCCCGCCATGGGTTACCAGCCAGAATCTGATCCCAGAGCGCGGTGTAGAAGGCGCGATCTTGTTTGCCGGAACGCAAAAGGCGGGTTGATTGGCCGATCGCTTCGGTTGCTTCGTAGCCGGTCAAGGTGGTGAAAGCCGGGTTGACCCACTCGATGATACCGTTGCGGTCAGCGATCATAATCGCGTTGGCGGCGTCGTTGAGCGCTTGGGCTTGTAGCCGGAGGCGCTCGTTTTGCTGGTGGAGTTGGGCGCGGTAGTGGGCGTTTTCTATCGCGATCGGCAATTGGGCGAGAAAGCCTTCCCGTTTGATAATATAATCGGCCACGCCAAGACGTAATGCTTGTAAGGGAAACTCCTCGTTGCCCGGCTGGGCCATCACGATGATCGGTTGCGCCAGCCGGCGGAATTGGAGCAGTTCTTTCACGAGATCGAGCATTGCCAAGCGTGGTTGAGCGCAGTCGATCAGTACGACATCACCGGCAGGATGGCCCCGGGCTAAAGCATGCACAAACGTGCGCTGGCTGCGCACCGGCACACAGTGCAGGTGGGGCGCGGTGCGTTGCAAATAGTGGATCGTTGTTTCGCTGTCGGTCGCGCCGGATTCAACATAGGTGACGGTAATTGTCTGGCTGCGCCGCGCTTGTTGGGAATGAAACCGCTGGCACGCCTGCTCGATGATCGCGCTGATCCGGTCGAGGTAGTCATCGCGCTTGATGACATAATCATCGGCGCCGGCTTTCAGGGCGCTAATCACCATGTGATCGCCGCCGCCGCCAGTCAGGATGATCACAGTTAGGGGCAGATGGCGGGCTCTGATGTAGGCGAGCAGATCGAGGCCATCGCCATCACGGAGGTGTAAGTCGAGAATTACCCCATTGTAGGATGGCGCAGTCGTTGATAAACTGCTGAGATGGGCGTATGCAGCTTGATACGAATCGATATGCGTGATGGTGATCGTAGCATCGTGCAGGAGCATTGCGCGCCGGAAGAGATCGGCGTCGAAGAGATTATCTTCAATCAGCAACAGATGCAGGTGATGTAGTGGCATGCGGAATCTCCACGTAGAAGACTGCGCCGGCGCCGGGGCTGCTCTCGGCCCAAACCCGTCCGCCCATGCGCTCAATCGCTTTTTGCACAATCGCTAACCCAACGCCGGAACCGGGATACGCATCTTGGGGGTGCAAGCGTTGAAAGATGGCAAAAATTCGCTCGTGATGGCGCATGTCAAACCCGATTCCGTTATCTTTGACCCATAATCGCACCGTATCACCCACGGCTTCTGCGCCAATTGCCAGCCGCGGTTGAGGGACATGGGCCGTAAATTTTAGCGCGTTGTCAATCAGGTTGCGCAGCGCCAAGGTGATGCCAATCTCGTCGCCGCGCATCATCGGGCAGCGAATATCCTGTTCGACAATGACGCCGCGTGTCTCGATTTGATCGGTGTGCATGGCCAAAATCTCTTCGATGATGGCTGCAAGGTTAATCTCGGCATATTCCAGAACTTTGCGTTCAATGTGGGTATAGGCAAGTAAATCGTCAATGAGCTGGTTCATTTGGGTGGTTGCCGTGCGAATGCTATTGAGGCATTGTTTGCCGTCATCGTCGAGCCGGTGCGCATGGAAGCGTAAGAGGAGTTGGTTATAGCCGTCAATGACGCGCAGCGGCACTTTGATGTCGTGCGAGATAGTCGCAGTAAAGGATTCAAGCTCTTGATTAAGCTGGCTCAATTCGGCATTCGCAGCCTGCAATGGCGCGGTATGTTCGGCGATGCGCTGTTCGAGCGAGGCATTGAGGGCGCGGAGTTCGTCGTTGATGCGCTGGTATCGTGTGAGCGTGTGCCACCGTTCCCCTCCCAACCAACCGGCCATTGCCAGCACAAACAACCAGCCTTTCGCCGTCTGCCAGTCGGTCAAGCTCTTGATATCGTTGATCATAAACGCGAGGAGCCGGTCAGAGAAGGCTATCCATGCTCCGGCAATGATCGTGTACCAAAACGCTAAGCGCAGTGCGCTTGATGCCGGATTGGCGCTCTGCCAAAGCTGGCGCAGATGTGCGAGCGACATAATCCCCTCCCGCAGTGATTGTGCAGCGAGCAACTATGTGGCACCATCGAACGGGGATGTGCTTTAGCTTGAGATACTCTATCATCATATCACATTGCATCATGCAATGGTATGCTACAATCGCGTGAGGTTTGCAGAGTGCGCCTGTTTGAGATATGGTGGAGGAGGCGGCATGGCAAAGGCTGGAGTGCTTTACGTTGGCGCCGATAATGGTCTGTACATCTTCAGTGATCCGGGTGGTGCGGGTCGCTGGCGCTTGTTGCCCGATACGGCGTTGGCCGGCGAGCAGGTGTTTGCGCTGGTTGCCGCCGATTCGCTGAGTCTGGTGGTGGCGACGAAGCAGGCCTTTTTGCGTAGTGATGATGGTGGCCGGCAGTGGCGCGAGGCCGATGCTGAGGATCGGGCGTTGTTTAATTTTCTCGCCAGTGATCGCTTGCCGGTAGCGACCGTGCAGGGGATGGGCGTTTGGCGTAATGCCGATCTGGGCCTGCCGGATGCACATTTGCTAGCAGTGTTGTCGGGGAAGCAAGAGGTGTTGTTGGCAGCGGTCGCGCATGGCTCCCGCTTGCTGCGCAGCGAGGATGGCGGTAAGACGTGGCAGGAAGTGACCGGTGCGTGGCAAGGTGCGCTCAGTGCGTTTGCGCCGAGCACCTACCATATTGACGTGGTGTGGGCCGGTACCGATGCCGGCCAGATCTGGCGTAGCGATGATCGCGGGCGCACGTGGCAACCGGTGGGCAGTGTCCCTTCGCCGGTGCGTTGTCTCGCCGCGGTGCGGGTGGCGTGACGCCGGATCAGCCGTAAAAATCCGTATACCCCTCGCGATCAAGCCGGGCTAACATCTGTTCGAGCCGGGTTGCGCTGCGCGGGAGCCTTCCCTCACAGAGCGCGTGCAACCCGCGCAGCGCCTGCCGGAAGCGCGGGCTGTCGTCGCCGCGCAGGCGCGGCAAGAGGCGTTGGAGCATCTGTAAGTCGAGCGCCTCGAATGGACTCATCCCGCTGGCTTGTTCGATGAAGCGGAGTGTTTCTCCTAAGGCCCGATACCCCGCTGGTTTTCCTGCCGCTGCCATGTGGGTCTGGATCGCGGCCAGCATCTGCCAGATTTGGTCGTCGATGACGCCTTGATACGCGGCGCGGAAGCGGTCGAGATCAATGCTCCCTAGTTCGATCAAGTTGGCCCGATCAAGCACTTTGTCGCTGAGTAAGAAGGTGCTTTCATCGACGTTGACGGTGCCGATCAAGCGTAGATTGGCCGGCCAGCGCAGCGGGTTGCGCACCACCCCGCCGCCGGTCAGCGGCGTTTCGGCCAGCGGGGTGCCGAGATCGATCAACCCCTCGGCCGTCTCCATCGTCGAGAGGATCGGCGCCAGATAGTATTCGGGCCGGGCCAGATTCATCTCGTCGAGGCAGACGATGTAGGTCTGATCGGGGTCGGCGGCAGCCTTGAGCACATGGCGCAGAAATGCGGTCGGCTGGTAGAGACCGGTAAGCGTGTTGTAATAGCCGAGCAGGTCGCGGGCGCTGTGCCAGTCGGGTTGCACTGCCACCAGCAGGTAGATCGGGTTAGGTTGGCCTTCACCGCCGCCGATCAGCGCATCGGCGTACAGCCGGGTTAGCCACGTCTTGCCGCTGCCGCTCGGCCCGGCCAGAATCACGAGGGGCCGCGCTTGCACCGCCAGATGAAACGCTTCCAGCATGCGTTCATCAATCACCATGCCGCGCCGGCGAATCGTGGCGGCAATCTGCTCGAACGGCGGCAATCCGACGTGGTAGCGTTCTGGCGTCTCGCGCAAGGTATGGGTGGTCGCCAGCTCGATCTCGGCCAGCTCCATCAAGGCTTCATTGAGCGGCAGCAACGCGCAGAGATCATCAATCAGCCGCTCATCGGGCGGTACGTTGTCCCACGGATAGACAAAACCGGCCCACAGGTACTGGGCTTGCCGTTGGGTCAGATAGTGATCGATCCAGCGTATGCCCGGCGCGGGTGGGCGACGGCTGGCAAACCGCGCCTGCCCTTCCGCGCCGATCCGGTCGATTAGCTCTGCCCACAACGGGCGCGCTTCGCGCCAGAGCCGGGCCAGTTGCGGTCGCCGCGTTCCCCACAGTTGCAAGCCCACCGTGACCGTGCGTTCAACCCCGCTCACCGTCAGCATAACGCCGGCCCCACGCGGTGGCCGGTCGAACGCGAACCAATAGTCTTCGATCGGATCGCGCCGGCCCTTGCCGCGATCAATCGTGCGTCGCGTCTTGAAGCTCAACTCGTACAGCGGCCACTGTCGCGGCAAAAGCGCTGCCGCCCGTTCGGCGGCACGGTTGGCCAGTGTCAGCATGTCGGGGTGCAACCAGCGTTGCACCGCTTGCCAGCGCTCGCTCACGCCGGGTTGGAGCAGTGCTTGCAGCGCGGAAGGCGAAAATGGCATCAGACAGTCGGTGGTCGCAAATAAAACTGCGGATCAAGCCCCGGTTCAGGATCGCCCGGCGTTGGCGGAAAGATCGTTGCTAACTGCGGCAGGATCTCGCACAGTTCGCCGCTCATGGCCGCAATCACCTCTTCCACCGCCTTAGCCTGCAATCGCTCCATCGGGAAAAGCCGGCTCACGGTTAATTGCGCCAGTGCTGGCGACTGTTCACTGCTTAAGCGGAGGACGCCGTTGATCTCGAAGTTATCCTCAATGTCAGCATGGCGCACAAAGAGGTCAAGGATCTTGGCGGTGGTATCTTCAAAATCGGCTGCCTGCTGTTCGTTATCGCTCAGCGGCAGGAAATAGGTCACGTCGAACGCCATTGGGCTCGCGCGCCGCATCGTGTGCAGCCGCTCGGCGACGATCTGGTTGAGTGCATCAATGATGGGTTGGCCGTGCAATGAGGCAATGGTCAGCTCCGCTGGCCAGTGGATGCTCACCACAGCGCGCAATGGCGGTTGCATCAACATGCCGGTTTTGTCAACGTTCGGCGGCAAACAAGTCACGTGCAGGCTGCGCCCCAACGTGTGAACGTCAAGCAGTTCTTGAGTGTGGACGATGTTGATCTGGTGTTGCTCGAAGCTTTCGATCAACAGGGCAATCAATTGCTCGTAGGTGAGCATAAGGCATCCTCTGGCGCAGACGGGTGGTATTGATATAACATTATACCACCGGTGATGTTCCAGTTTTGATCGGTTTGACCCAGCCGCGCCGGCCAAGCCCGAAACCGATCCGGTAGATGTCGGGCATGTTGACGCGATTGTCGCTCGTGAATGCAAAAATGCCAAGGTGACGCAAATGATTTTTGATGCCGCTCCATCCGTCATCAGTCCATAGTGGCGGCAAATAGTTTCCGCCAAGATCAACCGGCCCGTTCGGAAAGCGTTCTTGCCAGCGCGCTATCATCGTTTCAATCGGGCAAGGGTAAGGTACGGATAGGCCGCGGAGCGGCTCCATCAGTTTCGTGAACTACGGATAGTCTTCAGCAATTTCATCCACCCGTGTCTGTGATGCTTGTTGGACGCCGCGTGTGATGCTTTCGTAATGGAGCGGGTAGGGATAGTTCGGATAGCGCTTCGAGTCTTTAGCCGCCGCCCGAATCGCGGCCAGAAAGGAACGCGGCGACACGCGCCCATGTCCATCGGCTAAGTGACTGACCACCCATACGTACCATACGTAGGGTGCGCCTCGCCGGCTATCTTTGCCCATTCAGTCGCTGGCTAAAGCGGCGAAGAGTGCGCGCTGCCGGCGCTCGTCACATTTCACGTCGTTGCTCAATATCCAAACGCCATCTTCGGTGCGGGCGGGATAGCCGGTGATGCGGGCATAAAGGTCGCGCAGCACGGCACCGTGCTCGTGAATTGATCCTCGCGGAGAAAGACTTTGGCATGCAACCGTTTAAACTCTTTCAACCACAACGACCACGCGCAAGAGATCGAAGCCGATTTGGCTTACCGTGTTCCAGTCAGTACTGGTCAGTACTAGTGCGGTCGAGGGCGTCGAAGACGATCAACCCGTAACGCTGCTCGCTGGCTAGGCGCCGGTCAGCCGCCTGCGCGATGCGGGCCAGCGGTTCCGGGTTTTGGCGCACCCAAGCAACCTCTCGTGCCAACGAGCTGCCGGCACATGCTCGCCGGTGAGCTTTGCCAGCCAGTGGGCAACCACCGCGCGCCAGATATCGTACGGGATGTTTTTGTGCCTTTTGTGTCTTTTCGTGGCTATTCAGCCCGCGTAGCGGGCTTCGTAATAGTAGCCCGACCCTTGAGGGCCGGATGCTGGATCAGATATGCTGTCCGCTCGCCTCTGGTATAATACCATCTGCTGACCAACCGACACCTGAAAGCGCGATGGCAGTTCAGTCACTCTACCGCAAATGGCGTTCCCAAACCTTTGCCGAGCTGGTGGGGCAGGAGCATGTGGTGCAGACGCTGCGCAATGCGATTGCCGAAGACCGGGTCGGCCATGCCTATCTCTTCACCGGCCCGCGTGGCGTCGGGAAGACGACGATGGCCCGCTTGCTGGCCAAGGCGGTGAACTGTCTCCATCCCGATCCGGCGGCGCGTCCCTGCGGGACGTGCGAGATGTGTACGGCGATCGCCGAGGGCCGCGCGGTTGATGTGATCGAGATGGATGCCGCCTCCCATACTAGCGTGGAGGATGCGCGCGAGATTATCGAGCGGGTGCAGTTTCGTCCGAGCGTCGCTCGCATGAAGGTCTATATCATCGACGAGACCCACATGCTTTCGACGGCAGCGTTTAATGCCCTGCTCAAGACGCTCGAAGAGCCGCCCGATCATGCCCTCTTTATCCTCGCCACGACCGAGGTGCATAAGGTGCCGGCGACGATTTTGTCGCGCTGCCAGCGCTTTACCTTCGTCCGCCATAGCGTGACTTCCATGGCGGCCCACTTGCGCCGGATTGCCGCCGCCGAGGGGATCGCGCTGGCCGATGGCGCTCCCGAAGCGATTGCCCGCGCTGCGACCGGCAGTATGCGCGATGCGCTCGGCATTCTCGAACAGTTGGCTTCGTTCGTCGAGGGGCCGATTACCCTGCACCACGTGCAGAGTCTGCTCGGCATGACCGCTGCCGCCGAGGTAGATGCGTTGATTGCGGCCTTGCTCGCCGCTGATCTGACCGCTGCGCTGCGCTCGGTCAATGCGGTGGCGAATCAGGGTGCTGATCTGCGCCAGTTTGCCCGCGATCTGGTGGAACGGCTGCGCGCGGTGATGTTGCTCAAGGCGACCGGCGATCGCACGCTGCTCGATCTCGGCGACGATGAGGCGGCGCAGTTGGCGCAGTGGGCGCAGCAGGCCGAGATGGTGGCGCTGGTGCAGTGGGTGAAGCTGTTTAGCAATCTCGATTACCAGTTGCGCACCACGCCCTACGGCCACCTGCCGCTCGAAGTGGCGGTGGTCGAAGCGTTGCTCGCTCCCGCCCCCATGCCCCAACCGCTAGCGCCGCGTACGCAACCGGCCCGGCCCCAGCCGAGTATACCAGCCGTCGCGCCGCGCCCGCAATTGTCTGAGAGTCAATTTGGCTTTGTCACGAGTGCTAGCGTTGCGCCCCTCCCCGCTTCCCGCCCGCAACCGGCTGGCCCGCCTGAACCATCGCGCCCGCCAGCCTCTGCCGATCCGCCGCCGGTTACGCCAGCGCCGTCGCCTGAACCGTCAGCGCCCGCGCCTGCTCCTGTCACTGATCCGCCGCCTCCGCCGCCAGCGGCATGGGCCACAGCCCAACACGCCCGCCCGCCGGCTGATCCAGCAGTCGCTCGCGCCGCTGACGCCGAACTGTCATTGCTCGAACAACTCGAAGCGACGTGGGAAGATTTTAAGCGCGATGTCCGCCCGCGCAGCCCGACCGTGCAGGCGCTGCTCAATAGCGCCCGTCCCTACGATGTTGAAGGGAATACCATCGTCTTGCTGGTGTCGTCTTTATTTCACAAAGAGCGACTGGAAGAGCCGAAAAATCGGGCGATTATCGAAGAGGTCTTGCGCCGCCGGTTAGGCAAGGTCTATGCCGTCCGCTGCACCATCGAAGAAAAATCGGTCGAACCTACCGATCTGCGCGGCAAGATTCGCGAGGCGCGCAAAGATGAATTGGTGCGCGCTGCTCTGAATATCTTTGATGCTCAGATCGTGGATATTGAGCCGCTCGAACCGGAATGATTGCTGTACAAGCGGCGCGCAGTATGGTACCCTGTGTAGAAGAAGCGTGCGGTTCTGTGACCGGTCGTGAGTGGGTTGTCTGCGTACGACAGTATGGCGTGCGGCAGTGCAACTGCCGCATTCCAAATCTTACCAACAGGTTGTGATTTTCAGCGTGACAGTTTTGGGGGCGGCAGTTTGAATGCCGCACGCCAAACCCAAATGTAAACCTCTTTACCAGTGCGTGAAAGGAGCAGATTCCATGAATCAACGCCAACTGATGCAGATGGCCCAGCAGATGCAGCGCCAGATGCAGAAGGTGCAGGAAGAATTGGCCGTCACCATTGTGGAGGGCACAGCTGGCGGCGGCGCGATTACGGTCAAAATGAATGGCCACCGTGAGGTGCAGTCCATCACGATTGCGCCCGAGGTGGTTGACCCGAATGATGTGGATATGCTGCAAGACCTGTTGCTCGTTGCCATTAACGACGCTTCGCGCAAAGCCCAGCAGTTGGCCGAAGAGCGGATGCAGCCGCTCACTGGCGGGCTGAAGGGGCTGTTCTAAGCCGCTGCGGGGAAGGTATGGCCGTTCACCCAGAACAAACGTTGATCGCTGCGCCAGTGGCCCGCTTGATCGAGGAGTTTGCCAAGCTGCCCGGCATCGGCCCCAAGACCGCCTCGCGCTTGACCTTCTTCCTGCTCCGCGCTGAGCCGAAGCAGGCCCAAGCGCTGGCGCAGGCCATCCTCGATGTCAAAGAGCAAGTGGGGTATTGCCGGCGCTGCTTCAATATCACCGTCGGCGAGCTGTGCCCGATCTGCCGCGATCCCAGCCGCGATCAGACCAAGATTTGCGTGGTTGAAGAGCCGCTCGATGTGCTGGCGATCGAACGTACCGGCGCGTATCGCGGCTTGTACCACGTCTTGCACGGCCATATCGCTCCGCTTGAGGGTATCTACCGCGAGGATCTCAAGATTGATGAGCTGCTGGCCCGCGTGCGCAGCGAGCCGGTCAACGAGGTAATTCTCGCCACCAATCCCAATACCGAGGGTGAAGCGACCGCCTTCTTGCTGTTGCGCGATCTGGCTCCACTCGGCGTGCGGGTGACGCGCCCTGCCCGTGGCCTGCCCACTGGCGGCGATCTGGAATGGGCCGATCCCGAAACGCTTGGTTCGGCGTTGGAAGGCCGGCGGGAGTTGTAGGGGCAATCGGGGTGCGGCAGAGCGCCGCTGCTGATGTCATTGCATTGCGAGCCGCGCGTAGGGGCAATGCGCCGCATTGCCCTGCGCGGCGAAGCAATCCCCCACGATAGCGGACGACGTCACTCGCAGCGTTAGCCCACAAGATGAAACAACCGCTCTATACAATCGCTTCGCAATAACCCAATCACACTGTTATGAACGTCACCACGATCCTCAACGAAACGATCGCCAGCATCAAAGGCGCCCAGTTTGCCGGTATCGTCGGCACCGATGGCCTCAGTGTGGCGATGGCCTACCACCCCACCGCCGTTGAACTTGATCTCGATATCGAGTTGGCCGAACTCGAATTGGCCGAACTGACCTCGCGGGCGACCGCGGCGGCTGACCGGATTGGCGCCGGTTATGTGCGCGATCTGGTGATCGAAACCGATGCGCTGTTAATGCTGGCGACCCAGATTATGCCCGGCTATTACGGTGTGCTCGGCGTGCTCAGCGAGATTGCTAATCTGGGCAAGGCCCGGTTTGCGCTCCAAGCCATGGTCGAACGGGTGCGCGCCGAGTTGTGAGCGCCATAGCCGCTTTACCCGATTTCGTTTTGCGTCTCTTCGCGGCTATGCGGCGTCATCACCTCACCCGGCACCAGCACCATCTCGGCAAAGATGTGCTCAAGTGTCGCCGGCGCTTGCTCGCACAACCCGCAATGCACTGCTGAGGGTTGAATAATCGTGCTGCGCGTCGCCGTGAGCCAACGGAATCGCTCGTAGATCGGCAGTTCCCCAATTGGCCCCGCTGCCCTGCCGCCGGCGCAGACTAACTCAAAGGCGGCTAATTGCTCACGCACCGGCTCAAGATCGAGATCGGGCCAGAGCGCGGCAATTCGACCCTCGTCGAGTTGCGTGCGCACGCCGAGAAAGCGTTGTTGCCGGCAGAGCAGCACCACCCCGATGTTGATCTGTTCGCCCCGCTCGACACGCGGCACTAGCCGCAACAGAGCATACTCAAAGGCGCTCGCGGGCATCGATGGCCTCCTGTACGAATGCGCGCGGCGCTGCCAGCCGCAGACTGAGGTATTCGACATACGCTGCCCGATGCGCTTCAACCGAGGGGAAGCGCGGATCGGCCAGCCATTCATCCGGAACTTTCGCCACAATCTCCCACAGCAGGTCGCGGGTGATCTGCCGTGCCAGCGTCTCGTCAACCGTCGCTAATTCGGTTGCCGCCGGCAACAGCACATGCTCCCGGATCTGGCTGAACGGCATTCTGGCCCGGCTTTGATAATCGTGCCACGTGTAATGCATGTACAGCGCCGCGCCGTGATCAATCAGAAACAGCCGCCGGTGCCACCAGAGCAAATTGGTGTTGCGCGGCGTTCGATCAGCATTGGTGATAAAGGCGTCAAACCAGACGATCAACGAGGCTAATTCGCGGTTGACGGTGCGAATGGCGATCGGATCAAACGCCAGCGCGCCCGGCAAGAAGTCAACAGCCAGATTCAACCCGGCGCTAGCCGTTACCAAGTCCTGTATTTCGCCGTCGGGTTCGTTGCGTCCCAACGCCGGATCAACCTCAATCAGCACTAGTTCCGGTGCCGGCAAGCCGAGCGCGCGGGCCAGTTCGCCGCAAATCAGCTCGGCGACCAGTACCTTTGGCCCCTGCCCCGCGCCGCGAAACTTGACCACGTACAGGCCGTCGTCGTCGGCTTCGACAATCGCCGGCAGCGAGCCGCCTTCACGTAGCGGCGCCACATAACGGGTGGCCGTCACTCTCCGTAACATTAACGCTCCACCTTCAAGATATAGCCCGTCTGGGCCGGGATTTCGGTGAACGGTTGGTATTCGACGATCGCGCCATTGCTGATGGTCAGCGGCGCCGGCGGGGCCGGTGGCGTGCCGTACAGCGACACGAGCTGGTACGTTCCGTCCGGCAAATCGCTCCCGCTCAACGAGAGCGTAAACGGCTCGGTCGAGAGGGCGTCGAAATTGATGATCACTATTACTATATCATCGCCGCTGCGCCGGATGTAGGCGGCAATGTCGTCGCCTTTGGCCTGCAACGGGATAAAGTCGCCGGTGGCCAGCGCCGGTGTGTTGATATGCAAGTGAATCAGTTGCCGGTAGGCATTGAGCAGCGAATCCGGGTTTTCGTCTTGCAGCATCACATTTTTCGATGGGTAATCGAGCTGTGGCATTTGCCACGGGAAGCCGCTGGTGAAGCCGCCAAACTCCTCTTTCGTCCATTGCATCGGCGTGCGGATGCGTTCATCGGGTTTGACGCCGAGCATGCCAATCTCTTCCCCATAATAGATGAACGGCAATCCCGGCATGGTCAACAATGCCAGCGCTGCTAGCTTCGCCTTGGTAAAATCGTTGCCAAGCACCGACATGACCCGGTTTTGGTCGTGGTTGGTCAAAAACGGCGCCCACCGTTGGTAGGGCAGTTTGGTGTAGGCGTCTTGGGCAGCTTGCATCAACAGTCGCGCCAACCCAGTATTGGCTGCGCCGACAATCTGCTTGGCGACTTCAAACTCGAAGTAGTAGTCGAGCTGGTCGGGGTAATACGACGCTAAGGTGCGCGGGTTGCCGTTAAAGACTTCGCCGACCGTAAAGGTGCCCGGCAGCTCGCGCTCAAGGAAGCGGCGAAACTCGCGTAGCCATTCAAACGTCTCGGCAGTGTCTTCTTGTAGCGTGTAGTACTCGATCAGATGCTTGATCGCGTCGAGCCGGAAACCGGCCACTCCCATCTCTTCCACCCAAAAACGGGCGATCTTGTAGGCTTCCGCCGTCACTGCCGGATTGCGGAAGTTGAGATCAGGCATCCCGCCCCAGAAGACGCCGTAGTAATATTCATCGCGCACCGGCGATTTGTGCCAGACGACGTTGTTACCAAACGGGCCGCGGTAGCCGGGGTCGATCGCCGACCAGAGGTACCAGTCGCGGTAGGGCGAATTGGGGTCGCGCAACGCCTCTTGGAACCACGGGTGCTGGGTGCTGGTGTGGTTCAGCACCAGATCGATAATGATCTTAATCCCGCGTTTATTTGCTTCGGCGACCAGCCGCTTAAAATCGTCGTTGGTGCCGTAATCTTTTTCGACGGTGTAGTAATCAATCGTATCGTAACCGTGATAGCTGGCCGCCTCGGCTACCGGCATCAGCCAGATGCAGTTAATGCCGAGATCAGTGGTGGTCGTGGGGTTGCCATCGTTCAGATAATCCAGCTTGGCGATGATCCCGTTGAGATCGCCGATCCCGTCACCGTCGCTATCGTAAAACGAGCGCACAAAAATCTCATAGCAGACCGCGCCTTCCCACCAACCGGCTGCGAGCGGGAACGGCGTCGCAGTAGGGCCGGGGGTGATGCGAGGCGGCAAGGTCGGCAACCGCGGGTCACGGGTTGGCGTTGGCGGGCGGGTATTCGTTGGGGTGGCAGCGGAAGTTGGCGTCTCGGCGGGGGTGGGTGGCGTAGCCGCCGGTAGGCCGCACGCTGCCAAAAGCATTGCCGTTAGCAAGAGCAAGGATAATCGGTGCATAAGAAACCATTTTGTAATCAACTAATTGCGTCTGCCTGCATTATAGCAAATCTGCAACGCAGAGACGCAAAGGAAGCAAAGGCGCAGCGAGTCTGACCGCAAAGGCGCGAAGGTGCGCTAAGATGCAAAGCAATCTGAATGCCAAGGTGTTTCAAGCCACGATACGAAGGCGTAACCCATTCGGATCCCAGCTTCCCAAGCACACTTTCGTGAACATCCAAACCCTTTGCGCCTCTGCGTCCTCTGCACCTTATGTCTTCAAGACGCTCCGCAATCCCTCGGCAAACTGGCGCGCGCCGCCTTGGGCTGGATGGCGCACGGCGTGGTGTGCAATGCCAAGCTTGGCTAGCGCTTGGCTCGCAATCCGCCCCATCGCCACCACTCGGCAGCCGGGAAAGAGCGCACAGGCGCGGGCCAACAATGGCAAGCCGAGCGCCAATTCGCTCTGGCGCGGGGTGCGGTTGCTCTGTGGCTGGCCGGGTTGGTGCGGGTGCAACGGGAAGGTGTTCCATCCCACCGCAAACCGGTTCAGCGCCGCGAGTTCGCGATACACGATGGTCGCGGTCTGTTCGCGCGAGATCCGCCCATCGTTTGTGGCTTGCCGGAAGCCGCGCGCCGCGCCAAATTGGCCGGGAGGATCGACCCCCGCCAACAAGATCTGTTCACTGGTAAACGGCACGCCGGTGCGGCGCGCGCCGTTGTAGCCGGGAGCTTCGCCGATCAGCACTAGATCAGGGCCGCGCTCATACGCCAGTTGCAGCGCCAAGGCCAGATTCGCCCGCCGGATGGCATTGCCGTGCCGTTGCTCGTCATCGTTCGCCTCCCATGCATACATGTTGACAGTATGGGCCGGCGTTGGCAGCAACGCGAGATCTGCGATCAATTCCGCAATTATCTCACTCGCCACGCATCCCTCCCTCATCACCTATTTGACATATTTGTCGACTGCCATCGTATCAGTTGATAACATTCTGTAACTGTTTGGGATTATAGTGGAATCCAGCGAACAGAGGAGGTTTGCCATGTCAACGTCGCCGACACTCTGGGAAATTGAAAGTCCGCTTGGTCCGGTCGCGTTTCGGGTTTCTGGTCAGGGACGCCCCCTGTTCTTTTTGCATGGATGGGGCGGTTCAAGCCGCTATTGGCAAGCGGCGCCGGCTTTTTTGCCGAATCGGCGGTTGATTGCCATTGATCTGCCCGGCTGTGGGGCTTCGCCGGCGCCGGACGAACCGGTGACGTTGGCATCGTATGCGCGCGCGGTGCTGGCGGTTGCCGATACGCTCGATATTGACCGGTTTGCGCTGGTTGGTCATTCACTTGGCGCGGCGATTGCGTTAGCCGTTGCCGATCTCGCTTGCGAACGGATCGAGCGGTTAGGACTGATCAGCTTTGGCTTCAGCGCCAATCTCTACGAGGATAATCTGGTCACGATCGCTGGGGCGCAATGGCAAGTAGCGGCGGCATATTGGCGACCGTGGCTGATCTGGTGGCGGCCATGGTGGGGTGTGACTCAGCAATGGCGACAGGTATGGTGGACGATGCCTCCCACGCCTGAATTGCTGGCCCGCCCGATGGTGCGCCGCCCGCTCGATAGTTCATTGTTAGCGCAAGGCATTGCCGATCTCGTCGCGATGGATCCGCTGGTCGCAATAGAAGCGGCGGCGATCATGGGTCATCCCCAACTCAAGCGCGCCGTGCGACGGCCATTGCCGCCGGTGTTGTTGATCAGCGGGCGCTATGATCCGGTCTTTCCACCCATCAATGTCAAAGCGCTCAGCCGTTACTTGCCGGATGCGAAGGTCTATTTCATTCCTGATTGTGGTCATGTGCCGATGGTTGAAGAGCCGGCGGCTTGCTATCACGCAATTGCGCGCTTTCTCGATGGAGAAAACGATTATTTGTCGTAGTGTTTACAGTAGCAATGATAAAGTGTAAAGACTACTTCGCCGCATAAAAGGCGTAAACTTCCTGCTCCCTCTTGCCAGCGTATGCTATAATGGGCAAGGCAATGTGCGAAGTTGACCGGCTTCGCTCTGAACAGGAAGGTTGCCTTCTATGCGGCGTGGCGCATTACTGTTTCTACTCATCGGCCTCATCGTCATTATTGGTGGGTTGGCGTCTTTCTTGCTCTTGCGCGGTGGCGCGGGACAGACTACGACCTCGACAACACCGGAACTTCCACCGACGCCAACGATAGTGCCGCTCGTGCGCGTGGTGCAGGCGCGAGTGGATCTTGACGCCAATACCTTGCTCAACGATCCGGCGCTGCTCGATGTGGTGGAAGTGCCCATCACCGAATTTGACGAAAAGAACGAATTTAGCAACATTAATGATGTCCTCGGCAAGTTGCTGATCAACCCGGTCGTGGCCGGCCAGTCGATCCGGCGCGATAATGTGCGCGACGCCGGCCTTGCCCAACGGATGCCGACCGCCGAGCCCGGCCAAGCGCAGGTGAAGGCATATCCGATCTCGGTTGATAGTTTGTCAGGTGTGGCGGATCAAGTGGCAGTTAATGATTTTGTGGATGTGATTGCCACGTTTTCGGTTGATCGTTTGATTGTACGACCTACTGCAGTCCAATCTTCTCCATTAACGAATGATCAATTCGCCAGTGGTTACGAATACGTTGGTGAACAGACCTTCTTCACCACTAAGACGATTATTCAGCGTGCGCAGGTGTTGCAGATTTTACGGCCACCGCCGGAAGCAGTTCCAACTGAAGAAGGTGCTGCGAACCAACCTCCCACCAGTAGCGGCCCACCGCCAGTTGATGCTTCCGGGCAGCCGATTAATCAGCCGGTTAGCAGCGCGCCAAGTACTAGCACAAACTACCTGACGGAAGGGTCGTGGGTGTTAGTGCTTGCCCTGACCGATCAAGAAATCGAGTTGCTCGAGTTTGCTCTCCAAAGTAGCGCGCGCATCGTGTTGGCGTTGCGGAGCGCCGATGATAGTGATATTGAAGAAACCATCGGCGTGACCATTGATTATATGGTGCGTGAATTTGGTTTGCCGCTGCCCGGACCGTTGCAGCCGCGCGTCTATAGCACCGATGAAGTCTTCGTGCCGGCGCCGACGCCAACCGTACCCCCGTCGTCGTTGCGGCCAACGCCTATCTTACAGCCGACGCCAACTCCGCAGCCATAACTCTATTCCATTGGTGCCGGCTCTAGAGTACAATGACAGTAAGCAGAAATGATGCGCGCCCGTTGCGGCCAATACATGACGAGGTCTGAGGAGCTAAGGCATGAGTGACGACGAGAAGATTCGAGTGATGATCGTGGATGATGTAGTTGATACGCGCGATCAGCTCGAGAAGTTGCTCTTTTTTGAAAAAGATATCGAAGTGGTGGCTAAGGCGAGCAATGGGCGCGAGGCGATTGCTTTCGCCCGCCAGTACCGTCCGCAGGTCATTTTGATGGATATCAATATGCCCGATATGGATGGAATCGCTGCCACCGAAGCGATTCTAACCCAAGATCCGGGCATTCAAGTCATCATTATGAGCGTGCAGGGCGAGACTGATTATATCCGGCGGGCGATGTTGGCCGGCGCACGCGAGTTTCTGATCAAGCCGATTAGCGCCGATGACCTCTACCGTTCCATCCGGCATGTTGCCAAACTGGCAGCGATGCGTCCGGTGGTGACGGTTGCCGGTGGCGCAGCGGCTGGTGCGGCAGCAGCCGGAAAACCTTCGGTCGAGGGCCAGATCTTTGCTGTGTTTAGCCCGAAAGGCGGGGTGGGTGTTTCGTCGATTGCCGCTAATTTGGCGATCGCGATCCGACAGCAAACGAATAAGAAGGTAGCTCTCGTTGACGGGAATGTGATTTTTGGCGATCTGAGCGTTATTCTTAATCTGCGCGCCGATAAGACGATCGTTGACGTTGCAGCGCGGATCGAAGGGCTTGATCACGATCTGCTCAACGATGTGATGGCAACCCATCCCACCCAAGTGAAGGTGCTGCTGGCCCCGCTCGATCCGCAACGGGGTGAAATGGTGACGGCTGATCATATCCGCGCCATTCTTGAGGTGTTGCGGCACGAGTATGATTACGTCGTGGTTGATACGCCGGCCTCGTTTCAAGACCGCTCGCTGGCCGCGCTTGATATGGCCCAGCGCATCGTGACCTTGATGACGCTCGAGATGCACTGCATCCGCAATGTCAAGCTTTTCCTTGAAGTGTCTGATCTGCTGAGCTACCCTTCCGAGAAGGTGATGTTGGTCTTGAATAAGGCGACCAATCGCACTGGGATTCGTGCTGATGAGGTAGAGAAGCACCTGCAACGCAAGTTGGCATTGCAGATTGGCGATGCAGCGCAGGAAATGACGTTGGCGATTAATCAGGGGGCGCCAATCGTGATGGCGAAACCCAACCATCAAGTGGCGAAGGATATTATGAATCTGGCGCGGGAATTGGTTGCAAAAGCGAGCAAAGAGGCGACAGCCGAGAGTGGGGTGAAGTCGCGCAGTTTGTTCGGCGGTCTGATTCCCCGTCGTTGATGCGTGTGGCATTGACCGGTGATTGCGGTATCGATCAGGGAGGTGAGCGCGATGTCGTTGCTGAAGCGAATTGGTGGGAACGTCCCTACACCGGTCGAACCGGCGGCGTCGCGTGCGCCGATCCGGTCTGAAGCAACCGGCCGGTTACCGGCGGCTGGTGCGCCAAGCACGGACGAGACGTTCCGTGAGCTGCGTTCGCGCGTGCAGGATCGTCTTATTAACGAGTTGAATCCGCAGATAGATCTCAATAATCCGGCCAAGGTGCGTAAGCAGGTCGAAGAGATCTTTAACGCGATTCTCGATAGCGAGAGCATCGTGTTGTCACGCGCCGAGCGCCAGCGCCTGTTTGAGAGCATTACGGCTGATATCATCGGCTTGGGGCCGATCGAACCATTGCTGGCCGATGAAGATGTCAGTGAGATTATGGTCAACGGCCCGAAACAGGTCTATGTTGAAAAGAAGGGCAAGTTGATCAAAACCGATATCACCTTCGCCAACGATGACCACGTGATGCGGATTATCGATCGAATCGTGGCACCGCTGGGCCGGCGCGTCGATGAGTCGTCGCCGATGGTCGATGCCCGGCTCAAAGATGGGTCGCGTGTGAATGTGGTGATTCGCCCCTTGGCGTTGAATGGGCCAACGATTACCATCCGCAAGTTCCGCAAGGATAAGCTGACGGTGCAAGATCTGGTGCGCTTTGGCTCGATGTCGCAAGATATGGCCGATTTTCTGGCGGCATGCGTCAAAGCGCGGCTGAATATTGTGGTGGCCGGTGGTACCGGTTCAGGCAAGACGACGTTGCTCAATGTGCTGTCGTCGTTCATTCCAGAAGACGAGCGGATTATTACGGTCGAAAACGCTGCTGAGTTGCAACTGCGCCAAGATCACGTCGTAACGCTTGAGTCACGTCCACCAAATGTTGAAGGCAAAGGTGAGGTTACGATCCGTGATCTGGTGATTAACTGTCTCCGTATGCGCCCCGAACGGATTATCGTCGGTGAGTGCCGTGGCGGTGAGACGCTTGATATGTTGCAGGCGATGAATACCGGTCACGATGGCTCGATGACGACGATCCACGCCAATACGCCGCGTGATGCCATTAGCCGTATTGAAACGATGTGTTTGATGGCAGGCATGGATCTGCCCGCGCGCGCTATCCGTGAGCAAATCGCTTCCGCTATCCACGTCTTCGTCCAACAGTCGCGTCTCAAAGATGGTTCGCGCAAAGTGACCCAAATCACCGAGGTTGCTGGGATGGAAGGCGATGTGGTCGTCTTGCAGGATATTTTCGTCTTTGAACAGACCGGTATGGATGAGAAGGGCAAGATTGTGGGCCAATTGCGCCCCACTGGGGTGCGACCGCGATTCCTCGAGAAGTTCGAGGCGCTAAATATCTTCTTGCCGCCAACCATCTTTGGTTCGTCGGAGCGTTTCAGCTTCTAAGCATCCCGCCCACCGCCGGCGCTAGAGGGAGGCGTCGATCCTATGGATGTCTTGTTATCACCGGAGATGATGCCGGTCACGTTAGGCATATTAGGTCTCTTGCTGATCTTGCTGCTGGTCGTGGTGGTGGCGCTGATGCGGCAGTCGGCTACGGTTGATGTGGCGCAGCGCCTTGAGACGTATGCCGGTGGCAAAGCGCAAGAACGACCCAATGAGCCTGTCACGCGCCAAGCGATCGAGCGGATTGATGCTGTTGTTTCACGGAGTAAGCAGGGCAGCTCGATCAAGAATGAGCTGGCGCGGGCCGATCTGAAACTCACCGTGGCCGAGTTTATGGGCCTGAAGCTGGGGGCGGCCCTGCTTGGCGTGGTGTTTGGCATGATCTTGGGGCGGGCTGATTTTCGTGCTCAAGTGGCCGCAGCACTGGTTGGCGCGATTGTTTTTTCGTTTCTGCCTAATCTGTATGTGAGTTTTCGCGCTAGACAACGGGTGAAGGCGTTCAATAACCAGTTGGGTGATGTCATCACAATGATGGCAAATGCGCTGCGCGGCGGCTATAGCTTCTTGCAGACGCTCGATATGGTCTCGCGTGAGGCACCCGTCCCAGCTTCGACCGAGTTTCGCCGCGTGGTGCAAGAAGTTGGTCTCGGTCGCTCAACCGAGGAAGCATTGCAAAACTTGCTCCGGCGCGTTCCCTCTGATGACCTCGATCTCTTGATTACCGCCGTTAGCATTCAGATGGAAGTTGGCGGGAATCTCGCTCAAGTCCTCGATACGATCGGCCATACCATTCGTGAGCGGGTGCGTATTAAGGGTGAAATATCTACCCTCACTGCGCAAGGCCGAATTTCGTCGTGGATTATTACCGGCCTGCCCATAGCCTTGGCGATGTTTATTACGGTCGTTAATCCTAGTTATATGGCCCCCCTGTTCACGTTTGGGATGCCGCCAGAGGCGTGGTGCTGTATGCCGGTGAGTTCGTTGGTGATGATCGCAATGGGATATTTTGCGATCCAGAAGATTATCAATATCGAAGTGTGAGGTGCAGCTATGATCGATATCTTGATTATCGCCGGGATCGTATTGGTCGGAGCTGCGCTGCTCATCGTTGCGGTGCGCCAGATGAACCAGTCGCGGGCGATCAGCGAGCGGCTCGATCAGTATACCGATGTGTCGCTGTCGCTCGAAGATCTTGAGTTGCAGCAGCCGTTTCGTGAACGGGTGCTCATCCCGATGTTTCGCGCGCTGCTGAATACGCTAGGCCGGTTTGGCCTCAAGCAGAATCAGGAACGGTTGCGGACGAGTCTGCAATTGGCCGGTAATCCCGGCAATATCTCGCCTAATATGTTCATTGGCTTGCGCATGGCGCTGGCAATCGTGTTGATGATGTTGATTGGGCTGTTAGTGATTGGTCGCCTGCCGTTGATGCAAGCCTTGATCGGGACGCTGATCGCGGCGATGATTGGGTATATCTTGCCCGGCATTTGGCTCGATCGGAAGATCAAAGAGCGCAAGAAGAATATTCTGAAGGCGTTGCCCGATGCGCTTGACCTGCTGTGCATCAGTGTTGAAGCCGGCTTGGCGTTTGATTTAGCGCTGCAGCGGGTAGCGCAGAAGTGGGATAACGAATTGTCACGCGAATTCCAGCGCGTGTTGCAAGATATTCGCCTTGGTCGCACCCGCCGCGAGGCGTTGCGTGATCTGGCCGCTCGCACCGGCGTCGATGATGTGCAGACTTTCGTTTCCGCGGTGATACAGGCTGATCAATTGGGTGTGTCAATGTCGAAGATTCTACGCATCCAGTCTGATCAGTTGCGTGTGCGCCGGCGCCAACGCGCAGAAGAGGCAGCCCAGAAGGCGCCGGTGAAGATGCTGATCCCGATGGTCTTCTTGATCTTCCCCGCTTTGTTCGTGGTTATCCTTGGCCCGGCAGTACCGCGGATCATGATGGCGCTGGGTGCGATGGGCGGTAATTGAGCGGTGATGGTGCAAGTTGTGAACCAAACTCGGCGTGCTGTCCTTGCCCGCCAATGCGAAGTGGCGCGCACGTTTCTCAGCCGGGGCCGTGGTTTGTTAGGCCGATCATCATTACCGCCGGAGAGCGGTCTATTGATCGAACCGTGTAACAGCATTCATATGCTCTTTATGCGGTTTCCAATTGATGCTATCTTCGTTGATCGGCAGGGACAGGTAGTGGCGCTCTATCCTTCATTGCCGCCATGGCAGCTCTACGCTGGTCACCGGCGTGCGCGCTATGTACTTGAGCTGCCGGCGGGGGTAATTGCCGCCACCCAAACCGCCATCGGTGATCAGATTGTGGTGCAGCCGGTGGCAGAATGAAGCTTCTGCTGCGTCACGGCATCGATTGGGTGCGCAGCGGACAGATCTGTTGCGGGAAACATGATTTCGTTGAGATTGGCCTCTCTCGTTATACAGAGTGCGGCAGCATCACTGCCTCACTCTGTATATCCCATATCGTGGCTTTGCTCGTGATGAGAAGTTGCCGATATAGCGAAGTTAGCTCATTTAAACGTCGCCAATGAACGATTCCCAGATGTATTCGCGCTGGCTGGCGCCGCTGCTCGGCGTCGTTTTTGTTGTCCTCTATCTGCTCACATTAACCAAGGTGCATACGTATGATGCCCTCTCGTATGTCCTTGATGTGGATCGTAAGCCATGGCCAGAGTTGTTTCATCCCCATCACCTCCTCTACGGCCCGCTGGGGGCGTTGATCCGCTGGTTGGCGGCCAGCTTGGGTTGGCAGGGTAGCGCCGAGCTATGGCTGCAAGCGGTGAATGCGCTCGCCGGCGCGGCCGGTGTGGCGCTGCTCTTTTTGCTCGGTCGCGCTGTGACTGGCTCGACCATTGCCGCGCTGGCGGCGGCGCTGAGCGTTGGTTGGAGTTATGCCTATTGGTATTACGCCGTAGAGATAGAGGTCTACACCCTTGCCGCGGTTGCCCTGATTGCTGCGCTGTGGTTGTTGGCCGTCATTGCGCGCCGGCCACGCTGGCAGACGGCCTGTTGGCTGGGGGTAGCGCACGGAGTGGCAGTGCTGGGCCACCAGACCAATGCCTTGTTAGCGATTCCGGCGCTGGTGACGATTGGGTTGGCGGTTGGCGCTCATCGTGACCGCCTGCGCTTGGGAATGGCCTATCTGCTGCCGCTGGGGTTCATCGTGGGTGGCGCGTATCTGTGGGTGGCGCTTGGTGTCAGCGGGATGCGCCGTTGGGATGCGGTGTGGGCATGGTTGACCGGCTATGCCCGCACCGGGTTTTGGGGGGGCGCGATTGATGGCGCGAAATTGGCCGGTTTGGGCAAGGGTTGGAGTGAAACGCTGGCCATGAACGGCGGCGCGATCGTGGGTGTTTTGGTCTGCGTGCTGCTGCTGGCTGGGTGGCGCGGGATTGCTCGGTTGCCGCGCTCGTTGCTGGCCGGATTGCTAAGCTGGCTGTTGGTGTATGGCCTGTTCTTCCTCTGGTGGGAGCCGGATAATATCGAGTTCTGGATTGCTAGCCTGCCGCCGCTGGCGGTGCTACTCAGCGCGGCGTTGGCTTCGCGCCATGCGCTCGATCGTTGGCGTACAGGGGTGGCAGGTGTAGCCGGTGTCGCTCTGGCAGGAGCGCTGCTGGTGCTCAATGTGCCGGCGCTCGTGGAACGGGGTGATGCCAACCGCGATCTGCAACGCCGGATTGCTGCGGCGCTTGCTGAATTGAGTCAACCCGGTGATCTGATTATTGTGGCCGATGGTGTGCTCGAACTCTATCTGCCGCATTACTGGGGGCGCGATACCGTCTATGGCCTTAATCAGGCAATGACTGCGAGCGGCGGCGATTGGCCGGCGGCTTGCGCCCTGATCCAACAACGGATCGAGACCGCCTTGGCGAGCGGCTATGCGGTGTTGATTGCCGATGCAGCGCAGCGTCCGGCGCCTGCCCCGCCCGGCCAACCGCCAACTCCGGCTGAGCGATTTGGCTTGACCGCCGAGCAGGTGGCGGCCTGTTACGCCCCCCTCCAGGCCAAGTTGCGACCGGTGGCGTTGGCCGATGATCTGCCGTCGTATCGCATGATTCCGCGTGCGAATGCGTTATTGTGGACGGATGGCTGGGATTTTCGCGCTGGGCGCTGGGGTTGGCGCGCTGCCGGAGTAGTGACTGAAGTCATGACGGCTGCCGGTTGGCAAGTGACGCCGGCCTTTGATCCGGCACTGATCAGTCCGCCGCTGCTGTTCTCGCTGGCTGATGTGGCGGCGGTAGAGGTGCGCTTGGCGGCGACAACCACTGCGCGCGATGCCCAACTCTTTCTCCTTGACCCCGCTGGCCAGACCAGTGAAGCGTATTCGCTCCGCTTTACCTTAACGCAGGGGGCGACGGTGACTACCTACCGGCTGGATGTCACCGCCTTGGCCGAACGACTTGATCTCGCGGGCGGGTTGCGCTTCGATCCGGTCAGCACCGGTGATGGCGGAATGGTGATTGTGGAGTCGATCCGGCTGATACGGCGACCGGCCGGCGGCGGTGAATGACGGGTACCCGCTCATCTTGGCTCATTGCTGCCCTCTTCCTTATCTTGCCCGCTAAGCAGCAGGTATGCGTAGAGGAGGACGCCTGAACTGATCGAGACGAACAGTTTCAGGGCCAGCGGGAGGGTGGTGGGTGAGATAAAGGCTTCGATCAGACCGGCGACGACCAAGATCAAGGCGCAACCGATCAGCAACACCACGGCGCGCCGTGCGGTTACGACTAATGCGACACGTCGGCTCAGCGTGCCGGGCCGGAGGATCGCCCAACCGAGTTGCAGGCCGGTGCCGCCGGCGATGAAAATGGCGCTGAATTCGAGTGTGGCATGCGCGGCGACAAAGCCCCAGAGATTGATCGCAAAGTCGAAGCGTTGGGCAATGCCGGCAACTGTGCCCAACAACAAGCCGTTCACGAGCAACACGTAGAGGGTGTACAACCCTAACGTGACCCCGCCGGCAAACGCTCTGATCGCGACCGTGATATTGTTAGTCATAATCTCGGCTGAAGCGGCGGCGGGGCCTTCATTGATCCGTAACCACCACTCTTCGCCGTTGCGAATCTGATTGACGATGAAATCAGCCCCGGGCACGAAGGTTTCGCCTAAGGCGGGATCGCGGAAGGCAGCGATAAACGAGGCGATAGCCGGCAACAGAAACACCAACGCCGCGGTTAATGTCATCGGCCACGTAGCGCGGAAGGTGTGCGGCAAGGTATAGCGGAAGAACGTGACTACCCGATTGGGTTCGGCGGCGCTGTAGCGATAGATCACCCCGTGAGCGCGCGTCACGAGCTGGTTGAGATAGTTGGTAAGTGTATGATCGGGATAATCGCGGCGGGCAATAGCGAGATCGGTGCCGACTTGCCGGTACAGTTGGCCCAGCTCGCGCAATTCATCCGCCGGTAATTGGCCGATCCCGCCGTTAGCGCGGGTGATCAGCTCCTCCAGACGTTTCCATGCCTTATGGCGTTGGCGAATCTGGTGTTCAGGCGTGGTCATTGCCGGATACAAGTGCCACTAGCGAGCGGTTGGTCAAGCAATGCCGCGGTCAACAAGGTGGGTTGCGGCCCGATGAGGTAGACTTCTAAGCCGGGTACGGTCTCGACCAAGCGCCACATCAACTCAAGCTTGCTCCGCATGCCGCCGGTGACATCAGCGGCGCGCGATTCGCCGGCGCCAGCCAACACCTGCCCAATATTGGCGCGATTGATCAACGGGATCGGCTGGGCCGACGGGTCACGGTGCGGATCGGCGGTGTAGACCGCCGCCTCGCCGACCAGCACGATCCGGCGCGGTTGCAGCGGACTGCGTAGCGCCAGAAAGCTCAGCAGCGCTTCGGTAGAGATGATCGCGGTGCCTTGGGCCATATCGAAGGCGACATCGCCGTGGATCACTGGCACCAACCGGCGCTTAAGCGCCTCGCTGATCGGCGTAGTTTCCCAATCGGTAATCTGGCCATTGGCGCTGCGCAGCGAAGCCGACGGTTGCAAGCTGACCGCCGGAACGCCAGCGGCGAGCAAGGCGTCAACCACGATCCGGTTAAGGCGCAGCGCCGCGGCAGCAGTAAGGGCAAAGCCGGTATGGTCAGCATCGAGCGGCGTCCCGCGATGAACGCCGTAGCGCGCCGCGTAGTGGTGGCCAAACGAGCCGCTGCCGTGGCCGAGCACTAACGCCAGCGATGGATCGGCAGTGCGCGCCGCCACCACTGCGCCGGCCAGAGCCTCGATCACGGGCACATCAGCCGCTTCGCGTCCAGTCTTATCGGTAATGACCGAACCGCCAAATTTGATGAAGGTATACACGGCAGTTACGACGGAAAGATGATCAGAACACCCAAAACTGTGAGACCCCACAAGATAATGCTCAGCGCTAGCGGGCGATCTTGCAGCACCAATTCTTCGGGCGCGCCACCGCCATCGCGTTGATAAATCAGGTACAGATAGCGGAAAATGGCATAGACCACAAACGGGATCGTGATCATCAGCATTGGAAACGGCTCTTGGGGCGCAACCGGCGCCGAGAAGGCCGTCATACTGTATGCCATCACGATGCTCGCAGTAACGATCGCCTGCATCTGATCGAGCAAGGGGATCGAGTACTCTTCGAGGATGCGCCGGTGATTGCCGGCCCCGTCTTCAAGCAGTTTCAACTCATGACGGCGCTTGCCAATGCCAAGGAAGAGCGCCAACAATCCCATACAAACGATCAGCCACGGCGTGATCACAATATCGATCACCGCCGCACCGGCGACGGCGCGTAAGACAAAACCGGCGGCAATAATGAGAATGTCGAAAATCACGACATTCTTGAGCCAATAGCTGTAGAGAAAACCCTGCACCACCACGTAGAGGGCCAGCACGAGCACAAAATCGAGATCGCCATCCAGCCAGACCGCAAACGGAAAGACTGACATAATCAATATTGCTGCGGTTACGGCTGCGACAGTGGGGCTAAGCAACCCAGCAGCTAATGGGCGATGCCGTTTTTTCGGATGCGCACGATCTTTCTCGATATCAACCAGATCGTTGATCAGATAGATGGCGCTAGCCGCCATGCTAAATGCGACAAACGCCCCGATCACGCGTAGGAGTTCAAGTGGTTGATGATACCAGAGACGCCCTTCGGAAAAGGCGATCGCGGCAAAGACGAAAACATTCTTGATCCATTGCCGCGGGCGCATCGTGCGCACGAGAGCGCGCAACGAACGGATGCTGAGCGGTGCAGCGCGTTCGATGGATTGGGTGCCGGAAAGATTGTTCATGCCTGCCTGTCAATGCCTTGGTACGATTAACTTGTCTTGATTGTACTCGACAAGGGCAACAATCGTCAATGAATGAGGAAGTGTGTTAGAGTGCTATCTCCCTATTTCCCTAATCCCTAGTGTCTACCCTCTGCCTTGGTTGCCCGCGCCTCTACATTCGTGTACAATGGCTGTCAGCTTTAGCGTGAGCATCCCAACGAACAACGTTATGCACGAATTGCTTATCGCCACCCACAATCCGGGTAAATTGCGCGAATTTGCCGCGATCTTCGCCGATCTCAACCTGCGCCTCTATTCATTGGCCGATCTCGGTATTACGACGGTGGTGGAGGAACCCGGGCAAACCTTTGCCGAGAATGCGCGGCTGAAAGCCGAGGGGTATTGCGCGCTCAGCGGGTTACCAACCTTGGCCGACGATAGTGGTTTAGAAGTAGCGGCGCTCGGTGGTGCGCCGGGGGTGCATTCGGCACGGTATGGCGGTGTGACCGGCCCGGCGCAGTTGCAGTATCTGCTCGACCAGATGCGCGATGTGCCGTGGCATCAGCGGCTGGCCCGCTTTGTATGCGTGATTGCGCTCGCCCATCCCAATCGTCCGACCGAGCTAATTGAAGGCACGTTGCCCGGCGTGATCGAGTTTGCCCCGCGCGGCAGCGGCGGGTTTGGCTATGACCCCCTCTTCTACGTGCTCGATGAAGATGCAACGCTGGCCGAGCTGAGCGCCGAGCGCAAGAATCAGATCAGCCATCGATCCCAAGCGGCGCGGGCAGCGCGCGAGGTGTTGGCACGCTGGCTGCATGCATCATCATAGCACGGCCCGCTTGGCGCAGCAGAGTGAAGGATGAGGGCGATATTGCCGGCGCAAAAAATTGGGAAAGCGGGTTGGAGGATCGTGTGCTGGTCGCGTCGTTAGCTTCAGGTAGCGCCGGCAATGCGCTGCTAGTGCAGGCGGGTGATGAGGCATTGCTGATCGATGCCGGCATTTCGCTGCGCTCGCTCGAACGATTGCTTGCCGAGCGCGGCGTTGCTCCCGCACAGGTGCGAGCAGTGCTGCTAACCCACGAGCACGACGATCATGCCCTGAGCGCAGTAGCGTTCGCTCGCCGGTACGGCGTTCCGGTGGTGGCCAATGCGCCAACATTGGCGGCGCTCGGTGAAACGTCGCCGACGGTGCCGGTCGCGGCTTTGCCCGTGGGCGAACGGGGCGCTGTCGGCGTATTTAGCGTCGAGAGTTTTCGCGTGCCGCACGATGCTGCCGACCCGGTTGGGTATCGCGTACAGGCGGCAGGCGTGACCGTTGCGGTGGCCGTTGATTTGGGCAGTTGGGATGCGGCGACGGTAGCCGCGCTCAGCGCGGCGGATCTGATCGTGCTCGAAGCGAACCATGACCGCGAGTTATTGCCGTCTGCGCCGTATCCGCCGGCGGTACGCCGGCGAATCAGCGGGCCGCGCGGCCATCTCGATAACACGCAATGCGGCCAATTGCTGTCCCAGATCGTTGCAAATGGCGCGCCGAGCGATGTCTGGCTGGCCCACCTCTCGCGCCATGCCAACACGCCGCAGGCAGCGGTGGCCGAGGTCGGGCGGGCGCTACGGCAGGCTGGTGTGCAACGGATTCCGCGCTTACACCCGCTGCCGGCGCGCGCGCAGCCGATCGCGGGCGGTATCTCGATCTGGCGCGTCAGTGAGCGATGGCAGCAACCGCATCTGTTTGCGTTTGATGAGTCATGAACTTGGAGGCAAGCAAAGGAGACGATCAATGCCGATCCAAAAAATGGATTACATCTGGTTCAATGGTGAGTTGGTGGAATGGGATAAAGCGACGATCCACGTGATGTCGCACGTCGTTCATTATGGCACCAGCTTCTTCGAGGGCATCCGCTGCTATGAAACGCCGCAAGGCCCGGCGATCTTTCGCTTGACCCCGCATATGCAACGGTTGATCGATTCGGCTAAAATTTATCGCACCACCATTCCCTACACCCTCGATCAATTGGTGGTGGCGGTCAAAGAAACGGTGCGCGCCAACCGGCTGCGTGCCGGCTACATTAGGCCGGTTGTCTTCCGCGGCTACGGCGAAATTGGCGTCAACCCGCAGAATAACCCGGTCGAAGTGGCGATCGCCACTATCGAATGGGGCAAGTACCTTGGCGCCGAAGCGATGGAGCAAGGGGTTGATGTGTGTGTCTCGTCGTGGAATCGCTTTGCGCCGAATACGATGCCGGCGTTGGCCAAAGCGGGCGGCAATTATATGAACTCGCAGTTGATCAAGATGGAGGCGCTGGCGAACGGCTATGCCGAAGGCATTGCCCTCGATGCCGACGGCCACGTGAGCGAAGGCAGCGGCGAAAACCTGTTTTTGGTGCGCAATGGAGTGGTGTATACACCGCCATTGACGTCCTCGATCCTCAGCGGGATTACCCGCGATACAGTGATGACCCTCTTGCATGAGATGGGGGTTGAGGTGCGTGAACAGATTCTGCCGCGCGAGATGCTCTACATTGCCGATGAACTCTTCTTTACCGGCACTGCCGCCGAGGTAACGCCGATCCGCTCGGTGGATCGCATCCCGGTGGGTGCCGGTCGCCGTGGCCCGATCACGGCTGCGGTGCAAGAGGCCTTCTTTGGCATTGTGCAAGGCGAGCGGCCCGATCGCTACGGCTGGCTTGAATACGCCTAGGATGAATCGCGTTTGCGCCGCGTAGCGCATCGTTGCTCATCCCGCCACCGGTGGAAGTGCGGCAGTCCTCCTGCCGCACTTCTTACCTGAGCTAGCGCAGTGCTATGCCACAATGCGTTTGCCGCTCTCATCCCGCCACCGGTGGAAGTGCGGCAGTCCTCCTGCCGCACTTCTTACCTGAGCCAGCGCAGTGTTATTACGCAATGCGTTGCATGTTCTGGGCAACATGCCGTATAATACTGATATATTTGTGCAAAACGTTGCGATAGGCAATGCAAATGCTTGACAAAACTGTCATCCGGTGCGAGCAGGTCACGAAATCGTACCTTGAGGGCGATCAACAGCGCACCGTGTTGCACGATATTACGATTACTGTGGCTGCCGGCGAATTTGTGGTGCTGCTCGGCAAGAGTGGTAGCGGCAAGAGCACGTTGCTCAATCTGGTCAGCGGGATTGACACGCCGAGTTCGGGCGCGATCTGGGTGGCCGGCCAGCGGCTTGACCGACTGAGCGAACGAGAACGCACGCTCTTTCGTCGCCGATCGATCGGGTTTGTGTTCCAGTTCTATAACCTTGCGCCAACGTTGACGGCGTTAGAAAATGTCCTCTTGCCGCTCGAGTTAAACGGCCAGCGCGGACCGGCGGCGCGCGCAATGGCGTTAGAGATGCTGGCTGCGGTGGGGTTGGCCGATCGCGCCAATACCTATCCTGATCGGCTCAGCGGCGGTGAACAGCAGCGGGTAGCGATTGCCCGCGCGCTGGTGCATAACCCCGATCTCGTGTTGGCTGATGAGCCGACCGGCAATCTTGATAGCGATACCGGCGCGCAGGTGCTTGATCTGCTCGACCGGCTCACCCGGCAGGTGGGTAAAACGCTGCTGATGGTGACGCATAGCCGCGAGATGATCGGTGTTGCCGATCGGGTTTTCCAGTTGCGCAATGGCCGGATCAGCGAAGAAACCGTGCTGGCAACGCGATGAGCAGGTTGTTAGCCGCGAGTGACGCTTTATTCAGCCGGTCGCAAGAACAAGTTGTTACACTTCACTTGTGACTGGCATCTATAAGATAGTGGAGTTGTGTCTTAGATTGATGAGGAGGTAGACGAAGCATGATGCAAACCGATCACCATGCAACCCCCAAGGCGCCGCGCTGGATCAAGACTGCTGCTGGCCAGTGGGCGTGGGTCACGAATGAAGAGTGGCGCCGCTTTGCCGATCGGGCGCTGAGCGTCAGTGAGCGCCAGCAATTGTTGGCTGAAGCCGAGCGGTTGCATTCCCAATACGCACCGGCTGCTGACCACGCCTAAGCGGCGCGTTCCAGCGTTCAATGATTGCGGGTGGCAACGGCACCACCCGCGTTGTTGTTTTTGAATACAGTTGTGGCGCGCCAAGAGTAGGGGCATAACACTGCTATGCCCCTACTCTTCGGCGCGTACGCCTAGCACAATACTGCTGCCACGGGGGAGGTAATCGCCGTTGCTGATACCAATCACCTGATTGTTGCCTACGATCCGCGCGGCGCTGACCACTTCGTTGGGTGCGTAGCGGTCGAAATTGGGCAAACGGTCGCGGCCCTGTACATCAACAAACATGAGCGTTAATCCCGGCGTATTGGCCAAGATAGCTTCGGCCTCGGCGCGGCTGCGTCCAATCACGTCAGGAAAGCGCACAACATCGCCTAGACTGACGTAAATCGTTACCGTATCGCCTTGCGGAATGCGCAGCGTTGCGCTGGGCGATTGGCGAATCACAAAACCTTCATCAACCCGCTGGCTCGGCTCTTCCACCACATTCACCACCAGACCGGCGGCAGCCAGTTGGTTGCGGGCAATATCTTGGCGCGTACCAGTGACATTTGGTACTTCCACCAATAATGGCCCTAAGCTAACGGTATACGAAACCGGACTATTCTCTTCGACGATCGTGCCGGGCGGGATGGCCTGCGTGATGACGATCCCCTGCGGCACGGTGCGGTTATGCTCGCTGCTGGGCACAGGAATGAGCTTGTTTTGCTGCAACAACGTGCGCGCTTCGCCATCGCTGCGGCCCACGAGTTCGGGCACTGTGACGGTTGTCACCACGGTCGGTGATGGCACGACCTCGGTGCTCTGGCCATTGGGCGGTTGGGTGGTTGGTGGCCGTGAAGGATTGCCGAAAAGATTGTTCAGCATTCCGCTGCTGACGACAAACACGACCGCGAGCACGCCGACCAGCGTGAGCATCCCGACCAGAAAGACGCCGCACCCCAAGCCTTCTTGCCGCGGGGCGCGGGCGGTGGTTGGGCGCGGGCTCGGAATTGCCGCCGGACGGCTCGCTGTGACTTGAGTGGGTCGTGGCGGCGCAGCGGGTCGTACTTGGGCCGGCGGCTCAATACCGGGGTTGACCACCGTAGCTTGGGTCACCAGTTGCTCATACGAACGCAACTCCTCGGCCAATTCAAGCGCGCTGCGTTGGCGTAAGGCCGGGTCTTTGGCTAGCGCGCGGAGGATAATCGCCTCAAGTGCAGCCGGGATATGCGGATTACACCGGCGCGGTGGCGGCGGCGGTTCGCTAATATGTTTCATCGCCACCGCGACTGGCGTGTCGCCGGTAAAGGGCAGCCGGCCAGTGAGCATCTCGTACAATACCACCCCCAGCGCGTAGATGTCGGATTGCGGTGTTGCCGGGCGGCCCTGCGCCTGCTCAGGGGCGATATAGTCAACGGTGCCGAGCGTGATGCCGGTCTCGGTCATCGCGGTGGACAGATGGCTCTTGGCGACGCCGAAATCGGTAATCCGCACCTGTCCGTCATCGGTGACGATAATATTTTGCGGCTTAATGTCGCGGTGAATCAATCCGGCGCGGTGGGCGGCGTGCAAGCCGCGCGCAATCTGCTCGCCGATCCGCACCGCGCGCGGGATGGCGAACGGCGCTTCGCGGTTGATCAATTGTTTCAGTGTTGATCCCGCGACATACTCCATCACAATATAGTGCTGGTCACCATCTTGGCCGACATCGTAAACATCGACCAGATTGGGGTGGCTCACCATCGCCGCCGCGTGCGTTTCGTGGCGAAAGCGGGCCAGAAAGTCGGGATCGGTCATCAAATGAGGATGGGGAATCTTAATCGCTACCGGGCGATTCAGTCGCCGATCGCGTCCTAAATAGACGCGGGCCATGCCGCCATCGCCGAGCAGTCGTTCAATTTGGTAGCGACCGTCAAGTAGTTGTGGTTGCATTGGTAAGCGATCTTGCACAGGCATCCAAATCAGTGACGAGTTACCACAATTTCACAATGCGGGCTGGATTGGCCAACAGCGGGCCATTCGCATCAAGAATGGCTTCCAGCAATGCCAAATTGACCACATCATCGCGGTTGTAATCCAGCAAGGTTTGTAGGGCGGCGTGATCAGCATACTGCTCGTAGCGATTCCACAGCCGCGGCGCGTCACGCCCGCTGAGGCCGGCAGAGGCGCGGGCAATGCCAAGTTTCTCTTCAACGACCTTCAGCCCGCCGCGCAACCCGCGCTGGCGGCATTCGTGTAACAAATCGCGATGGGCGAATTCGGCGCGCAAATCGGCGTGCAACTGGCGCTTGATCACCGGCAGATCAAAACTGCTGCCGTTAAATGTGACAATGGTTGTTACATGTTCTAGCGCCTCATACAGCGCAATATCACTAATCCCGCCGCCAACCAATTGAATGATGCCACGGTCTTGCCGGTAGATTCCCAGCACGCTCATGACGCCGTTGTAAGAAGTTTCGATATCGAGATAGGCGCGCATGCCAACTCCTATTGCAGCCGTCTCGCGCTCATTATGGCACGCCCCTTGCAGTGCGTCAATGCGCGCTACATCCTATGCTATAGTAATCAACGTTTCAGTGGTGCGATTTGTTTCTTGTAAGGAGTCCCTATGAGTGCCTCGCCCCACCGCATCATTCTTGATACCGATCCCGGTATTGATGATGCATTAGCTATTTTACTCGCGCTGGCTTCGCCCGAAATCGAACTAGCCGGCCTGAGCGTCGTGCATGGCAACTGCACCTTAGCCGAAGCGGTGGCGAATGGTTTAGCCGTGCTCGAATTGGGCGGCGGCCAGCACATCCCGCTGTTTGCCGGGTGTGATCGGCCACTGTTGCGGCCGCTGACCACGGCGCATGACACCCACGGTCAGCACGGATTAGGCTATGCGCGGCTGCCGGCAGCGCAGGTACAGCCGGCGGATGAGCATGCGGTCGATTTTATCATTCGCACCGTGATGGCTGCACCCGGCGAAGTGACGTTAGTCGCCGTCGGGCCGCTGACCAATGTGGCGTTGGCGCTGCGCAAAGAGCCACGGCTGGTCAGTGCGTTGCGTGCAATTGTCATAATGGGTGGCGCGCTGCGGGCCGATGGCAATGTAACGCCGCGCGCTGAGTTTAACGTGTATGCCGATCCGCATGCGGCCCAGATTGTCTTCTCGTCGGGTGCGCCGCTGGTGATTATGCCGTGGGATATTACCCGGCTGGTGCGGCTGCACGAGAGCGAGGTCAACCGGTTGGCGCATGCCGGTAAGCCAGTCGGGCGCTTTATCGCCGATGCGACCCGTTTTTACATCGAGTTTCACCGCCGATATTTTGGGTACGACAGTTGTGCGATCAACGACCCGGCGGCGCTGGTGTTGGTCTTTCTGCCCGATCTGGCTACCTATGCCGATGTGCATGTCACCGTCGAGACGTGCAGTCCGCTGACGATGGGCTTTACCGTGGCCGATTTCATGCTCCAAGATGGCCGCCAACCGAACGCGCGGGCGGTAGTGACGTTTGATACGCCGCGCTTCCTGTCACTCTTCGTCGAGCGGATGCAGGCGCTTGAGGAACGGTTGTATGAGGCGTCATAGCGCCAGAGCGCTGCTTTCCCTATGACGACGGCGTTCGCCCCAAACGCGCCCGGATGATGTTGAGTAAAAAGGTCGCGGCTTCCAGCCGCAAGGCAATGGCAAGGAGCGTATAGATCGCGATACCGGCGCTGCCCGCCACCGCCACCTGTACGAGTGGCGTCCAGTTCTGGCCCAGTGTGGCAATGCCGCTCACGGCCAGCGCCATAATACCGCTGGCGATAACGCCTTTCACGGTTGCTTCGCCCAGTCGCAGGCCACCCAACGGCAACGATCGCTGCAACAGCCATGCCGTAATGATTGCGTGCCCGATCCATTGAACCGAATTGCCCAGCACTAACCCCAAGAAGCCAAGCGATGTCCATTCGGCGAGCGGCACAGCAACTGCTAGATAGCAGAGAATGGCTGCGCCTTGGATCAAGTTGGGGGTGAGAGTGTTTTTGCGCGCGTAGAAGGCAAACAACAGCATCTGATCGATCGCGGCTGCCGGCAATCCCGGCAGATAACCGAGGAGCGCGAGCGCGGTGATAGCCGTATCTTCGGCGCCAAACGCGCCGCGCTCGAAGAGGGTGGCGGTAATCGGCTGGCTCAGCGCGGCCAGCCCAGCGGTGGCCGGCAAGATCAACAACAACACAATCTTAAGACCCATCGCCAGCGTGGCCCGAAACGTCGGCTCGTCACCGGCGGCACTCTGGCGTGAAAGGGTTGGCAAGACGGCCAGCGCCACCGCTGAAGCGACGAGCCCCAACGGAAACTGGATCAAGGTGGTGGCAAAACGCATGGTCGAAAGCGCCGCCGGGAACCCTGACGCCAGCCAGCGGTCGATCACCGCTCCGATCAGCGAAAAACCGATCCCAAGCGTAACCGGCGCATAGAGGCGCAAAATGCGCCGCACAGCCGGATGGCGCAGATCGAAACGGATACGCAATTTGGCGTCGCGCAAGCCCGGCAACTGGATGAGGAGTTGGGCGCTGGCTCCTAACAACGTGCCGGCGGCGAGACTCTTGATCCCCACCAGCGGCGCTAGCGTCACAATCCCGACAATCATGCCGGTGTTAAAAGCAGCCGCGACAAAGGCAGGCAACAAAAACCGGCGTTGGGCATGCAGCACGGCGGTAACGATCCCCGAAATCCCCATGAGCGTCACTGCCGGCAGCAGCCAGCCGACTAAGGTCACGGCTTCAGCCTGCAACGCCGACTCGGTGGGGCGAGCGAGCAGCGCCACTGCAAGCGGCGCCTGCCATGCCAGCAGTGCACTGGCAATGACCAGCATCGTAAACGCGAGGGTGATGACTGTGGAAACGACGTGCCAGAACTCGTTGCGGTCACGTTCGGCGTATTCGCTAAACACCGGCACCAGCGCCGCGCTGACCGCACCGCTGATCAGCAGCTCGTAAAGGGCATTGGGCAGCGTCCATGCCAAGGTAAACGCATCAACTTCCAGACCGCGGCTGAAGTAGGCGGCGATAATCGGCTCGCGCACCAACCCCAACACGCGGCTGGCGACATTGCCGAGACTAATCAGTAACGCCGCCAGCGCAATGCTGCGAAAAACGCTGGTCGAAGAGGAAGGCTCGGTCACAGGAAGGTACTACTCGCCGCCAGCCGTCGAAACGGCTTCGCCGGTGAACTGAGCGACAATCCGCCGTAATGCTTGTGGTTGGACGCGGAAGGTTGCGCCGCCGCCAAGTTCGACAATCGATGACGAGTCAATCGCGTAGCGTAAAATATTCTCGCTATCAATCGTGCGGGCAAAATTCGCCAGTTCAAGCATCGTGCGGCGGCTGAGATCCGTGGTCACGTAACCGCGCAATGCGCCGGTATAGTCATCGAGGCTGGTCAATTGCTGGAGCAGCCCCCGGTCGCGGATACGGTGGAAAATGGCCATCAACACCTGCTGCTGGCGCTGATTGCGGCCAAAATCGCTATCGGCGTGGCGAGTGCGGGCATAAATCAGCGCGCGCGCGCTATCCATCCACTGGCGACCGGCATTGAAAGAGACCTCGATGGTGCCGTAGTCTTCGGTGGGGTAGGCCGGATCGTAGATGGCGCGGGGAACGTCAATCTCAATCCCGTCAATGAGATCGATAATCTTCTTGAACCCTTCAAAATTGATCAAGATGAAATGGTCAACCGGCAACCCCAATAACTTGCTCACCGTCGATTTGGCCAGCGCCGCGCCGCCGCCGGGGCCGAAACGATTCTCGCCAATCGCATAAGCGGCATTGATCCGGCCTTCGCCGCCGGTGGGGTAACTCACCCAAAGATCGCGCGGAATTGACAGCATACTGACGCGCCCGGTATCGCGGGCGATATGCACTAACACAATCGCGTCGGTGCGGGTGGGGCCGGTATCATCAGACCGGGCGTCGGTGCCCAACAAGAGAATGTTCATTTCAGGCCGACTGAGCCGCAGTGCTTCAGCGGTTGCCGTTGCCGCCGGTGGGTTATCAACCGGCGGTGGTGCGACTACGATTGGCTGCACCGCCGGAGGGGCCGGTGGCGGGCCATAGATCTCGCGGGTAGAGGTGATCGATTGGGGAGTTGGCGCAACGCTCGCTTCAGTGGGCAACGTTACCGGCGTGACAATCATTGCGTCAATATCAGCTAGCGCCTGACGCCATTCAAAGGCAATGCGCAGCATCATGGCTACGGCAATCAGACTTATGATAAAAGCGGCGCTGGTCAGGATGCGCCTGCGCAAAGCCAACATAACCTCCTGCTCCGAATTTCAGATGCCGTTCGCTTCGGCTGTGCGACGTGACAATACAGAACCCACCCCGGTTTTCTGTCACCGTCGCGCATTGCGGCGATCGGACGCGGATCGGGCATCTTTGTGATAATCTTCCGCACCGACTGTTACTATACCATATCAAGCCAAATACGTGAACAACCGTTAAAATGATGTAGAGCTGAAAAATGGCTGATGGTAGCTCGAATCTGGCACAGCATTGCGTGTATTGTGGTTGTATTGTAGGCTCGACTCGGTTAGCCGCGTTGTGAAGATGGCAGTTTGGCTGCCGATTGCGCTGCTAACTGCCGATCAAGCCCACGTCGCCGCTCTCGACCACGCTCACTGCGCCGGAAGGTTCGCGTACAAGCAGCGCGCCGCTGCGCGTGACATTCACTGCTGTGCCGTGGATCGTGCCACTACCGGTCGTGATCGTGACCATCTGGCCAAGAGTGAGCAACCGGCTGCGCCACGCCTCCCACAACCGATCGCTGTCGCCGGCTTGCAACTGGCGGAACCAGAAGTCATACCGGTGTAACAATGCCTGCAACAGTCTGAGCCGGTCAACGTCCGGCGCACCGGCAATCGTCAAGGCCGTTGCGGGGTATAGAGTGGCTTGCGGATCAGGCGCGGCGCTCACATTGATCCCGCAACCAATAATGGCCCACGCCAGCGTGCCGTTATCCCACCCGCCTTCGAGCAGGATGCCGGCGGTTTTAGCCCAGCCGGCGGGTGTTTGTACTAACACGTCATTCGGCCATTTCAACCCAGCGCGCAGTGGCGTTTCGGCTTCGATCGTTTCGAGCAACGCTACAGCCGCCAGCCAAATCAAGGCGGTGGGTGTCGTCGTGACGACGGCCGGCGGGCGGATGCCGAGCGAAAACAACAGTGCGCTGCCCGGCGGGGCGACCCAACGCCGGCCAAGCCGGCCCCGGCCGGCCGTTTGCTCTTCAGCGACGATCAATACCGGCAAGGCGCTCGGTGGCAGGGTCGCGATGGCAGTACGCGCCAGATCCATCGTCGAGCCAACCTGTTCGCAACAGTGAATGGTGGCAGGCAGGGTTGCGCCGGGCGCTAAACCGGCGCGAATAGCATCAGCATCAAGCATATGTTGCTCTTGTCCGTGATGGCGAAAATGAAAAATCGCTAAAAATCCACCAAATGGTATGGACGCGGTAACAATTTTTCGTTATACTACCCACTACTGAAGCTATGCACGTACCCCTGCGGGTGCTTACCTCTTCGCAGCGGAAAGGATTCGCGTATGACCACACTCATCCTACTGGCGGCATTCATCCTCATAGCCGGAGGATTGTTCATTTCGCTGCGTCGGGTGCAGCCTGAGCCGATCCGGGTTCGGGTCCGCGATCGCAATCTGCCGCGCCGTCTGCGCCGCTAACCGTTCCTATTGTACCGCAGCTTTGCGCGCCGCGCCTCCCCTCGCCCTGAGGGTTGGCGTGGTTGTGTTTTTAGGGAACTTTTTCCTTGCTGGGAACGTCCTTGAACCGGAATGCCAGTGCAGGTGTTGCTGGAGGGAGGATACCGCATGCAGACCAAGCGTGCGTGGCGTTGGCTCGTGGTGGTGATGGTTCTGGCGGTGATAGGGCCGGCGTGGCTGGTGCCGGCGGCTGCCCAGAATGCCGATGTGACGCTGACCGTGCGGCCCGCATTTCAAGGCTTTGCGCGCTCAGGCACATGGCTGCCGGTTGTGATCGAGGTGGCTAACAATGGGGTTGATCGCACAGTGGAAATTGTGGCCGGCACTCCGAAGGGGCCGTTCCACAGTGCCATCATCGATTTACCCGGCGGTAGTCGCAAAGGATTGACGCTCTATATCCATATACAGGGGGCGCCGCGCCAGTTGGGGGTGCGCGCATTGGTCAATGATGAAGAGATCGCCACCGCATCAACGCGCTTGCAACCGGTCAGTGAAGGATTGTTGGTGGGTGTTGTTGGCGAGCGGAGCGTGCGCCTCCCGGCCCAACTGGCCGATGGGATAAAAGTCACGAGTGTATCGTTTGCGCTGGCCGATATTCCGGCGGAGGGGTTAGGCTTATCGCCGTTTGATGCGCTGATCCTGACCGATGTCGCAGCCGCTGAATTGGCGCCGGCGCAGCGCAGCGCCTTGCAAGCATGGGTGTTGCGCGGCGGCACGCTGATTGTCAACGGTGACGCTGGTATCAATCGCACATTAGCTCTGTTACCGCCTGAACTGATCCCGGTTACGCCGGGCAACCTCTTGCCATCGCTGAGCGATCCGCTGCTCACGCCACTTGAGTTAACGCCGCGGAATAATGAGCCGGATCGCGTTTATCCACTTACTCTGCCATTGCTTGATAGCCCAACGCCGGTGGCCTTTGGCCAACGGTACGGTGATGGCAATGTCATTGTGATTGCATTCGATCTGGCGACGCCGGAATTGATCAATTGGCCCGGTTGGCGCGAACTCTGGCAATCCATCTTACCGCCACCTGCATTTGTTCCGTCAGGAATGGGTTTCGGCACAAAGCTCTATGCAGCTTTTATCGAAGAGAATCTGGCGAATGCATTGACGAGCTTGCCGGTGCTTGATCTGCCGTCCATAAACCTGCTGGCCTTGCTGCTCGGCTGCTATCTCATCGTGGTAGGGCCGGTTACCTACCTCGTTTTGCGCCGGCTCGATCGGCTGGCGCTCGGTTGGGTGGTGGTGCCGGCGATCACGGTGATCTTTGCCGCAACTGCCTATGGCGCTGGCTTCAACCTGCGCGGCGGCGATGTGATCGTCAGCCAAATCGCGTTGATCGATGCTGTTGAGCCGGGCTTGGCGCGCGAGCGTGATTTTATTGGCATCTTTTCGCCTGATCGTTCAACCTACCGGTTGCGCGCGGTTGGTGAAGCGCCGTTGGTGCGTCCAATTACCGTGCAGGGGCCGTGGAGTCCGGAGCCGCCGGTTAATGGCCGCTATGTGCAGATAGCGTCTGATGGTCAGGTAGTGGAAGGGTTGAATGTGGCGCAATGGTCGTTGCAAGCCGTGATGGTTGACCGAATCGTACCTTCACCCGGTCTTTCGGCTTGGATTACGGTCAACGGTGATCAGGTTTTGGGTGAGGTGGCGAATCGCGGTTCCCAAACCTTGGAAGAGGTCGCCGTCGTGTATAACGATTACCTCACGCTGATCGAGACCCTCATGCCGGGAGAGCAACGCACGGTGCAGCTCGAGCGGCCTAAGCATGCTTTTGAAGGTGTCATGCTTGGTTATCTCATCTATGGCCCGAAATTTGAAGAGAGCGGGCGGATGAGCCAACCGATTCAGCCGGCGTTGCAACTGCGTGGCCGCATCCTTGATGCGTTGTATGGGTATGGCACGGGCACGCGCGGTGCGCAGCCGCTGGTGCTAGGTTGGTACAGCGACCAAAGAGCGCAGCTCGAACCAGTGGATCGACATGCAACGATGCAGGGACTGGCACTGGTGCGCGGTATTGCCCAGCTCCAGATCTCAGGCGAGTTCACGCTGCGCAATGGCTTTGCTGCTGCGTTCGAGCAGATGGGGAATATGAATAGTCCGTGCTACACTGGTGATCAAGTCGGGTTGGTGCCGGATCTGCAACCGGCGGTGATACGCTTTACCTTGCCGCGATCGTTACAGGGCTTGCAAGTCAATAGTTTGCAGTTTGATATCCGTTCCGATGCCTTCTGGAATGGCCAGATCGAAGTGTACGATTGGGTGCAGGGCCAGTGGGAGGCGCTATCGATTGATCCGATGATGCAAAACCTGTCCGTTGGCGTTGAACAACCGGCGCGCTTTCTCAACGTTAATGGTGTAATGCGGGTTCGTCTGCAACGGCTCGATCAAGGTCAGAGCTTTTCGTGTGTCTATGTTGATCCGGTCATACAGGGGCGAATGCCATGACGCTGGCGATCGAGACGATTGATCTTACGCACCGCTACAACAAAAAGCTGGTTGCGCTCGACCGGCTCAACTTGCGAGTAGAACAGGGCTGCATCTACGGCTTTATTGGCCCCAACGGCGCCGGCAAGACCACCACGCTGCGCATTTTGGCTGGCTTGTTGTCCCCCACCAAAGGCGAGGTGCGCCTGCTGGGCGAGCGGTTGACGACGCGCGCCGCGCAACGGCTGGTAGGCTATATGCCTGACTTCTTTGGGGTCTACGACGATCTGCGGGTGTGGGAATACCTCGACTTCTTTGCCCGTTGTTACGGCTTGCGCGGCGCGCGGCTGCGGCAGGTGGTTGATGAGTTGCTCGATCTGGTCGATCTGGCCAGCAAACGTGATGCCTTTGTGCAGACACTATCGCGCGGCATGCAGCAGCGGCTCTGTCTGGCCCATGCACTGGTGCATGATCCACCGGTCTTGTTGCTTGATGAACCGGCCAGCGGGCTTGATCCGCGGGCGCGGGTGGAGTTGCGCGAACTGCTGCGCACCTTGCGCGATATGGGCAAGACGATTATGCTCAGCTCGCACATTCTCAGTGAATTAGCCGAGGTATGCGATGCGATCGGGATTATCGATCACGGACGGATGATCATCAGCGGGCCACTGGCCGAGGTGCAGCAGCAGTTAGCGACCGGCGCGCGGGCGCGGTTGCGCATTGCCCGCGCGAATGATGTGGTTTTGGCGTTGGCGCTGCTGCAACGCCACCCGCTAGTGAGCGCCGCCGGCGCTGCCGCCGCCGATCCGCGGGCGTTGATCATCGACTTCAGCGAGCCGCTCAATGAAGAGCAATGCGCCGCGATCCTCGCTGAATTGGTCAATGCCGGCGTCGCGGTCAGCGAATTCAGCGCACGCAGCGAAAATCTCGAAGAACTCTTCTTGCGCTTAACGGCCACCACGGGCCAAACTAACGGTTGAAGCCGGGGGTAAGGATGCCGGCAGTACCACTTTGCACCGCTGGCAGACGGTAACGTCATCGCTGCCCTTGGGGCGCTTGTCATAATAGCTACCAGTGAGAATGCCTATGGCAACCCACATTCGTCGGCCACTGCTCAATCCGATACTGGTGCGGGAAGCTCGCACACGCATGCGTGGGTTTCGCCCGTATCTGATCCTGACCGCCTTTTTATTACTGCTGATCCTCAGTGCGTTTAGCATCTACCAGTATATGGTGTTTCAGGCCCGCACTGGCATGGTGGTGCTCAGCTCACACATTGGGCAGTCGCTCTTTAAGGGTTTAGCGTTCACTGAGATGCTCTTTATCGTCTTGGTGGCGCCGATCCTCACCAGCGGCGCGATCAGCAGTGAGCGGGAACGGTTGACCTATGATATGCTGCTCGCCACTCCGCTCAAACCCGGCCAACTGCTGGCGGGCAAGCTGATTGGCGCGCTCAGCTATCTCTTGTTGTTGATTGTGGCTTCCATTCCGGTGTTTAGCACGGTGTTAATCTTTGGCGGGATCGAGCTGCGCACGTTGATTTGGGTGGTGTTGCTATTAGGCAGCGCCGCGCTCTTTTTCGGCACGATCGGGCTCTTCTGTTCATCGCTGTTTGGCCAGACGACGCCGGCAACAATTGCGAGTTATACGCTGGTGCTGATCTTGTGCGGGGTGCCGTTGCTGGTTGCGTCAATTTGGCCGCAATTTAGCAACCCGATGGGGCAAAGCCCGCCGCCGTGGCTGCTCTATCTCAATCCGTTTAGCGCAATTGTAGCGGTGACAACCGTGACTCCAGCCGCCTTGCAACCCGATGTGCCGTTTTTCAGTGTGAACGATCCCTTTATGGTTGTGCCCTTCTTGTCACAGTTTAGTGTCGGCATTATCCGGTATGTGCCGGAGGGGCCAGTGCTCATGCCGGTCTATCGGGCCACCTTGTTGGGTTTCTGGCTGGGAACCTTTGTGTTGCTCTGGCTCAGCTCACACCTTGCCTTACCGGCGCGGCGCTGGCGACCACGCTGGAGCGATGTAGGATTTGTGGCGGCGGTGGGGGCGATTGCGCTGTTGATGTGGGTGCGGATCGATTGGTGGTGGATTGTACCGCCGGTGGATCCGTGGCTGATGCCGGTCGATCCGGTGCCAATGCCGGTGCCGGTCAATCCAGCGCCGGTGCCGTAGTGGATGCGGTCGAGATAGGATGACGTACGGGCGGGTTTCAAACCCGCCCATACATATACCACCCGCCCTGACATACTCTTGGATCTACCAGTGTGCGCCGCGTCTGCGCTCACAGTGATAAGCTACACCACCGTTTTAGAGCCGCATTGCCGTGCGGCTTTCCATTAGGGGCAGGCTGCTACACCAGACTGCGCAACACACCGATCACACGACCTTGGATGCGCACATTATTGGGTGAGGTGTAGATCGGCTGCATCGTTGAATTGGCCGGTTGGAGGCGAATGCGGCCATCTTCGCGATAAAACTTCTTGAGCGTGACCGCGTTTTCGTCGATTAACCATGCCGCGACCATCTGCCCGTTCTCGGCTGTCTCTTGCCGGCGAAGCAACACAATATCGCCATCGTCGATCAGCGCATCGATCATTGATTGGCCGCGCACCTTCAGCGCATAGACCCCGTCGAGACGGGTGGGTGGCACCACATCGGCCGGGACCACGATCTGCTCGGCGCGGCTGTGGTCAATCTCTTCGGGGTCGGGCAGGGGCGAACCGGCGGTAATAGTACCAAGCAAGGGCACGCGCCCAATCTCTTGGCTCAACAGCGCCGGTGACAAACCCGGAATGCTGATCCCGCGCGAGATCTTGTCGTTGCGCACGATCTTGCCCAACTTTTCAAGCACATCGAGATTGTAGGAAACGACCGAGGTTGATGAGATGTTCAGATCGTGCTGAATATCACGGATCGATGGCGAGATGCCGCGCGCTTTGATGAAGTTGACGATGTATTCGTAAATATCCGCTTGTCGATCAGACATCTCGCGTCTTCTCATGGCCGCTATCCTTTCATTAGGCCGCGGCCCCGGCGGACTGCGGCAGACAAAACTAGAACTGATGTAGCAATTATAGCTTCCGAACACTTGTTTTGTCAAGTACGTTTGTTCAAGTTTTTGCGATCCGGCTGGTATGAGGCCGCTTGCTGGTAGGCAGGTCGCTTCGAGTATAATGCACAGTATGGGAACAACAACTGTGCCAGATGATCGATTAGTTGCTCAACGCCGCACCCTACGTATTGCGTGGCTGACGCTGTTTATGTTTCTGGGGTTGTTTTTGACTCTTGTCACGCTGGTAGCATTGAGTGTGCGACAGTGGTACCTTGCGGCGACTGATACGCAGAAGGCGACATTGGTCGTGCGGAGTCTGAATGAGAGTATTGTCTGGCAGCCGGCAGGCCGGACGATCTTTCAGGGTACGCGCGATCAGCAAGAGCTTGGCGAAGGCGATGGATTGCGCGCCTTGCCGAATGCCGGGTATGGGCAAGTGGCCTCGTTGCGTCTCTTTGAAGGCAGCCAGCTCGATTTGTGGGCTGACGCAGAATTGCGCTTGATCGAATTGCGCACCACCCGCTGGTATAGCGGCGCGTTGCAAGTTACGCTTGAGCAAACCGGTGGGTATGTGCGGTACGACTTGCGTGCCGATCAGCCGTTTCAAACGGTGCGCTTTACCGTATTGGTTGGAGATGCACGGGTCGAGTTCACTCCCGGCGGCAGTTATAGCATTAGCCTATACCCGCCGGAACGGCGCGTTATCCGCAGCGATGGCCGGCCCGCACTGATCGCCGATATTGCGGTGCGTACCGGCAGTGCGGTCGTCAATGGGGCCGTTGGCCAACCGGTGCGGTTAGCTGCCGGCCAGCGCGTTGAGGTCGATCCAGCCGGCTTGCCCGGTCTGCCGGTGCCGGCGCGCTGGGAGTTGATCCGTGATGGTGGGTTTTCCCTCTTTTCCGAGGCGGAATATAACAATACCACTCGCGCCGATGATCCGACCTTGCCGCGCGCGACGACATGGCAAGTCTCAGGGACGCCGAATCTGCCGCTGCCCCAACGAGGCTTTTTCCGGTTGGCGATGATTTGCCGGCCGCCGAATCCGGCGCTCAACTGCCCGCCGGAAGACCGGCGTACCGCGGCGTGGTTTTACCGGACGGGCGGGCAAGTCAACGGGTTTGTGACCAGTATTCGCCAGTCGTTGGGAGTGAATGGCGCCGGGGTTGATGTGTCCGAGTTCCGCTCGCTGGTCTTTTCACTCTGGGGACGGATTGATTATCAGTCATTATTGGCCGCCGGCGATCGCGGTACCGAATGCCCGATTATGATCCGGATTGTGGCCCGCCGCAGTAGTCCCACTGATCCTGACGAAGAGCGGGTGGTGTGTCTCTATACGGCAGCTAGTGATCAGGATTTGCGGGTGCGCGCCGATGGCGTCTATTATCAGCGGGTTGATCCAGCAACGTGGACGCGCTTCCGGGTTGATTTGCGCGATGAGGGATGGTTGCCCGATTACCGCTATTTGCGCAGCGTTGAAATTTATGCCAATGGGCATGATTACGATGCGCGGGTCGTCGATGTGTCGTTGGTCGGGACGCAATAACGCAAGATGAGGCTCTATCACGGCATTGATTTGGTTGAAGTGGCGCGAATCCGGCAAGCGGCGCTGCGTTATGGTCAGCGCTTTCTTGCTCGCGTCTATACTGCCGCCGAGCAGGCCGATTGTGTGTCCGTTGATGGTACGCTGCGTTTCGAGGCGCTGGCGGCGCGGTGGGCAGCCAAGGAAGCGTGTGCCAAGGCGCTAGGAATTGGATTGCGTGGGTTAGGCGCGCTAGCCGTTGCCGATCGTCCGCGCGCCGGGTTGCTTGAGATTGAGGTTGTGCGTGAGGCGGCGGGCCGGCCTGTGTTACGGCTGACAGGGATCGCGGCGCAGACGGCGGCTGACCTGCGGATTGCAACGCTGGCAGTGAGCCTGTCGCATACCGGTGATTTGGCGCTGGCTAGCGTGGTCGCATGGGGTTTGTAGCGAGACCTGTGAGGTAGAGTGGCGCATGGAATCTGTTTCGCCGTTCGTGGTGACAGCGGCCCTGATGCGCGCCGCCGAGGAAGCGGCGGTGGCTGCCGGCAGTGATTGGGCCGTATTGATGGAGCGGGCCGGTACTGGGGTGGCAGAGGCTGCGCTTGCTCATTTCGCGCCGTTGGATGGGCGCACAGTGCTGGCGCTGGTTGGCCCCGGCAACAACGGTGGTGATGCGCTGGTTGCCGCTCGCCATTTGGCCGATGCCGGCGCGCAGATGACGCTCTATTGCTGGCGGCGCAACCGGGTTGATGATAACCTGCTGATATGCCGCGCACGCGGCATCCGTGAAGTACACGCGGCTGATGATGCGGATGGGGCGTTGCTAAGGGCTATGCTTGCCGAAGCGACGTTGGTGATCGATGGTCTGCTCGGCACCGGCGCTCGCCCGCCGGCAGACGATCTGGCCGCGATCATTGCCGCTGCCAACACTGCCCGTGCGCAGCGCGCTGATCTGCGCGTTGTGGCGATCGATCTGCCGAGTGGTGTGGCTGCCGATGATGGGCAAGTGGCAACCATCGCCATCCGGGCCGATCTGACGGTGGCGACCGGTTTGCTCAAGCGGGGATTGTTGCTCTGGCCCGGACGGGGCTATGCCGGCATGATAGTGGTAGCGCCGATTGGTCTGGGATCTTTAGATGAGGCTTTGACGATGAGTGAATTATTAACGGCAACGCAGGCCCGCGCATTTCTGCCGGCGCGTCCGGCTGATGCGCACAAGGGCGTGTTTGGCAAGGTGCTGGTGCTAGCCGGTTCGATCAATTATCCCGGCGCCGCGGTGTTGGCCTGCGCCGGTGCGCAGCGTTCGGGCACCGGTCTCGTTACCTTGGCGACCGGGCGGAATGTGTTGGCGCTGGCCAAAGTTCCGCCGGAAGTGACGTTGCTGCCGGTGGCCGAAGGAGATTGGGGGGCGATCGGGCCGGCGGCGATCGATGAGCTGGCCGACGATTTGACGCGTTATCAGGCGTTGTTGATCGGGCCGGGCTTGGGCCAAGCTGAGGCAACCCGCCAGTTGGTGTTGCGTCTGTTTGGTCTCGATCAGGTGCGCAGCCGGGCGCGGGTGGGGTTTGTAGCGGTGGGGGATGCGATAGCTCATTTGCCGCAGAAAACTGTCGAATTGCCGCCGACGGTGATCGATGCCGATGGCCTCAATCTATTGGCGAGCGCTAGCGGTTGGTTCGAGCGGTTATCTCCCGAACGGTGCGTGCTGACGCCTCACCCCGGCGAGATGCGCCGGTTGCTTGGCGTGACCGAGTTGCCGCCGGATGCGGTGGCGGTGGCGGCGGAGGCGGCCCAACGCTGGCGGCAGACGGTGGTGCTCAAGGGGGCGACAACGGTGATCGCGGCGCCCGATGGCCATACTCTGATTCACGATGGCGCTAATCCGGCCTTGGCGACCGCCGGTTCGGGCGATGTGCTGGCCGGTCTTATCGCCGGCTTGATGGCGCAGGGCTGCGCGCCACTTGCGGCTGCGGCGTTGGGTGTCTATCTGCATGGTGCTGCCGGGGACAAGGCCCGCGCCGCCATGGGTGATGCCGGCGTGGTGGCTGGCGATCTGTTACCATTGGTGCCACAGGCGATCCGCGAGTTGCGCGCAGGCTGAAGTATTGCACAAGGTGGGAAAGGAATGGCCGCGATGCGTATAGTTGATATTATTGCCGCCAAACGTGACGGCAGAGCATTGACGAAGGCTGAAATTGATTGGGTTGTCAAAGGATATGCTGCCGGTGAGATTCCCGACTATCAGATGGCGGCGCTAGCGATGGCGATTGTGCTACGTGGCATGGACGATCGCGAGACGGCTGATCTGACGATGGCCATGGCCCGCAGCGGCGATATGCTCGATCTGCACGATATTGCTCCGCTGATTGTCGATAAACATTCGACCGGCGGTGTTGGTGATAAGACCACGCTGGTGCTGGCGCCGTTGGTGGCGGCGGTGGGGTTGCCGGTAGCCAAGATGAGCGGGCGCGGCCTAGGGTTTAGCGGCGGCACTATTGATAAATTAGAGAGTATTCCCGGCTTTCGCACTAACCTGAGCGCCGAAGAGTTTCGCCGCGCCGTGCGCGAGTTGGGCTTGGTCGTTGCCGCGCAGAGCGGCGATTTGGCCCCGGCGGATAAGAAACTCTACGCTTTGCGCGACGTGACCGCTACGGTTGAGTCGATCCCGTTGATCGCCGCCAGTGTGATGAGCAAGAAGCTGGCGGCTGGAGCTGATTGCATTGTGCTTGATGTCAAATACGGGCAAGGCGCATTTATGCGCACGCTCGACGATGCGCGCCGGCTGGCCCAGACTATGGTGGCGATTGGCCGCCACGCCGGGCGGAAGGTAGCCGCTGTGCTCAGCAGTATGCAGCAACCGCTCGGCTTTTCGGTTGGCAATGCGCTCGAAGTGCGCGAAGCTGTCGCGGCGCTGCGCGGGACGGGGCCAGACGATCTGGTCGAGTTGTGTCTGGTCTTAGGCAGCGAGCTGGTGCAGATGGCCGGGGTGTGGGCTGATGCTGATGCAGCGCGGACAATGCTCGCAGAAGCGTTGCACGGTGGCGCGGCGTGGGCGAAGTTTCGGGCCATGGTGGTCAATCAGGGTGGCGATCCAGCGGTGATTGACGAACCGGAGCGATTGCCCACGGCGCCGGTGCAGGTCGAGCTGCCGGCGCCACGGGCTGGGTTTGTTACCGCTATTGATGGGCAGGCCTTGGGCTTGGCAGTAAATGCACTCGGCGGTGGCCGGTCACGTAAAGAAGATACGATCGATCACGCGGTTGGGTTGGTCTTGCGGGCGAAGGTGGGAACGCGCGTTGCTGCCGGCGATCCGCTCCTCACCATTCATGCAGCGCGCCAGAGCGATGTCGAGGCAGTTGCTGATCAGTTGCGCACCGCCTATACTATTCATAACGCACCGCCGCCGCCATTGCCGTTGGTTGAAGAGATTATTCGCTAAGGTTATGGCTTAGCAACAGATGTTTGAAACCGGGACAGGATATAATTTTACCAGTTTGTCGAGTACCGTTTTGGCTCGCAATGACAAGCGGACAGCGGCGGGCAATGACAAACCAGCATGTCATTGCGAGGGTGCGGAGTGCCCGAAGCAATCCCCTGCTTCTACGGGAAGTATGCCTGTACGCATCTCTCCCGCTTAGAGAAGGAGATTGCTGCGCCGCCTGCGGCTCGCGATGACATAAGAATCTACCATCACGAGGTTGGCTATGCCGATCTATGAATATTTCTGCCCGGCCTGCAATGGCCAATTCCAAAAGTTAGTGCGCGGCTTTAGCGATCCACCCGGCTTGGCTTGCCCGCGTTGCGGCAATACCGAGGTTCGCCGCGCCATTTCGCGCTTTGCTACCCTGAAGTCGGAAGATGACCGGATCGAGTCGTTAGCCGATCCATCCAACTTTATGGGGTTAGACGAGAGCGATCCGCGTTCGATTGCCCGTTGGGCCAAGCGCTTGGGCAAGGAGTTAGGCGAAGACGCCGGCGAAGATTGGGATGAGATGGTCGATCAGATGCTCGAAGAGGAGCTGAGCGGCAAACAGGACGATGAGGAGGGTCGTTCGCCAGCGAAGCCTGATGATCTCGGTTGGGCGTGATTGTCCATTTGCATACAAGACAATCTAACGGTATTATAAAGCAAAGTCGATTCTAGAATGAACGGTCGAGTATGCGCATCCTCTTCTACACCGGCAAGGGCGGCGTTGGCAAAACCAGTGTGGCAGCGGCTAGCGCCCTCCGCTGCGCCCAACTTGGGTATCGGACTATCGTGCTCTCGACCGATGCGGCCCACTCGCTGGGCGATTCGCTCGGGGTTGATTTGCGCGCCGAACCGATTCAGGTGGCGCCGAATCTGTGGGCGCAAGAGATTAACGCCCTCCACGAGCTTGAATCGAGCTGGGGGGTGGTGTCACGCTATTTAGCCGATCTGCTTGCGTGGCAGGGGGTCGAAACGATCGCCCAAGGCGAGCTGTCGGTCATTCCCGGCACCGAAGAACTCTTCAGCCTGCTTCAGATTAAGCGCCATTACGATGAAGGCAAGTACGACGTGATCGTAGTCGATGCCGCTCCTACCGGCGAGACGCTGCGTTTGCTGTCACTGCCCGATGTGATGCGGTGGTGGATTGCCCGCCTCTTCCCGATTGCGCGGGCGCTGCTGCGGGTGGTGCGTCCGGTGGCGCGGCGCGTGACCGATATGCCGATCGCCGATGACGATGTGCTGGCGTCGGCGCAGCAGGCGATCGATGCCCTGATCGATGTGCGCCAGTTGCTGACGAACCAGCAGATTTGCACGGCGCGGATCGTGATGAACCTCGAAAAGATGGTGATCCGCGAGGCGCAACGTTCGCTGACCTACCTCAGCCTGTTCGGCTATGCGGTTGATGGGATTGTCGTCAACCGGATTCTGCCGCCCGAAGTGGATGCTCACTTTGGCCAGTGGCGGGCGATGCAGCAGCAATACGCGCCGATGGTCGAGGAGATGTTCGAGCCGTTGCCAATCTTGCGCGCGCCCCACTTCTCGCAAGAGATTGTCGGGGTTGAGTTGCTTTCGCAGTTGGCCGACCACCTCTTTGGCAAGTACGATCCGGCGGCTTTCCTCTATCAAGGCCCCACCCAACGGCTGGAAAAGACTCCCGATGGCTACGATTTGATCGTGCCGCTGCCGTTTGCTTCTGAGGATCAAGTCCATCTGGCTCAGAGCGATGACGAGCTGCTGATTTCGGTCGGCTGGCACCGCCATCGCATCGTCTTGCCGCAATCGTTGGCCCGTTTGCGCGCCCAAGATGCCTTCTTCGAGGATTCGTCGCTCCGGGTGATTTTCCGGCGCGAGGCGGCAGCGTAGGAGGGGGTTAGCGTCGCTACCCTGTACGCCGCGGTGTAAGTTGCTCGCATTCCGTTGATATGGTATACTAACCGCTAGTGCGCCCCAAGGGCGCAATTTCGTGTGTAGTTCTGGGAAGAGGGATCGCTATGGCCAGCAAGAAGGGTAACCGCATCGTGATCAAGCTGAAGAGCACCGAGAGCGGCCATACCTATACGACCGAGAAGAACCGGCGCAACGATCCGAGCCGCCTCGAGTTGCGCAAGTATGATCCGATTGTCCGCCGTCACGTGGTGTACCGCGAGACCAAGTAGGGGCAGAGCAGCGCTCTGCGAACAAGCTGGGCAGAGCAGCGCTCTGCCCATACATGTTTCAGTTTAAGTGCATGATCCGCCTGTTGCGTATTGTTCTCCTTGCCGCTTTTGAAACGACACTGGTCGCGTTGCCGTTGCTGGCGCTGGCTACGCTAGCATTGCCGTGGCCGGGGTTGTTTGGTGCCGTACTGCTCGGTTGGCTGGCCGATGGCGCGGCGCGCTGTCTGCACCGTCCGTTCCACTATGTGCCGCTAGCGCTGGCGCCGCTGCTTGCCGCTACCGGCTTGCTGTGGCTGGTGGTTGGCGGCGATCTGCTGGCGCTGTGGCTAGCCTTGCTGCCGGGCCAACCGCAAAGTGGTCTGGCATACGTGGCGACGCTGGTTGCGTTTTTTCTGACATGGCGGGGAGCGGGGTTGGAGAGCCACGATAGCGCCACCATTCTCACCCTTGCCGGCAGAGGGATGGTTGCCGTGATCGCATCGCTGCTGGTTGGCCCGCTGCTGCGCGCCGGCGCTGCCTTGCCCGATGATCTGTTAAAGGCGTATGTGGCAGTCGCGATCGGCTCAGGCTTAGGATCGCTGGCGCTAGCCCACCTCGTCGAAACGGCGGCTGATCGCGCGCGGGTGTTCGATCTGCGCTGGACGCTCTTGCTCTTGGGGGTGATCGGCGGCGTGTTGGCGATTGGTGCAGCATTGACCGCGCTGCTCAGCGGTGAGGCGGCGCTCGATGGCGTGGTCAACCTGCTGCGTTTCTTGCTCTTGCCGTTGGCGCTGATTGGAGCGGCGCTAGTTTATCTGTTCACCGTAATCTTTGGTGATCTGATCCGGGTGCTCTTGGCGCTGTTGGGGCAGGCGCTGGCCCAGATGAACCTCCGCCCTGAACCGCCGCCGGTGACCGATACGGCGCCGATCGACGATGCCGCCGTCGAGACGGTGATCGCCTTGGCGCAGCAGGCAACCTTCTGGCTGGCGTTGATCCCGCTGGCAGTGTTGCTGGTCTTGCTGGTCTGGTGGCGGCGGCGCGCGCGCCGGGTTGAAACGGATGAAGAGCGCGAGTCGCTCGATATCGGCCAAAGTCTGCTGGCCGATGTGCGCGATCTGCTCGGCGCGCTGCGCAATCCGTTTCAGCGCCGGTTGAGCGGCTTGCAAGCGGCGCTGGCGGCTTTGCGCGGCGCCGACCCGGTGACGCGAGTACGCCGCGCTTATATTCAGGCGCTGCTAGCGCTGGAGGAGCGCGGTTTACGCCGGCCTCCGGCGCAGACACCCGCCGAGTGGTATGCGACGGTAGCCCCCACCTTGCCCGACCCCGCGCCGTTTGCCGAGCTTACCGCTATCTACGAGCGAGCGCGTTATCAACCCGCCGGCGTCGATCCAACCGAGGCCGCCATCGCCGAACAAGCCGCCCAAACGGTACGTCCGTCGTAGTAGGGGCGCACGGCAGGGCACCCCCGCACGGCAGGGCGCCCCTTGCCGCCTTTGTTATTCCACCGTCACGCTTTTCGCGAGGTTACGCGGTTGATCGACGTCGCACCCGCGCAGCACCGCAACGTGATAAGCGAAGATTTGCAACGGGATCACGTTCAGCACCGGCTGCAAGAGCGGCAGGGTTGTGGGGACGCCGATCATGTGATTGGCCTTTTCGGCCAGCAGTGCATCGCCGGCGTGACCGATCGCGATCACCTGCCCGTGGCGGGCGCGCACCTGCTCGACGTTGCTGATCATCTTTTCGTAGATGTGGTCACGAGGCGCAATGCAGATTACCGGCATGTTCTCGTCGATCAGCGCGATCGGGCCGTGTTTCATCTCGCCCGCCGGGTAGCCCTCGGCGTGGATGTAGCTAATCTCTTTCAACTTGAGCGCACCCTCAAGCGCGATCGGATAGTTGATCTGGCGGCCAAGGAAGAGCGCGTTGCCGGCACGGTGATAACGTTCGGCCAGCTCAATGCAGATTGGCGTCGCCAGCTCGATCGTCTGCGCCGCCTTGCCGGGCAGCTCGATCAACGCCTGAATATGCTCGCGGATCTGGGCCGGTGTGAGCGTTCCTCGCGCTTGCGCTAGTCGCAGCGCGAACAAGTAAGCAACGACCAGCATCGAGGTAAAGGCTTTGGTCGAAGCGACCCCAATCTCAGGGCCGGCATGGAGATAAATCGGGCCGCCGTCAGCCACCCGGGCCGCTTGGCTGCCGATCGCGTTGACAATCGCCACGCTCGGCGCGCCCTGCGCGCGTGCCTCTTCCATCGCCGCCAGCGTATCAACTGTCTCGCCGCTTTGGGTGAACGCCAGCAATAAAGCGTCGCGCTCACCATCACTCTGCAAGATCGGCCCGCGATACCGGAACTCGCTGGCGTAATCGACTTCAACCCGCACCCCGGCGAGATTCTCAATCAAAAATTTCGCCACCAGCGCCGCATGCCACGCCGTACCGCAGGCGGTAGCGTAGATCCGGCGCACCCGGCGCAGATCGTCATCGCTCAGGCGCAGATCCTCTAATTCGATCCGGCCTTGCTCTTGGTCGATCCGCCCGCGCAGCGCATCCATCAGCGCGCGTGGCTGCTCGGCAATCTCCTTCTGCATAAAGTGGCGATAATCGCCCTTGGCCGCTGCCACCGGATCCCACGCAATCGTGTGGGTGGGGCGCTCGACCGGGGTGCCGTCAAGCCGGGTGAGCGTGACACTGTGGCGGCGCACGACGGCGACATCGCGATCTTCGAGGAAGATCAAGGTACGGGTGTAGTCGAGGATGGCCGGAATATCCGAGGCGACAAACTGTTCATCCTCACCGAGGCCGATCGCCACGCCGCCAGCATTGCCAAGCCGCGCCGCTACCAGCGTATCAGGTTCGTGGATTGAGAAGGCCACAATCGCATTGCCGCCGCGCAGCTCGCTGAGCGTCTGGCGCACCGCCGTGACTAGATCGCGGCTATCGCGGTAGTAGTGGCCGATCAGCTTCGCAATCACTTCGGTGTCGGTTTGCGACTCAAACTGGTAGCCAAGTTCGAGCAACCGTCCCTTGAGGCTGAGATAATTCTCGACAATACCATTTTGGATGACGACAATCGCGCCGCTGGCGTCACGGTGGGGGTGAGCGTTGATCTCGGTCACGCCGCCGTGGGTGGCCCAACGGGTATGGCCGATCCCGATCTGGCCGTGCGTTGGTTCGGCGGCCAGTCGCTGCTGCAAATTGCTCAGCTTGCCGACGCTGCGACGCAATTGCAGACCGAGGTCAGGGTCATAGATCGCGATACCGGCGGAATCGTAACCGCGATATTCAAGCCGTTGCAAGCCATTGATCACAACGGTGGTCGCTTCGCGAGGCCCAATATACCCAACAATACCGCACATACTGAGAACTCCTAACAATATCATGGCAGCGCCAGCCAGCAGGCGCACAGCCTACTGCTGCATAGGGTTCAGCAGAAAGCGTGAGCAAGCGTCTGCGGTCAAGCAGCTTGGACAGGATATTCAGATCGGGTTTTGGGGGAAAAAGCATGTGGTGGTTCGCTGCCGACGGCTCTGCCCTTGCCCGTCACCGGGAGGTGTTACCCCATCGGCTCGCCGGTGGCGCCCTGCACCGGGGAGGCTTCCGCTGATCGCTCGATGTTCCGGGCGGCTCACGCCCGTTAGCTCCGGCTCGCGCCGGGAACCTCCGTCCTCGTCAACTTCGCCGGTAGGCGAAGCCCATGCGCTTCATCGTCTCAATCCGTGGTGTGCGATACCCTCCCGGCTGCGCCCCCGCGCAGCCCTAGCCAGTTAGTATTGATGCCCGGAGTATACCACACTCCGGGCAGTTGGGTAATGACAGTTTGCTTATGGCGGGGCTAACGATTAGATCATCATCCCCAAGCCGATAAAGAGCGCGGCGGTACCGATGACGATCAATGTAGCCGTGATACGGGCAGGGCGGCCACAGGCTGGCGGCGTTTCGGCCAGCGCCAGATTAGCCATCATCACGCTAATGATGCTAAAGGCTACCAGCGCCAGAAACGGAATCTTCACAAAGCTCAGCGCGCCGGGAATATTGATGTAATCGAACGCGCAAGGCACCGCGCCGGCGCAGGGGGCGGGGGGAATAATCAGCATCACCATCAGGTAATGGTAGAGCGAGACGGCGATACCAGCCAGCGCTAACGGCAGCGCATAGAGGTAGACTTTGCGATCATCACGCCAAATCCCGACAAAGAGAATCACAACCAGCGGGTACATCAAAATCCGCTGATACCAACACAATTCGCACGGAATCCAGCGTAAGACTTCACTAAAAAAGAGACTGCCGGCGGTTGCAGTCATCGCAGTGAGTAAGGCGATATGCCGGCAACTCAGGCTCAACCAATCAAGCAAGCCAAGCTTTGTTGTCGCAGTGGTTATCGGCATCGATTGGGCGCGTTCCATAACGTCGTGCTCCACCTCATTTAGTTTATGAATCATTTGCATTGTATCACGAGATATTGCTTGAAGCGGCGCTTAAGCAAGTGTATACTAAAAAATAATATTGCGATGTAGCGAGCGGGTTGTTGATGTATTACTACATACATTCGGCGTGATCACATGGATAAACGCTGGACCGCGGCACAAACCCGTTTGCTTGCCGACGTAGGCGTCTTGTTCGTCTCATTCGACCAACTTGAGGCGTTTCAACAGGTTGCCCACCGGTTAGTGCCACTATTGGGCGATTGGTGCGCAATCATCATTCGCGACGAACATCAGCAGGCGCGCCGAGTTGCGATGGCCTGCGCCGATCCCCGCCAACAGCCGCTCGCCGATCAGCTTGTCCAAGCCGATCCGTTAGTTGATCCAGCCTCTGCCCCGGCCCAAGTGCTGCGGAGCGGGCAACTGGTGTTGCTGGCCGATCTTCCCGATGAGTACAGCGCACAACCGGCGTTTTCGCCAGCGTACCGCGACGTGATAATGCAAGTCCGGCCCCGCCATCTGCTTTGCGTGCCAATGCGGGCGCGCGATCAGGTCAATGGGGTATTGGTTTTGAATTTCACCGACGCATCGGGCCGCCGCTTTACGCCAGCCGATATTGAGTTTGCGACGGAATTGGCCCAGCGCATGGCGCTGGCGGTAGAAAATGTCGTCCTGTATCGCACCATGAAACGCCGGCTCAACCAATTGCTGCTGGTGCAGCGGGTGGCCGGCCTCGTCAATTCGGTGTTGCAAACCGAGATGCTCTGCCAACTCGTGGTGCGCCAATTACATTCAGTGTTTGGGTATCAGTTGGTCAGCATTTATTTATTGCAAGATGGCGCATTGCGTTTGCAATCCGTCGTTGGCTATGATCAGGTGTTGCAAAAAATTCAATTGCACGAAGGTGTGGCGGGGCGAGTTCTGCGCACTGGTAAGGCCGAGTTTGTGCGCGATGCCAGCCTTGATCCCGATTTTATTGAGGTGTGGCCGGGCACGACCCAGTGCATAATTGTGCCCTTGCGTTACGCTGAGGGCATTCCGGCCGGCGTGATTATTGTTGAGTCAACTGGCAATCCCCCGCTTGATGATGAAGATTTTTTCTTGTTATCGCTGCTCGCTGACCAAGTCAGTGTCGCGTTAATAAACTCGTTTCTTTTTGCCCGTATGCTCGAAACCTTTGAGCGATTTCGCTCATTGATCGAATTGGCTGGCAACGTGATTATCTGCCTCAGCCCCAATTTGCGCATCACCGAATTCAACCGTATGGCCGAGCAGGTCTTTGGCCGCACCCGCGGCGAGATGATCGGATCTGATTATCCGTCTGCGTTGCTGTCGGAGGCGGAACGGCCATTGTTTGCGGCGCTGGTGCGCGAGGTGATGAGCAGCGGCAGTAGCCGTTCGTTTGAAACGATGCTGGCGGTGCAGGGGCATAAGCGGTGGTTATTCTGGACGATCACGTGCCGGTGGCAGTTGAATGGCGACGTTGCTGAGCTCTTGCTGGTGTGCCAAGATTTGACTGAACAGCGCGAACAGTCGATCGCACTGTTGAACTATGAGCGGCGGTTGCAAGCGATCGAGCGGTTAGAGAGTATGGGGGTGATGGCGAGCGGGATTGCCCACGACTTCAATAATCTGATCAATATTATCATTGGCAATGCTCATCTGTTGCAGACGGCATACACCACTGAATCATTTGCCTGGCAGAGTCTGCACCACCTGTTAAGCGCTGCCCACCAAGCCGGTGATTTGGCGCATCAACTGTTGAATTTTGCCGGCGAAGATCGCCTACAGATCCAGACTCTGCAAATCAATCAATTGATTGAAGCAACCTTACCGATGTTACAGTCGTCGCTGGGATCACAGGTGGAAGTGCGGCTTGATTTGGCGCCGGAGTTACCGGACGTTATGGCTGATCCGGTGCAACTCCGGCAGGTGTTAATGAATCTGGTGATGAATGCCTATGAAGCGTTGCCAGAGCGCAGCGGCTGGATTTGGATTCAGACCCGGCAGCGCACACTTGACACCGATACATCCCATCGCTTAATACCACTACAACAGTTATTACCCGGCGAGTACGTGGTGATGGTAGTGCGCGATAACGGGGTTGGGATTGATCCGGCGATTCGCCAGCGCATTTTTGATCCCTTCGTTACCACCAAAGCGCATGGCCATGGCCTCGGCCTAGCGGGTGTGCTCAACATTGTTCGCCGGCATGGCGGGGCATTAGAGGTTGAAAGCCAGCTCGGCAGCGGCAGCGCCTTTAGCGTTTGGCTTGCGCCGCAGCCGGCTACAGTAACGGAACACACCCCGTTCTCTGCCGAAAGCGATGCAGGGCCGTTGGTGCTGGTGATCGATGATAACGATGAAGTGCGATCGTTGATCGAACGGATGCTGGTGCATGCCGGGTATCAGGTCAAAGCGGTATCCAGCGGTAGTGAAGCGCTCCAACTCGTGGGGTGCGGTGGTGAGATTGCATGCGCGCTGATTGACCTGACGCTGTCCGATACCGACGGGTATGATCTCTGTCGCCGGATCACGACGCGTGATGCGCGCATTCCGCTGGCCTTGATCAGTGGCTACCCAGTTGATGCGAGCCAGTTAGGGGATGTGCCGGTAGTAGCCACGCTGCAAAAGCCATTCCGGGCCGAGGCGCTGCTTGCGTTGGTACAACGGCTGATCCGGATGCGCGAGATGCCGTTGTCTTGAACTAAACGCCAGCTATTTGTCAGCTTTGATTTATTGACATGCCGCTCTTGCAACGGTATAGTAAATTGTCAGACAAAATATGTGGTGGTGAGGAGGTTCTGGTGTCGGCCCAGCATTCGCAGCCTTTCAATCCAGCTCACGTTCGCCCGGCAGATGATACATTTGTGCCGTCGTTGCCCGGCGCAGTTGATTGTCCAGATCAGACCGTGCCACAGCCGGCGGAGCAGCATAGCTCAGTTCGGCGAACACGGCGTCGGTCGCAGCGTGGATGGTGGGTGCTGTTGCTGATGCTGCTTGGCAGCGTTGGTCTTGTTGCCGGCACGCTCGTCTATCTGGAACAGAGCTATGCGGGCCGTATTTTGCCCAATATCAGCGTGCGTGGCGTGCCGGTGGGCAATCTGACTCGGGATGATGCCCGCGCTGCGATCGAGGCGACGTTTGCCCCCTTTCTGGCCCAACCGGTGGTCTTGACGTACAGCGGCCGTTCGTGGACGCCGACCCTCGCTGAATTAGGGGTGACGCTCGAGATTGATGAAGCGCTGGATGCCGCACTGGCTGTTGGCCGGGGCAATAATCTCTTCACCAATCTGCAACAGATCGGGGCCGTGTGGCAGTATGGGGTTGAGCTGCCGCTCAGGCTTTCGATCGATCAAGAGGCTATGCAGCGTTACCTGCTGGCGCGGGTTGCCGAAGTCGAACGACCAGCGGTTGATGCCCGGTTGGTGCTGAATGGCACCACGGTGCAGGTGGAACCAAGTGCGGCTGGTCGCCAAGTGCTGGTGACTGAAACGCTCCACGAGATACTCGCCGCCATTCAGGATTTAAACTCCGACACGGTAGCCTTGCGCACGCGCACACTCGAACCGGCGTTGCGCGATGATGCGGCGTTTGTAGCCCAAGATCAGATCGCAGCGATGCTAGCCGGGCCAATTACCCTGCTGGTTGATAACCGGCCGTTTGTGTGGTCGCTCGATGAATTGGCCCGTATGATCAGGGTGGAGCGCGTGGCCGATCCGGCCGGTGACCGGTTGGCCGTGAGCATCGATCGCGAGATGATCATAGAACGATTGAGCGCGCTCGGCGATTCAACCGAGGTGAAAGGCACCTATCCGCGCTTAAATTGGAATGATGGCCGGCTCGAAATTTTCCAAGAGGGCAAACCGGGGCGGCGGATTGATGAAGCGCAGGCGCTCGAAGCAGTGTTGGCAGCCTTGACCAAGCCGGCTGACCAGCGCACCGTAGCGGTCAGCTTCCGCGAGATCCCGCCGCCGATCAACGCAGCGAACCTCGATCAATTGGGCCTTACGACCCTGATTGGGGTTGGGCGGAGCGACTTTACCGGCTCGGCGCCGTACCGCGTGACCAATATTCAAGCCGGTATGCGCTTGCTGCACGGGGTGCTCATTGCTCCCGGCGAAGAGTTTTCGTTCAATCAGACCATTGGCCGGATTGATGGCTCAAACGGCTTTGTTGAGGGATACGCGATTATTCAGAATCGCACTCAGTTGGAGTGGGGCGGCGGGATTTGCCAAGATAGTACGACGGTGTTCCGCGCTGCGTTTTGGGCTGGTTTGCCGATCACCGAGCGCTGGGGGCATTCGTTTTACATCAACTGGTACGATCGGTATGGCTTTGGTCCTTATGGCGACGGGCCGGGGATGGATGCGACGATCTTTACCGGCGGTCCCGATTTGAAGTTCCTCAACGATACCGGTGGCTGGATTTTGATGCAGACACTGGTGGATACCCGGCGTAACTTGGCCGAAGTCAGGCTCTATGGCCCTGATACCGGCCGGAAAGTCTTGCTGGAAGGGCCGGTGATTACCAACCGCACACCAGCCCCGACCGAGCCGGTCTATGTGGCAGTGCCGGATCGTCCCGTCGGCCAGCCGCGCCAGAGTGACAAGGCTCGCGGCGGGATGGATATTCTCTTTACCCGGATTGTGCTAGGCCCTGATGAGAAAGAGATCGAACGGCGCGAGTTTGTCACGCGCTTCAAGCCATGGCCCGATATCTTTGAGTATAATCCGGCTGACCTCGGCCCCGATGGCAAACCGCTGCCGACTCCTACGCCAGAACCGGCGCCGGCTGAACCCGTGCAGGATGCGACGGGTTAAAGTAAGGTCGACTATCAGGGTCGCCCTTACAGAAACCGTGACGCGAAAGCCCACACGCTTTCGCGGTGGCATGAAGCGCCGCTATGCGAACCAACGGCGCGCCGGTTCGGGGATACCCCTTGTCGTTCAACACGGTTCATGTGCTACGAGCGCCACGAAACCGGGCTCTCGCTCCAATGCGACGCGCGGGGTGCTCGTGAACGATCATCGCATCTGGCGCCCCAAGCGACGGC
>NZ_DAOUDC010000008.1:0-34783 GCF_034431535.1 Chloroflexus sp. | reverse complement strand
TCGTCGTCAGATTGACCGTCGCCCCAACACCGGTCGTCCCGCTGAGGCGCACTTCCACATTGGCCACGCCGAGCTCACCGGCGTCTTGCACCCCGTTCCCGTTCACGTCATCCCAGACCAGATTGCCGATGCTGGCCGGGCGATAGAGACCGGCATCGAACGTTTCATTATTCTGCCCGCTAACCAAGACGAAATTGCCGGTACGACCGTTAGTTGGGTTAGCGTCCGAATCGCTTGCATCCGTTCCCTGATCGGCCACCGTGAAGACGTACCCGCTCGGCAAGTCGCTGAAGACCACATAGTACTCGCCGGGCAAGAGGCCGGTGAAGCTGTACGAGCCATCGGCTGCGGTAGTGGTTGTCGCAACAATCGTCCCATCGGCGCGGTAGAGCGTCACCGTCACCCCGTCAATCCCCGGCTCACCGCTATCTTGCACGCCGTTGCCGTTGCGATCTTCCCAGACGAAGTTGCCGACGCGGGCCCGGTTAAAGACACCCATATCCCATGTCTGGTCGTTATTGCCGGCAGCCAGCGCGATCACCACCGTCTGGCGGGTAACCGGATCGGCGTCGCTGTCGATCGCGTTGTCGCTGCCCTGATCTTGCGGGCTGACATCGGTGTAGCCAGAGGGCAGGGCAAAGCGGACATAGTAGTTGCCGGGGATCAAGTAGCTGAAGCCGTAGATCCCGCTAGAGTCAGTGGTCGTGGTCGCCACCGACACATCGTCACCACCACCGACATTTCCATCAGCACCGACGCTGAACAGTTCGACGGTAACGTTGTTAATCCCAACCTCTCCACCATCTTGGATGCCGTTAGCATTCAGATCGTGCCAGACCCGATCACCGAGGTGAGCATGGCGGAAGAAGCCAAAGTCAACCGTCAGGTTGCCGTTGTCTCCATCGCCATCGCTTGCGAACGGAGGCTCGCTGCCACGGGTGAGCGTGATCGGCTGGCTATCGACATTGACGCCGGTGCCGGTCGTGCCGTTGTCGTCGTTATCGACGTTATTGTCGGGATCGGGCGCCGACTCATACGGGCCGGTCGGGCTGCCGTTCGTGCCGGTGCTCGAGACAAAGCCGGCCAACGGTTGGCCCGTCGCGAACTGGCTGGCCGGAATGCGCACGATGTAGTTGCCTTCGATCAGGTCACTGAAGGTGTAGAGACCGCCACTTGCCGTGGTAGTAAAGGCAACAAACTCACCTGCCTCGGCCTGACCGTTGCCGTTGCTGTCGAGGTACAACTCGACGCGCACACCATTGATGCCCGTTTCACCGGTCTCGAACAGACCGTTGTTGTTGGCATCGTTCCACACCAGATTACCGAGCGTCAACGGCTCGAAGAAGCCGAAGTCGAGAGTCAGGTTGCCGTTGGCGTCATCGCCGTCGGTGTCCGGCTCGAACGACGGGTTAAGCGTGATCACACCACTGACCACATCACCGCCGGTCTGATCGGTACCGTTGTCATCGTTATCCGCGTTATTGTCGGGATCAGGCGCCGGCTCATACGGGCCGCTTGCGGCCCCGTTGTTACCGGTGCTAGAGCGATGGCGATAGAGTGGCTGGCCAAGCGTGAAATTGCTCGCTGGGATGACCACAATGTAGTCACCCTGCTCAAGGCCGGTGAAGAGGTAATTGCCGTTGGCATCGGTGGTCGTGAAGGTGACGAACTCGCCGGCATCAGGCTGGCTATTGCCGTTGCGATCGCGGTAGAGTTCGACCCGCACGCCGGGGATGCCGTTCTCGCCGCTATTCACAAGACCGTCGTCGTTGCTGTCGTACCAGACCAAATTGCCTAGCGTGAGCCGCGGGTAGAGACCGAGGTCCCACGTCAGGTCGTTGTTATTGCTCGTGCCGAGTGTGATCGTCGCAGTGCGCAGGGTTGCCGGATCGACATCCGAGTCGACTGCATTATTAGCGCCCTGATCAAGCGGGCTAATGGCATACTGCGTTGGAATATTGCTAAAGACCAGATAGTACGAACCGGCGATCAGGCGGTCGAAGAGGTAGCTCGTCACCGCCGTCGTCGAGGTGCGCGTAATCGGCTGGATGCCCGGCGTTACCGGATCGCCGTCGAGTGGCTGGTTGGTCGTGGCATCGTAGATGGTGATGGTAATTCCGGCAATATTTGTAGTTTCGACGCCATCCTGAATCCCATTACCGTTGACATCTAGCCAAATCCGATCACCTAGCCGTGCATCGTCAAACAGACCAAAGTCAACTGTCAGATTGCTGTTGGCATCGATGGCCGGATTGGTCATACCGGTCGGTAATGTGGTATCAGGCTCATTGATCGGCAGCAAACCAACCTGCACTGCAAAGACTGGGCTACGTTCGCTATTGCCGGTTTGGGTACCGTTATCGTTGTTATCGATCAGGTCGGTATCGGGATCAAGACCCGGTTCATACGGACCGCTTGCCATACCGTTAATGCCGGTGCTCGACACCAGTGATGCGTTAGAGGCGACTTGAACGGCATACCGACCACCATCACGCAAGCCACCGAAGAAGTAGCGGCCGCCGTTGCTGGTGGTAACGGTTGTTATTGCCGTCGTCTCCGAACCGTTGATCGTGCCATTACCGTCGGCATCATAGAGTAACTGCACCTGAATACCATTTAGACCGGTCTCAGTCCCATCTACCACACCATTGTTGTTGGCATCAAGCCAAACCCGATTACCGATGGTCAAGCTGTAGAAGCCGAAATCTACCGTCAGATTAGTGTTGCTGTCACCATCTTCAGCGGTTGGTTCGTCGTCAACGCCCAGGGTGACTGCTATGCTCACGACCGGCCCTGAACTGTCTGTCATCACTCCCACATTTGGCCCGATACCGTTGTCGTCATTATCAACATTGCCATCAGGATCGGGCGTGCCGGCGCTGTCGTTGGCATTGCCGCCATCGCTGCTGCGGAAGAAGCGGAGAGCGCCGGATGCACCAAAGTTACCGGCCGGAATGACAACAATGTAGTCCGCAGGGACAAGGTCGTCGAAGCGGTAGAAACCGCCGCCGGTAGTGGTGGTCGCTGCCACCAGTGTGTCAGTACCGCTATCGTAGACACCGTTGCTGTTGACATCACGGTAGAGCTGCACTGTCACATTATTGATGCCGGGTTCGCCAGTATCAACCGTGCGGTTGTTGTTGTAGTCGTGCCAGACGAAGTTGCCTAACGCCAGCGGGCGGAAGAAGCCGAAGTCAACCGTCAAGTTGCCGTTATTGCCATCGCCGTCGGTGGTTGGCTCATCTTGCGAGCGCAGGGTAACCAAGGCTGCGCGCACGTTGCCGCTCCCGTCAGTAGTACCGTTGTCGTCGTCATCGACGCTATTATCGGGATCGGGCGTCGCCGCACCCTCGTAAAGGCCAGTGGCGCTGCCATTAGTGCCGGTGCTGGAGCGGAAAGCCGGCATATCGCCGCTCGGCCCTAGCACCCCGCCGGCGGCAAAGTTGCTGGCCGGGATCTCGACCAGATAGTTGCCCGGATCAAGGTTGGCAAAGGTATAGAACCCGCCGCCGCTGGTGGTGATCGTCGCCACTGGCGCATTTTCAGCCGGATCGATCGCGCCGCTGCGATCCGCGTCGTAGTAGAGGTTGACGGTCACGCCATCAATGCCGCTTTCGCCGTCATCGAGCAGGCCGTTGTTATTCACATCGTTCCAGACCCGGTTGCCGAGGTTGACCAACTGGTAGAGGCCGGCGTCCCGCGTCTGGTCATTCTGGCCGGCCACCAACGTGATCAACGCAGTTGCACCGCTCGTCCGGTCGGGATCACTATCGGTCGCGTCGTTACCGCCTTGATCGCGCGGACTGCGCACATACCCAGTTGGCAGATCGAAGACCAGATAGTAGTTATTCGCCGGGATCAGGTAGTTAAAGCCGTAGATTCCAGAAGTATCGGTAGTAGCCGTAGCGATCAAGCTATCGCCGGCGCTGAGATCAGCAGTGCCGTCATCATCGCGGTAGAGTTGCACCTGCACCCCGCTAATCCCCGTCTCGTCACCGCCGTTCTGCATGCCGTTGGCGTCGCGGTCGAACCAGACCAGATTGCCGAGGCTGGCTGGGCGGAAAAGACCGAAGTCAACCGTCAGGTTGCTATTTTCGTTGCGGGCCGGGTCGCTGATCGCAGGGGGGAGCGGATCACTCTCATCAGTTGGCTCGCTGTTGGGACGCAACTGCACAACGGTACTACGCACAACGCTGCCACTCTGCGTACCGTTGTCATCACTGTCGGTATTGTTGGTATTGGCATCAGGAGCCGGCTCGTAGAGGCCGCTAGCGCTGCCGTTCGTGCCGGTGCTCGAGACATAGCCACTCGGCAAGACCACCTCAACCAGATAGTCGCCTTGTACCAAGCCGCTGAACAGGTAGTAGCCGTTGCTGACGGTCGTCGTGATCGCCACTGGCGTGGTCTCACCGGAATCGTTGACATCTCCATCACCGTTGAGATCACGATAGAGACGCACGGTCACGTCGTCAATGCCATCCTCACCGGTATCAAGCAGGCCATTGTTATTAACATCTTCCCACACCCGGTTGCCCAGCGAGAGAAGCTGGTAGAGACCGGCGTCCCATGTCAGATCGTTCTCGCCCGACTCCAAATCCACCGTGATCGTGGTGGCCGTCACGCTCACCCCACCGGGTACGTCCGAGTCGGTCGTATCGGTGGCTGCCGCCGCGTCGCCCACCGTAAAGCCATAGCCAGCCGGGCGGGTAAAACGGACGCGATACAGACCGGGTTGCAGGTTGGTAAAGCTATAGCTGCCGCTGCCATTGGTGATAGTCGTCGCCAACGTATCATCAGCGGTGCCAAAGGTGCGGTCGCGTCCGGCCCCAATCAGCGCGACGGTTACACTATTGAAGCCGGGTTCACCTGTCTCTTGCACACCGTTGCCATTGAGATCTTCCCACACCAAGTCACCCAAGCTGGCCGGAATAACGAGACCGGCATCCCACGTCAGATCGCTCTCACCCGATTCGAGGGTAGTCGCGATCATTTCACCGTAAGAGTCGGCATCGCTATCATTGGTATCGTTTGCCCCGGCCACCTCACTCGCCAGAATATTGCGATAGGTAAAGACCTCACCACTCGGCACAGTGACGGTGATCTGGTACGTACCCGGCGCGAGATTGGTGAAACTGTACAAACCACCACCGCTAGTAATGGCGGTCAGGTTGACCGATAACCCAGCACCGGTCGTCCCACTCAACGTCACCGTCACACCATCAATCCCCGGCTCACCGGTATCTTGCACGCCGTTGCCGTTCGTGTCGCGCCAGACCCGATCACCAATCGTAGCTGGGCGGTAGAGACCAGCATCCCATGTTAAGTCCTCCTCAGCCGATTCAAGAGTCGTTGTCGGCATAGCACCGGCAATGTTCGCATCGGAATCGCCAATATCATCACCCTGATCGGCAGTGGTGAAGAGATAGCCGAGCGGTGCGGTTACCGTAATGGTATAACTCCCCGGCGTAAGGCCATCAAACGAGTAGAATCCGTTTGAGTCGGTTTGAGTCGTCATTGTCACCGGATCGCCGGCACCGGTCGTGCCGGTTACTGTCACGGTGACATTTGGAATCCCCGGCTCGCCGTCATCTTGGCGGCCGTTGCCGTTGCGGTCTTCCCAGACGAAGTTGCCGATGCGCGCCAACTGGTAGAGACCAAGGTCGTACTGTGGATTGTTGCCCGATACCGGTGTAAACGGTGCAGTCTCGAAATCGCTGTTGGCGTCACTGTCGAGCTGATCGTCCGTACCGCGATCCTGCGGACTACGGACGTAGCCGGACGGAATCTCGCTGAAGCGGATGCGATACGTGCCGGGGAAGAGGTTCGTGAATTGGTAGAGACCATCCAGATCGGTGTAGGTCACATCGAGCACTGCGCCGTCGCTGTCGCGCAGCAACTCGACCCGCACGCCGGGCACGCCGGTGGTTTCGTCAGCGTCTTGAACGCCATTCGCGTTGCGGTCGATCCAAACCCGATCGCCGACCGTGATCGTCTCGAAGATACCGGCGTCAACGGTCAGGTTGGTCTCATTGGAAGCAAGCCGGACAATGCCGGTGCGCCCATTGAGGGGGTTGGCATCGCTATCGAGCGCATCGTCGCTGCCCTGATCAGTGCGGGTGAACGAGCGATTGGCGGGCAATTGGTCAAAGACGACGTAATACTCACCCGGCAACAGATTGTTGAACAGATACAGGCCGTTGATATCAGTCGTCGTAGTCACGACCGGCGTGGCACTGCCGGTCGTGAAGAGGCGCACCCGAACCCCCTGCACGCCGGTTTCGCCACCATCCTGAATCCCGTTCACATTGGCGTCGAACCAGACGTAGTTGCCGAGGCTGGCCGGGTTGAGCACACCCATATCAAGACTGAGATCAACTGCGCTCGACACCAGTTCAACAATCGGTGTGCGACGGTTGGCATCGACATCGCTGTCGGTCTCGTCAGTTGCCGCGGTCGAATCGCGCGGACTCAGCAAGCTATAGCCGGGCGCGACCCCAAACTGAACAAAGTCGCGACCGGGATCCAAATTGTCAAAGCGGTAGAAGCCGTTGCTATCGGTGGTAGCATTAACGACCAACACATCATCACCTGTACCGGCCACACCATCGGTACCGGGACGATAGAGGGCTACCGGTACATTTGCCACACCCGGTTCACCGTCATCTTGACGGCCATTGCCATTGATGTCGTGCCACACCCGGTCGCCAATGCTGGCCAACTGGTAGAGACCAAGATCCCACCGCAGATCATTCTCGCCGGCGCTCAACGTGGTCGTTACGGTCAAGAAGCTCGTCGGATCAACGTCTGAGTCAACATTATCGTTACTACCCTGATTTTGCGGACTGACTATGAAACTGGCGGGAACGACAAAGCGCAGATAATAGTCACCGGCCAACAGATTGTCAAAGCGATAGAGGCCATCAACGTCGGTGACAGTGGTGTTGAGTACATTACCTGAGCCGTCGTAAAGCACGACCTGCACACCGGGCACACCGGCTGTCTCGTTGGCATCCTGGATACCGTTGGCATTGAGATCGAGCCAGACCCGATCACCAATGCTGGCCGTCGGCACAACACCAAAGTCCCACGTCGGGTCATTCTGACCGGGTACGAGCGTCGTCGTTATGGTCTGGTGCGTCACCGGATCGGCATCGCTGTCGAGTGTGTCATCCCCCCCTTGATCGCGCAAACTGGCACGGTAGCCGCCGGGTAAGCTAAACTCAACGTAGTAATCATCAGGAATGAGATTGGTGAAGGTATAGACACCACTGCTATTGGTGGTGGTCATCGCCACCGGCACACTGCTGCCGGGCCGGTAGAGGCGCACTTGCACACCACTCACTCCCGGCTCGCCGACATCTTGAATCCCGTTGTTGTTCGTATCACTCCAGACCCGATCACCAATGGTGGCAAAGACAAACAGACCCGTATCCCAGTCGGCATCGTTCTCGCCTGGGGCAAGATCGATCAACGCAGTGCGGCGGGTGGTGCGATCAGCATCGCTATCGGCAGCATCATTCGTCCCTTGGTCGGTCGCCGTGACTGCATAACCGGCCGGCGGCGGACCAAACTGGACGAAGTAGCGGCCGGGGGGCAGATTGGTGAAGCTATAGTTGCCACTGCTGTTGGTCGTCGTCGTCGCCACCAACTCATCGTCGGCCGTGCCGGCGAGGCCATCGTAGCCGGGCCGGTAGAGGCTCACCTCTACCCCGTTCACCCCCGGCTCGCCGGCATCTTGGATGCCGTTGTAATTGAGATCGTTCCAGACCCGATCGCCAAGGTTCGCCGGCGCCGCCACCAAACCGGCATCCCAGCGCAGGTCGGTCTGATTAGCGGCCAGCGTAATCACCGTCGTGAGACCGGTTGCGTCAGCATCGCTATCGAGGACATCGTTCGCCCCCTGATCGGGCGTGGTGAAGCTATAGCCGCTCGGCAGACCGCTAAAGCGCACCCGGTAGGTACCGGCGTTCAGATCGGTGAAGCCATAACGGCCGGCGCCATCGGTCACGGTAATGGTCGGTTGCACGCCGGGAGTCACCGGATCGCTATCAATCGGATTGCCGCTGTCATCGAGCAGCTCAACCGTCACACCGGGCACGCCGGGTTCGGCGGCATCTTGGATGCCGTCATTGTTGGTATCGAACCAAACCCGATCGCCAAGCGCAGCGCCACGGATAAAGCCGAAATCGAGGGTCTGGTTGCCGTTAGCATCATCGTCGTCGTTTACCGGCTCGCTGCCCGCCGCGAGGGTAATCGGCAACGAGCGCACAATGCCGCCGATCAGATCGCCGTTGTCGTCGTGGTCAACATCGTTATCGGGATCAGGCGTCGGATCATTGCCGCTGCTGGTGCGCATGCCGAACAACGCGCCACCAGGAGCAAAGTTGCTGTCATCAACCACCACAATGTAGTTACCGGCGGCCAAATTGGTGAACTGGTAATAGCCGGCTTCACCGCCAACCGTCATCGTCACCGAATTGCCGACATGCTCGCCGGGATCAGGCTGGCCATTGTTGTTGAAATCGCGGAACAAGCTTAACGACACGCCATTAATGCCGGTCTCGCCATTGGCCGGCTCGTAGCGGCCATCGTTATCGCGGTCGTACCAGACCCGATTACCCAACCGGAGCGTGCCGGACGACGCAATCAGACCGGCGTCGCGGCTACGGTCGAGTTGATTGGCTGCCAGCGTAAAGACGGTCGTGCGGCCGGTCGTCGTATTCGCGTCTGAATCAACCTCGTCGTTGCTGCCGGTATCGGCCGTGGTGAAGGTAAAGCCAGCAGGCAAGACAAATTCGATGTAGTAGTCGCCAGCGCTGAGATCGCTAAAGATGTAGTAACCGGGATTGCCCAGGAAATCGTCGGCGGTGACAGTGGTGGCCACCAGCGTATTATCCGAGCGATAGAGCCGCACGGTCACACCATTGACGCCATCGCCGGGAGGTTCATCCTGAATCCCATTACCGTTGCGGTCAATCCAGACATAATTGCCAACCGCCGTCACCGTCACCAAACCGACGTCCCACGCATCATCGTTCTCGCCTGCAACCAACTCGGTCACGGCGCTATAGCGGGTTGCCGGCTCAATATCCGAATCGACCGTATCGTTGGCACCCACATTCGGCGTGGTAAAGCCATAGCCGGCCGGTGGAGTCACGCGGATGTAGTAATCGCCGGGCGGAATATCGAGTGGGTCAGAGAAGAGATAGAACCCGGGGTTACCGTCATTATCGGGGCCGGAAATGGTAAAGCCCACCCAACGATCACCGGTACTCGGCCCGGTTATACCGTCGTTATCTTGGTAGAAATCGATCCGAGCACCGTTCACACCCACTTCACCGGTGTCTTGCACTCCATTCAGATTGGCATCGAGCCACACATAATTCCCATACGACGGGGGCAACACCGCACCGCGACTAATCCCAACACGCGGTGGTTCGGCGGCAAGGAGCGGATCACCATTGACGGTAAAGGCACGGTAACCAAAGGTATTCCACGCCACCTCGTCAGGAGTACCACCGACCGGCGCTCGCATCGGCCATGTCAAAATAACCGAATCACCTGGATAGAGAATCCGATTCCCGAAATCGATGCGGATCGAACGGACAGTTGTAATATCAGCGGGCGGGACCGTCGACCACTGCGGATCAACACAACCGGGGGCATCTATTGGATTACCATCAATATCGGTCAGACCCAAATACGGATTGCGACAAGGATTGTTAGTGGTGCTGTAGTAGACCGTCGCACCGTCGGGCACACTGATCGGACCGGCCAAGTAGGGCTGCCACTGGCTACCACGCGATTCGGTAAAGCGCACCACCCCGACATCACCAACCCACGGCAAAATATCGATCAAGACCAGATTGGTCAGTGCCACCGAGTTGGTATTAGTGATAATCAACTTATAGTCGGCCATACCGCCCGGCGTCGTCTGACCAACATCAGGATCGCGCGTCCAATCGGTATCGAGCTGACCCAACACCCACTTGGCCGAACTAGCGGTGGCTGCTGCCGCCAAACTCAAGCTGGTAATCGATGAAGAACAGATCAACTCGGAGATAATACCATCGCCATCTAGATCAAAAGTATCGGGTACTTGTTGACTACACTGATCGATAAAGATCTGGCCGGGCGGATTGGCAAAACTTGCCAATGATGCCGTATTCGTAATCATCCCAGCAAGCGTAGCCGGATTGATTCGCGCTTGAAATCGAATCGTAAACGACTGATCGGGCGGCAAGCTATAGCTATCCCACCGCCAACGCAAGAGCATACGACCGGTACCGTTGTAATTCTCAATTGCCTCAAACACCGGAGCGGGTGCGCCGGACGGACTCGAGACCACCGACCAGCTACCGGCTACATAGCTCAAACTTGGAACCAACAGATCGGCCAGCACAGGATTCTCCAGTGCCGCCGCTGAAGTACCGATTTGGATATTTTGGAGGGTAAGCGTGTAGGTCACCAGATCACCAGCATAGGCAATGTCAGGCGTGACCGACTTACCAACCACCGCACGTGCACCGGGCTCGATGATACGGGTGCGTGCCTCACTCACGCGCGTGGAGGTAAAGCCATTAAACGTATATGCACTCGTCGCCTGATTGACAATAACCGCATTGATGGGGCTGGCGGTCACAACAGCGCTGAAACTGTGCCCGGTGGCACTAAAGCCAAACGGCAGCGGATCAAGATAGCGCCAGCGGATAGCAGTAATCTGCTCGCCGACGCCAAGCGTCAACGTACTACACCCACCACCGGTCGTCGGCGCAATATTGATACAGTTCGTTGTGGTAAAGGGACTACCGGGCACGGGGGTAAAGGTTGAGTTAAGATTCGTTGTGTATTCGAGCGCAACCCGGATACCGGTAACATTCCCACCATCGACGGTGATGCGGGTCACCTGCAATTCAGGCGGTACCGGATCGGTAATAACCACATCGGTCAAAGCTGTCGTACCGGTATTAACCGCGCTGAGGGTGTAGGTCACCGTATCGCCAATCAGCGCCGTCGTTGGGCCACTCTTACTCGAACCTAAGCCAGGCGTAGGCGGTTGAATCCGCCGAACATCGTCATCGGTCAAGGTCAAGGTAACCGAACCGGCCTGCGCTGTCACATCTACGACATTGCGCACTTCGGTACCAACGGAAAATGTTGTCGAGGGGAAGATCACGGTCACCGTGCGGGTAGCGCAGAGACTGCTCGGCACGGTCAGGCTGGTCGCCGGCCAGGTCACCGTATTCGTACCGCTATTGTAGACACCGCCATCCGAAGCACTCACGAACGTCGCGCCGGCGGGTAACGTATCAACAATTTGAACATTCGTGAGATTCAACGCCCCCAGACCACTATTCGGAATACAGACCTGCACCTGATAGGTTGTCGGCACATCAGGCGCACCGCCGGACACAAACGTCTTCGTCGCCACCGCCCGCGGTTCGGCACGCGCGGTGATGGTCAACGGATTGGAGAGGCGAGGTGGCGCCGTTGTCGAGCGCATCTCGGCACGCAAGGTGGCCGTCGTACCGTCAGGAGTTGAACCGGCAGGAAAGCGAACCCGCAGCTCAAGGCGACCACTATCACCGGCACTGAGAGGGGCAGTAAACGTCCACGTTGCAGTCCGGGTAGCCGGATTGTAAGCCGTCGTTGTTCCGGTACCCAGCACCTGCACATCACCGACGGCACCGGCCAACTCAGGCGGAATAACAGCAGTCACCGTTGCATTCTCGCACGGCGTATTGATCACGCTCGAACAGCTATAGTCAACATTAATCACCACCCATTGACCACTATCAACAATGGGAAAATCGGTGCTGAGCATCACACTGACGGTCGCATTCGCGAAGGCAACATCAGGCCGCAAGCTGACAAAGGCCACAGCCATGATCAATAACAGGCTAAAGATAGAACGGCACAGGTTAGCAAGTTGGCGTGACATGAATGTAGTCCCTGATCGAACAATGATACGATAACGAATGCAACTATGACATTTGGCAGCAGCCGAAGGCTGACCGAAAGACCATGATAAAGTATATCGACGCGGCGAACCAAGGTATTACTAAAAGCTTGGATTAATCGTCGACCGAATGGCATTTGACATCACTAGGTTGTGATGCAGGTATGCGTATGAGCTGCTGCAAACAGCGAAGTGGATTCAGGTTGCCACTACCCCCGGCCTTGGGCACCCTTATCCCCAACCCCTCCCCCACTAGCACGGGTTGAAGGACGGACAGAACATTTGGTCGATCACAACCGTTGATCGCTTGGCGATGCCTTAAAGTCCGGCTCTACACTCCCCTCTCCCACAGACGCGGGAGAGGGACGGTGGGGGGGGAGGGCGCAATGGCGCATCGCAACGTCATCAACTATACCTTCTATATCTTCGCTCATACGTTCTGTCCGCCCTTGAACTAGCACGGGCGAGGGGCTAGGGGTGAGGGAAACAGGCGACCCGGCCCATAGTCGGAGCAAATGAGGAATGAATGGCCACAAAGAGACAAAAAATTCACAAAAGTTATTTGTGGCTTTTGCGTTGTTTTGCGGCTACTTCCCAACCCCAGCCTCTTCCCTCTGGGATTGGGGAATCGCGCTCATGCCCCCGGAGGGAAGAACCTCTGTGCGTATGGTGCTGGTGCGCTATGACAGGAGATAGTGGACAGGAACGGGTCGCAACCATTTTACCTCTACGTAGAGAGTCCACAACCTGTTCGGGCACCTGCTCCGGCCTAGATAGTCCCACTCGCCATACAATTGACAATAATACCTCTTGTTTGAAGTTTTGAATATCTTTTAAGGCTTTCCAACACAGTGAAAAGAAGCTTTCTATATAATCCATCGAATACAGCAATACATATATGCAAAATTTTGAGGTTGACAAGCGATTGCACAATTTTTGCAAATATTGCATACGCCTGTAATATATGCTATACTCGCTGCGAAAAGAACATTCCGAATGCCTCCATTATCTGCAGTGATCGCTTGCCGCGTCTGCCAACAGCGAGTTAGTCGTTGCGCTCTAAATAAAGTAGTGCGCAGTCTGCGCTACAGGTTATTCGTCTCATCGAACCAACTAGAAAGGTGTGCGTGATGGGTCTGCTCCGTTTCGCCGTCAAAACCTTTCGCCTCTCGCTGATGCGGGTGGGCGCCGGATGGATGTTCGCGCTCTTGACGTTCAACTTCAACCGGGTCACAATTGCCGACCTCGGCGCGATGGCGGTCATTGTCACCACGCTGATCGGCCTGCACCACTTCATCTCGTTCTTCCAAGTGTATTGGGGCCGCTTCACCGACCGCTACCCCATCTTCGGTCTCCGGCGCACCCCGTACGTCATCTTGTCAAATATCGGCGCAGCGTTGATCTTCATGGCGCTGCCAAGCATTGCAGTCGGCCTTGGCGAACGCTCGCTGGTAGCTACGCTTGAGGCATTTGGGCTTATTTTCCTCTTTGGAGTGTTGATGGCGCTGAACGGCAGCTCATCGAACGCCCTGATCGCCGAGGTGACGACGCCGAAAGAGCGCGGCGCGGTGGTTGCGTTTATCTGGGCGACGGTGATTATCAGCGGGATTGTCTCGGCAGGCGTGTCGCGGGTGATTATGCCGCAATACTCGCCTGAGACGATGCAATACCTCTATAACTTGACGCCGATTATTGTGACGGTGACGGTGTTGCTCGGCGTGCTCGGTCTTGAGAAGCCGATCACTCCGGAAGAGCACCGCAGACTGCTGCTGGCTGCACCAGAGAAGGGCGAAGCCGGCCCGCTAGAGACGTGGCGGGTGGCGACCAGCTTGATGGGCCGCAATCCGCAAGTGCGCGGTTTCTTCCTCTTCGTGCTGTTGGCGATTATGGGCATCTTCTTGCAAGATGCTATTCTCGAGCCGTTTGGCGCTGAAGTCTTCGGCCTGCAACAGAAAGACACGGCTGCTTTCCAGCAAGCGTGGGGCGCCGGCGCGCTGCTCGGTATGCTCGTGATTGGCATTCTGTCGAGCATCTTCCCCATTTCCAAGAAGACGATCGCGACGGTTGGCGGCTTGGGTGTCGCCAGCGGGTTGGCGATGTTGTCCATCGCGGCCCTCACCCACCAGCAGGGCGTGATTATGCCGGCACTGATGATTATGGGGCTTGGCATCGGCCTGTTCGACGTTGGCGCGCTGGCGATGATGATGGAGATGACGATCGAAGGCCAGACCGGGCTCTATATGGGCTTGTGGGGCATGGCGCAGGGTCTTGGCAACGGCTTCGCGAACGTAATTAGCGGTTTGGGCCATACGGTGATGATCGAGAGCGGCATCGCGTCGCCGGCGTTCGGTTACGGGCTTGTCTTTGGGATCGAAGCCTTGTTGATGGTGATAGCCATCGGCATCTTGCGTGGCATTTCGGTGCAGGAGTTCAAGGGTCTGACGCGGCAAGATCTGACCACGGCGCTGGCGATGGATACGGCTTCGTAAAGCGCGTAAACATATAGCGCGGGCTGAGGGCATCAGCCCGCGCTGCTGGAAAGATCGAGCCAGTATGGCGATCGAGATTGCCTTCGACAAGATTGCTGATGTCTACGATACGCAACGTGCGCACCCGCCCGAAGCGGCGATTGCTATCGGGCGGGCGATTGCAAGCCAAGCCGGCAGCGACGCACAGGTGCTAGAGATCGGGACCGGCAGCGGGCGAATTGCCCTACCTGTAGCTGCGGCGGGCGCGCGTGTCATCGGGATCGATATTTCGACCGGGATGCTGGCTACGGCGCGAGAACGCGCCACGGAAGCCGGTTTGCCTCTCGGGTTGATCAAGGCTGACGCTCAAGCGTTGCCCTTTGCTGACAACACCTTCGACACCGTACTGGCTGTCCACGTGCTGCACCTGCTGCCGGATTGGCGAGCGGCGCTGGCCGAGCTGGTGCGGGTGGTGAAGCTGGGTGGCGCTATTATCCAAGGTGTTGACTGGCGTGATCCAGCTTCGTGCGTTGGCATGCTGCGCGGGCAATTACGGCAAGCGGTGATGGAATTGTTACCCGGCGCGCGCCCACCCGGCGCTGGCGCAGCCGTGACGCAACACCTCGCCAAACTCGGCGCATCGGCGGGCGAATCGATCGAGGCCGCGCGCTGGCAGCGCACGATCAGTCCGGCTGAAGTGATCGCCGGGATGGCCGCCCGCATTGACGCTGAGACGTGGGCGCTGAGCAATGAGGTGCTGGCGGCGGCGATTGAGAGAGTGCAGGCATGGGCCAGCCAGCAATGGCCCGATTTGAACGAACCGCAGGTGGTTGAACACCGGTTTTTGCTGACGGTCAGCCGGGCCGTCGCAAAACTGCCGGCGTAGTGAGGATACAGCGGAGGGATGTCATGTACACTCCCGAACAATTGGAACGGCGCAACCGATCGCCGTGGACAAAAGCCCAGTTTATTCTGGCCCCAATTCAGTTTGTCGCCTTTATTATCAGTTTTGCGCTGGTCATCCGGTATCTGGCCACCGGTGAGGGGTACTGGATCGCAACCATCAGCGTCTGGATCAAGATTGCGCTGATTTGGGCGCTGACCATCACCGGCATGCTGTGGGAACACGACATCTACGGCAAATACTTCATGGCGCCCGAATTCTTCTGGGAAGACTTGGGCAACCTGATCGCCATCATCACGCACAACGCCTATTTCGTGGCGGTATGGCTTCACCTCGATAGCCGCACCGTGATGTGGGTGATGGTCTTTGCGTATGTCACCTATCTGTTCAACGCCGGCCAATTCCTCTGGCGCGGGATCCGTTCGGCCAAAGAACGGCGCTTGTTGCAGGCGCAATTGCAGGCGCAATCAGCAGGCGCGGCGAAGTCGCAGTAGCAACGATGAAGTTGAAGATATAGCTCAGGGTTGGCTGTGTCACTGAGCAACGATTACGCTCCGGCGTACTAGAAAGCGATCGACCGTATGCCGATCAAATCGCGCGCGGTAGTCATCCCGAAACGGAACACGATCGAGATTCGCACGGTGCAGGTCAATGAGCCGAAAGCCGGTGATGTACTGATCAGGACGGCCTTTACCTCGATCAGCGCCGGCACCGAACGGATGCTGCTTGATGGCCGTCTACCGCAACCGCAGCTCCTCTTCCCGGTTGTGCCCGGCTACGAGACGGTTGGGCAGGTGGTGCAAGTTGGCAGCAAAGCGCCGAAGGAATTGCTGGGCCAATGGGTCTATATCGGTGGCGCACGCTGTTTCCGCGGCGTCAATGCGGCATGGGGCGGGCAGAGCGAGTATATCACCGCCGAACACGAGCGGGTGGTGCCGCTAGGGTCGATTGATCCGGCGACCGGCGTGCTGCTGGCACTGGCCGCGACGGCGCTACACGGCGTGAAGGTTGGCCAAATCCGGCGCACCGATCGGGTGCTCGTGTTGGGGCAGGGCATCGTCGGCCAATTGGCAGCGCGGCTGGCCAAACTCGCCGGCGCGCAGCACGTGGCCGCGGCTGACCGCGTTGCAATCCGGTTGCAGGCGAGCCAAGCCGATCAAGTGATCGACGTGACCCGCGAGTCGCTCGATGAGGCGATTGGTGAGTCGAAAGTTGATGTGCTGATCGAGGCGACCGGCTCGATGGGGGCGCTGGCCGGGGCGTTGCCGCTGCTCGCCAACCATGGGCGCGTCGTGTTGCTCGGCTACTACGACCATATCAATATTCCCTACGCGCCGGTCTTTATGCGTGAAGCGCAGATTTTAGTCGCCCGTGAGTGGGAGTTTGGCCCCGACGGCGATTTGCCACGGGTGCGCGACTTGCTGGCCAATGGTGAATTGAATGTGGATGGCCTGCTCACCCATCACGTGCCGCTCGACCGGATTCAGGCCGCATACCGGCTGGCGTTGGAAGATCCGGCTTGCTTGAAGGTGGTCGTGACGTGGCCGCAAAACGGAACGGGACCGGAAGGGGCGTAGCGACATTTCACCTAGAAAGAGACCATACGCATGCCAGCGCATCCTAAACAGAAGCAAACCGGTACAACCGCGCGGATGCTCGCCGTTTACGGCAAAGGCGGCATGGGAAAGTCGTTCTTCACCACCAATCTGGTCAGCAAATTGGCGCTGCTGGGCAATCGGGTGCTCCAGCTTGGCTGCGACCCGAAGCACGATAGTTGCAACGCGCTGTTTGGCGGCGTCAGCCTGCCCACCCTCGGTGATGTGTGGCGCGAGTTTAAAGAAGCCGGGCGCGAAGAGGAATTGGCCGCGCATCACGTGATCTTCAAGACAACCATTATGGGCCGGGCCACCGTCTATGGCTGCGAGATCGGCGGGCCGGAAGTCGGGCGCGGCTGCGGCGGGCGCGGGATCACGTTCGGGTTCGATATGCTCGAAAAGTTCGGTCTCAGCCAATGGGCGCTCGATTATGTGGTGATGGACTTTCTGGGTGATGTGGTATGCGGCGGCTTCGCGACACCGCTTTCGCGCTCGCTCGCCGAAGAGGTGATTATCCTCTGCGGCAACGACCGCCAAAGCCTCTACGCGGCAAATAATATCGCCAGCGCCGCCAAGTATTTCGCCAGTATGGGCGGGCGCACCAAGCTGCTGGGGTTGGTAGTCAACCGCGACGACGGCAGCGGGGTGGCGGCCCGGTTTGCCGAGAAGATCAACCTGCCCATCTTGGCAAGTATCCCGCTGGATCGCACCGTGCGCGAATTGGCCGACGCTTGCCAGTTGGCGCTGCAAGAGCCGCGCTTCGACGCGATCTTTGACCGGCTGGCCCGCCAGATTATTGACCGCACGTTGCCGGCGGTCAAGATGGAAGATGTCCGCCCGCTCGAGTACAAAGAGTTCTTGAGCGTGTTTGGGACCGAAGAGCCGGACATTGTGCCTGATGGCGCGACGGCGGAAGAGCTGTTCGGCGGACGGACGGCGCGGCAGCTGGCACCGGTGATAACGCTCGGTCTGATGGAACGGGCGGTTGGCGATAAGCCGGAGATGGACGCCCCCACCCGCATGGTGGTCAAGCGACTGCTCAATGAGCTGGGAATGTACGTCACCGAAGCCAACCACGATCCGAAGAAGGGCATGACACTGACGATTGATGGGCACACGACCATTTGCATGGGCAATACCGACGATCTTGACAGCAAGATAGCAATTCTGGCCGCGTTGCAGCGATCGGGCGAACAGTTCCGCTACGTTGATCTGCGCCGTCCGGCCAGCCCGTTTTACCGCTAACCGGCCTGCACGCCCGTTGTAACCGCGGGCCGGATGATGGAGGTGAGCAATGCGGCTACACCTTGCGACAAAACCCACCGAGTATCGCGTAGCGCCACTGGCGCTGAGAATACGCTGGTGGATTGAGGGATGGATCTGGCGCTGGGGCCAAACGGCAATGGCATTGCACGCCGAAAGCCCAGAGTTGCAACATCCGCTGTGGAGACGGTAATGAGTGAAACTGATGAGATTCCCGATTTGAAGGAACTCAACCGCCTCTTGATCGAGCGGATGCGGGTGAAGCGACGGCCAGTCGCGATCACCTATTGCTACGATGGGCCGCCGCCGGGGTACGAACCGGCCAATGTGGTGGCGTGCGCAATCGTGCGCGAAGCCGAACAAGGGCGGCGGGTCTATGTTGATGCCGAGCATCATGATTGCTGGGTCGGGCAGTATCACCTCGGTCTGAATCCCAATCCGGGGCCGTACATTACCGAGGGTGTCTATCTGACCGACGCGCAAGGGTTCTACACGCCGGAAGCGGCGGCTTGCAACAAGCAGCAGAGCTACTCGCTGCCAGCGGGGATGATCAAGGCATTGGCAGCCGCGCCGCTCGATGAGGTGCCCGACGGCGTACCGGTTGATCTGATGGTGTGCGTAGTTGATCCGCAACGGGCGATGCAGATCGCCGGCGCCGCCAGCGTGCGCATCGGCACATTTCCGGTTGGCGAATTGGGCGCGAGCGCATGCGCCTCGATCTTCGCTGCGCCATGGCACACGAACAATTCAGTGTTTGCGATTGGCGACGGCGGCGGACGGATGCATAACCGGCTCGATCCGAGTGAGATGTTCGTTTCCATCCCGCGATCACATTTGCGCTACGTGGTAGAATTAATAGAGAACTTCCGCATCGACCCGCAGAAGATGCGTGAGGTGATCATGCCGTCGTATGCCGCAAAGGCAAAACAGCCGCGAGAGGAGTGAACACTATGCCAAGCGGACTCGGTGAAGCCACTCAAATGATCGGTCCGTTGACGCCGGCCATCCTGTGCTGGGCCAGTTTAATCCTGACCGTTCTTGGCCTCGGTCTCACGTTCCTGTGGACGAATATCACCGCCTTTGCGCGCCGCACGCGCAACGGGCGCAAGCCGGCAGCGGGATCGGTGGTCAAGTCGCAGCGTTAATCTGGCCCACAGCGGGATCACGGCACGCCCGTCGCGCGTTTGTGACCGGGTTGTTATTGTCTATCCCGCCTGATTCGGGTTTCATGGGTTGGGCGGGCTTACGCCCGCCCATTCATTTTGCAAAGGTGCTGCGCAATGAACAAAGAACACGACCAAGCCGTCGAAACAACCGAACCGTCAACCAACGGGCAAACCCCGCCGCCCGCCAATGCTCCGGTTCCGCCGTATCCATTTGTCGCAATTGTTGGCCAAGCCGAATTGAAATTAGCCTTGTTGCTATGTGTGGTCAATCCAACGATTGGCGGTGTGATGGTGATGGGCCATCGCGGCACCGCGAAATCGACGGCAGTGCGCGCCTTGGCCGCGATGTTGCCGCCAATTAAAGCGGTGGCCGGTTGTCCCTATTCGTGCGCACCCGACCGCACCGCTGGATTGTGCGACCAGTGCCGGGCAGTGCCGAATCAAACCGGCAAGCCGAAAAAGCCGAGTGTGGTCAGCATTCCGGTGCCAGTGGTTGACTTGCCGCTCGGCGCGACTGAGGACCGCGTCTGTGGAACCCTCGATATTGAGCGAGCGTTGACCCAAGGCGTGCAGGCATTTGCCCCCGGCCTGTTGGCCCGCGCCAACCGCGGCTTCTTGTATATTGATGAAGTCAACTTGCTCGAAGACCATCTGGTTGACGTGTTGCTCGACGTGGCCGCATCAGGCGTCAACGTGGTCGAACGCGAAGGGGTGAGCGTGCGCCACCCGGCCCGCTTTGTGCTCGTGGGGTCAGGCAACCCCGAAGAAGGTGATCTGCGTCCGCAATTGCTTGACCGTTTCGGTCTGCATGCGCGCATTACCACCATCACCGATGTCAACGAGCGGGTCGAAATCGTCAAACGGCGGCGCGAATACGATGCCGATCCGTTTGCGTTTACCGAAAAGTGGGCGAAAGAGACGCAAAAATTGCAGCGTAAGATCAAGCAGGCCCAACGCCGCCTGCCCGATGTGGTCTTGCCCGATCCGGTGCTGTACAAGATTGCCGAACTGTGCGTCAAGCTTGAGGTTGATGGTCACCGCGGCGAACTGACGTTGGCCCGCACGGCGACCGCACTGGCCGCACTCGAGGGACGCAACGAGGTGAACGTGAACGACGTCCGCCGGATTGCGGTGCTGGCGCTGCGCCACCGGCTACGCAAAGATCCGTTGGAGACGCAAGACGATGCGGTCCGGATCGAGCGGGCAGTGGAAGAGGTGTTGGCACCGTAACTGGGCATATCCTACTAAGGGTGGAATGCAGCAGGCATCGCAGGCGCTTGCGCCCTGAGCCGGTTTCACGGCAACGAAGCATGTATGGAGTGCGGCAGGTTCTTGCTGCACTCCATGCCAACCCTGCAACTGCGCAACGGCTGAACGAAGCCCGTAGGTGCATTCTACGCCATACCACACCGCTCACGTTCCTTCATCATTGATCATCTGGCAGTGTGACGCGATCGCATCGATCACGCTGGCAGGAGCGCATTATGGCACAGAAAGCGAAAGAACTGCCGTCAGCGCCACTCCCATTCACGGCGATTGTCGGCCTTGAGACGGCCCGGCAGGCCCTGTTGTTGCTGGCGGTCGATCCGATGCTGGCCGGAGTGGCAATCGGCGCCGGGGCCGGCACCGGCAAGAGCGCACTGGTGCGCGCCTTTGCCCGTATGCTGGCCAGCGGGCGCGAATTTGACCCCACCTTGCCCTGCAATTTGGTTGAGATGCCGGTCGGCGTGAGCGAAGACCGGCTCTTGGGCGGGATTGATATTGAGGCAACGCTGGCCCTCGGCGAGCGGGTGCATCGCAGCGGGTTGCTGGCACGGGCCAATGGCAGCTTGTTGTACGTTGATAGCGTCAACTTGCTCGACGATAGCACGATCAACCACATTCTCGGTGCGCTGGATAGCGGCGTGGTGCGGGTCGAACGCGAAGGGATTTCGGTGGTGGAACCGGCTCGCTTTGCGCTGCTGGTGACATACGACCCGGCAGAGGGACCGCCGCGCCGCCACCTGCTCGACCGGCTCGGGTTGATTGTGGCGCCGATCGGAAAAGCGCCGGTGACGACGCGGGCCGAAGTGGTACGGCGCAATTTGCAGGCCAACCTCGATTATGAAGACGATGAGGCGTTGGTCTTGGCCGGCGTGTTGGCGGCGCGAGAACTACTGCCAACGGTGACGATCACCGACGAGCAGATCCGGCAATTGAGCATGACCGCGTTGGCGCTGGGGATCGAGGGCCACCGGGCTGATATGTTTGCGGTGCGGGCGGCGCGGGCGGCAGCGGCGCTGGCCGGACGTGACGCCGTCAGCAACGAAGACCTCGAACTGGCGGTACGGCTGGTGATGTTGCCACGGGCAACCCGGATGCCGGAAATGACGCAGGAAGAGGCGCAACCGCCGCCGCCAACGCCGGAACCGGCGCCGCCGCCGCCGAGCCAGCGTGAAGAAGACGAGCAGAACGACGAAGAGGATCAACCACCGAAACCACCGGACGAAGAGCTGACGGTGGAAGACCTGATTCTAGCGGCGATGGAGACTGAGGTGCCGCCGGATATTCTCGAAACGCCGTTCACGGTGCGGCGACGCGGGCGGAGCGGTTCACGCGGCACGATTTCGGGCCAGCGCGGGCGGCACATCCGCTCGGTGCCGGGCCGTCCGGCGCAAGGGCGGCTTGATGTGATCGCAACCTTGCGCGCGGCGGCGCCATGGCAACGCTTGCGGGCCAGCGAGCACCCGCACCACCAGCATCGGCGCGGGCGCATCCATTTGCGGGCCGATGACTTGCACATCAAGAAGTACCGCTCGAAGGCGGGCACTCTCTTCTGTTTTCTGGTTGATGCCAGCGGCTCGATGGCGCTACATCGGATGCGACAAGCGAAAGGCGCGGTTAATTCTCTCTTGCAACAAGCCTACGTGCATCGCGATCAGGTCGCGTTGCTCGCCTTCCGCGGCGAGCGGGCCGATCTGCTGCTCCCACCATCGCAGAGCGTCGAGCTGGCCAAACGGGCGCTTGATGTCTTGCCAACCGGCGGCGGCACACCGCTAGCGGCGGCCCTGCTGGCGGCGTATCAGATCAGTGAACAGGCGCGGGCTCGCGGCATCTTCCGCACCACCATCGTGCTGATCACCGATGGGCGGCCCAACGTGCCGCTCAAAGCTGACCCGACGATGGATAAAAACCGCCGGCTAGAGCAGGCCCGTCAAGAGGTGCAACAACTGGCCGGACGGTTGCGCGCCGCCGGGATTGGCGCGGTGGTCATCGACACCCAACGCAGCTTCGTCTCGCGGGGTGAAGCGCAACAATTGGCGGCGTGGCTAGGCGGGCGCTACGTGTATCTGCCGAACGGGCGCGGCGACCAAATCGCCAATGCCGTGATCGCGGCGAGTGAAGAGGTGTAGCGGCGAGTTGGACAGGTGACAACCGACGGGCAAGCGGTGAAGTGCGGCAGTCAAACTGCCGCACTCCATATTTGTTTATCGTCCGCTGTAGCGCCCACAGCAAGGAGCAGCACCGTTCCGTACTCGTGGGGGATTGCTGCGCCGCGCAGAGCACGGCGCGCAATGACATGAGGCAAGTGACGCGCGCGAACCCTGCTGCCGCCAACAAAACACCGGCAACCTTTACGGTTGCCGGTGTTCGTGCCTCTGGCGCTCCGCCAGCAGAGGGAAGAGGAAGGCTGAAGAGGGGCAACGGGGAGCACAAGAGGCGATGTACAGTTTGTGAGGTTCGCTACAGTTGCCTCTCTGCTGGCGGGCAGCGCCGTCTTCACTTACCTGTAGCATACGCCTTGGAGTTACAACGCGGCAATAGTTCTTTGATACCCTCTGCCATGACCCATGTGGTATGCATCTCTTTTTATTAACTTTACATTTATACTTAACTAATCCGTCAGCGGCTCAGTTCGTCAGCACGGACAATCTCTAGCAAGGAGTGATCTGGGTCTTGGACAAATGACGTCAGGTTTGAATCATACTGGCAGATGACAGCTTCAATGACAACAGTTTCCACATCTTGCAAATGTCCAGACTGCAATATCTTCAGCCCGATCGAGACCATGAAAAGCCCCATGACTTGATTCAGGAAACAGATCAGCGAGATTATTAACCAATTTTCGGGAAAGATGATGATCCAACAGTCATTTCATGCAGGAATCACCGTAACTATTCGCTCACGATCAGCAGCAAAGGCCAGACAAGCCTGAATATCTTCTACAGTTAGATCAGGAAAGTCAGCCAAAATTTCCGCAACACTCATTCCAGCAGCAAGATAGGATAAAATATCATAAACTGTATAGCGCCAACCATGAATGATTAGCTTACCGCTACGAATAGCAGGATTGACGGCAATGATCGACTGCACCGATGACGTCCGAACTTATTGCAGTATCGTAGCACATCAACCTGCCACTATGCAGAAGCCGGCAAGATTGGCAGCTTGCCGGCGCCCCGGCGTGAGCGCAAACTGATATGGGCCTAAGATATGCTACAATCAGGAATAGTACGATCAATGGCTCAATGAACTGTTGCCTATGTCGCCCAAACCGCGAGGCCCAACTTTGTTTGACGCGCAACGCCAACAGACGTTGCAGAACCAAGCGCCGCTGGCAGCGCGTATGCGCCCGCGCACGCTCGATGAGTTTGTCGGGCAGGGCCACATTATCGGCGAGGGTAAGCTGCTGCGGCGCGCGATTGCCAACGATCAGCTCTTCTCGCTGATCTTGTGGGGGCCGCCGGGCAGCGGCAAAACCACGTTGGCCCAAATCATCGCCAACAGCACCAATGCCCACTTCGAGCCGCTCAGCGCGGTGAGCGCCGGAGTGAACGATCTGCGCCGGGTGGTGCAAGGGGCCAAAGACCGACTGGGCATGTTTCAACAGCACACCGTCGTCTTTATTGATGAAATCCATCGCTTCAACAAGAGCCAGCAAGACGCGATCTTGCCCTATGTCGAAGACGGTACCATTATTTTGATTGGCGCGACAACCGAAAACCCATCCTTTGAAGTTAACTCGGCCTTGCTCTCGCGGGCGCGAGTCTTTACGCTGGAAGCGTTGCGCGATGATGAAATCGGGATTTTGATCGATCGGGCATTGAGCGATCGCGAGCGCGGGTTGGGTGAGCTGAAGATCATGCTCGCCAGCGATGCCCGCGGTTACTTGATCAATATGTCAAATGGCGATGCCCGCACCGCGCTCAATGCGCTCGAAGCGGCGGCCCGCTCGAAGCCGCCAGCGATCGGCGAGACGCGCTTGATCACGGTGGACGATATTCGCGATGCGCTGCAAAGCCGGGCCGTGCGCTACGATAAACACGGCGAACTGCACTTCGATGCGATCTCGGCGCTCCACAAGAGCGTGCGCGATAGCGATCCCGACGGCGCGTTGTACTGGCTGGGGCGGATGCTCGACGGTGGCGAGGATCCGTTGTACATTGCCCGCCGGTTGGTGCGAATGGCGGTGGAGGATATTGGCTTGGCTGACCCGCACGCCTTGCCGCAGACGATTGCCGCCCAACAGGCGGTACATGTTCTCGGCCAGCCGGAAGGCGAATTGGCGCTGGCGCAGGCGGTGGTCTACCTCTGCCTCGCGCCGAAGAGCAATGCTCTCTACCGGGCCTACGGCGCGGTGCAGCGCGACGTGGCCGAGACGCGCAACGAGCCGGTGCCGCTCCATTTGCGCAACGCACCCACCAAGCTGATGAAACGGCTGGAGTATGGCCGCGGTTACGAGTACGCGCACGATCTGCCAGAGGGGCGATCTGATCAAGAACACCTGCCGCCGAACCTAGCCGGACGGATCTATTATGAGCCGACCGGACGCGGTTTTGAGGCGGTGGCCCGCGAACGGTTGGCGTGGCGCGAAGAGCGCCGGCAACGCGCAACCCCGCCGCCTGCCACAGCAACGCCGGCGGAAGAGTTGGCCCCCGGCGAAGAACCACAGCTACCGCCAGAGGATGTACCGCCGCGACGACGCGGCAAACGGAGCACATTGTAGCGGCAGAGCGCTGTTATGCCCGCTGTAGGGCAGATCAGCGCTCTGCCCCCCGACCGAGGAACACACCAATGATCGACCGAGCACAAGTCGTCATTATCGGCGCAGGCGTTATCGGCGCAAGCATTGCCTTTCATTTGGCCGAGCGCGGCCTGCGCGACGTGGTCATCCTTGAGCGTGAAGAGGCCGAAATCAGCGGCAGCACGGCACGCTCGGCTGCCGGAGTGCGCCACCAATTCTCGTCGCGCACCAATGTCTTGCTCTCGCGCTACAGCATCGAACGGCTGCGCCACTTCGAGGAAGAGGTTGGCGGTCACGCCGAATTGCGGCAGGTGGGGTATCTGTTCTTGATTAACGACGAAGCGACGTGGGCCCAATATCTGCGCAACGTGGCGATGCAACGCGAGCTAGGGGTACGGGTCGAGACGCTGACCTCGGAAGAAGCGGCGCGGTTTGTGCCGCAAATGCGGATTGACGACCTGATCGGGGCAACCTTCGGCCCCGACGACGGTTATTGCGATCCCTACGGCATCGCGCTCGGCTATCTGCGCGCTGCCCAACGCCACGGCGTGCGGCTGCGGCGCGGGATGCCAGTGACCGGGTTTCAGATTACCGGCGGGCGCGTGACAGCCGTGGAAACACCATCCGGGCTGGTTGGCAGTGACATGGTAATCAACTGCGCCGGGCCGTGGGCGGGTGAAGTAGCGGCGTTAGCCGGTCTCGACCTGCCGGTGCACCCCTACCGTCGCAACGTCTATATGACCACCCCCTTCCCGGCCATCAATGCACCGATTCCACTCACAATTGACGTTGGCACCGGCTTCTATATGCGGCGCGAAGGCCAGAGTATTTTGATGGGCCGCTCGAACCCTAACGAGCCAAGTAGTACCAACACGAACGTCGATTGGGAATGGCTAGAAGCGGTGATAGAAGCCGGCATCTATCGCTTCCCAATCCTTGAGTCGGCAGGGTTGGCCGAACAGCAGTGCTGGGCCGGTTTGTACGAAATTACGCCGGATCACAATCCGATCCTTGGCCGGCATCCTGATTTAGAGGGTTATGTTGACGCCAGCGGCTTTAGTGGCCATGGCATTATGCACGCGCCGGCAACCGGTCTGTTGATCGCCGAAGAGGTGATCGACGGGCGGGCGCATACAATCAATATTGATGAGCTGCGGATCGACCGGTTCCGCAGCGGCCAACTCGCATCCGAATTCAATGTTATCTAACGAGGTGATGACCCATGACGCTTGACGAAGCGATTGCCGAGATTCAGCGCCGGATTGCCACTGTTAGCCCCACTGCGGTCACGCGGGTGACGCGCGTGTCTGCCGAAGAGGCAACGCTGCGCGCTTACGCGCCTGCCGCCGACGAGCAGGCGATTAAGAATGCGACCAACGAATTTACTATTTCGCTCTTGACGAACGAGGGTCTCGACGTACAGGTGTTGGTGTACGACATTGCCACCTCGTTGCCGCCGGAGGAGTAGGGAAAACGGTATACCGCTGAACTTCGCATCATCGATTCAGCATCGCGATAACCCCGCCTCCAACTCGCCTTGAATGGCATGGAGCGCGGGGTCATATTTTATTGCCAAACTAAAACATCTGTACTATGGTAGAAAGAGCGAGTGTGCAAATCAAACTGTTGCAAGGCGTTGCACACTGATAGGTATTCCTAATTATGCTCAGATAAAGACTGCAAGATGATCTACCTCCATCTCGACAAGCCACAGCGATGGAAACAAGACATTGCGCAATCGGTTGATTATTTTAATCGCTGGTTCATCACATTTGCTCCAGAGGCGTTTCCAGCGGCACGTGAAGGCACGATTGAACGCGCTCAACAAACATTACAGATCTGTGAAGAGCAGGTACGCGAACAATACCCTGCTTTGTGGGCCTACTTGCAGACCGCCCCTGCCGAATTACGCCAACGGTATCTCGTGCGCCAACGTACGCCATGGTACCGGCAAGAGCGGCGCGATCCGGCGCCATTCCTCTGTACCTATATGGGAGCCGCACAGACAGCAAGCCACCTTTCCACCTGATCTGGAACCGTTCCCAAGCCATCCCGCCCAACGTCTTATCTGATGCTCTATCCGAAAGGCGAACTGGCGAGACTTTTACGTCAAAAACCTGATCGCACCGCCGAACTGCTTGCCATCTTGCAAGATATCAACGTGACCGAATTCGCTGCCACAAGCCGGGTGTATGGCGTTGGTTTACATAAACTCGAACCCGGCGAACTAGCACGAGTACCAGCGACCAAATTGGTTAAGCGTTGGTCGGAAGTAGTCGGGGAAGCGACGGTACAGGCATCCTTGTGGTAAGCAGATGCTGATTAGCGCCATCCCCCTCACCCCCGCTCACCATTCATCAACACCTGCTGCAACTGCCGTTTGAGGCGGGCAAAAGCCGGATCGGTGACGAGGGTGTACGAGCGTGGGCGGGGCAGCTCGACGCGCAGTTCAAGCGCGATGCGGGCCGGGCGCGGGGTGAGGACATAGATGTGGTCGGCAAGAATGATCGCCTCGTCGATGTCGTGAGTGACGAGCAAGACAGTGCGGTCGAGCTGATCCCACAGCGCGAGCAGCCACTGTTGCAGTTGGGCACGGGTAAGGGCATCGAGCGCGCCGAAGGGTTCGTCGAGCAGCATGATCGGGCGGTGCCAAAGGACGGTACGCAGGAAGGCGGCGCGCTGGCGCATGCCGCCCGACAGCAAGGCCGGGCGGGCATCACCCCAACCTTGCAAGCCAAAATCGGCCAGCAACGCGCGCGCTTCGCGGCGGGCCGCCGCCACATCACCGCCTTGCACCACCGTCGCCAGTACTGCGTTCTCGATCACCGACAACCACGGCAGCAGCGCATCACGTTGCGGCATATAGGCGACCTGCCCGCGTCGGCCCGTCACGTCCACACTGTCGATGCGCACAGCGCCGGCATCGGGTTGCTCAAGGCCGGCAATGATGTTAAACAGGGTCGTCTTACCGCTGCCGCTCGGCCCGATCACAGCGACAAACTCCCCCGCCGCGACCTGTATACTCAGCCGGTCGAGCACCGGCACCGGTCCGGCGGGGGTAGCGAACGTTTTGCTGATGGAGTGTAGTTCAAGGGTTGGCATTGCGTTGGTTACGAATAAGGACACAGCGTAGGGACACAGCGCTGCTGTGTCCTTACGACGATGCGGTGGACACAGCGTAGGGACACAACGGCGTTGTGTCCCTACGACAATTACGGCAAGAATGCGTTGGTAAAGGCCTTGTCCGGTTCGATCATGCGGGCGATGAGGTTGCGGTCGGCCATCCATTGGGCGTAGGCACGCCAGACCTCAAGCTTCTGCTCACCCCAACGCGGCGCTTCGGCCTGATACTGGCCGGCCAAATACTGCTGGCTGCGCCGCACCAGCTCGGCGTCGAGTTCGGGAGCGGCTTTGAGCAAGATTTCGGCTGCCTCTGCAGGCTGCTCAATCGCGAACCGATACCCGGCGCTAGTCGCGGCGAGAAAGCGCCGCACCAGATCGGGTTGCTCGGCAATCAGCTTCTCGCTGGTGATGAGCACCGGCGTGTAGTAATCGGGAATGCACTGCACGTCGTTCATCATCACAATATTGATCGGCACGCCGCGCACCTCGGCCTCGATACCAGTCCAACCCTTGAAAATCCAGACAAAATCAACCTCGTTGCGCTCGGTGGCAACGAAGAAATCGGAGCTCCCGATGTCAATGAACTGTACCTGATTGAATTGGTCGCCGGCGCCGGCGCATTCGAGCAGCCCGCGGATCACCGCCGCTTCGATGGGTGAGCCAAACGAGCCATACTTTTTGCCAATGAAATCGCGCGGGCTGGTGATGCCGTCTTCGACGCGGCTGGCAAAGCCGCTGGTGTTGTGCTGGATGATGGCGGCAATCGAGACGATCGGCACCCCTTCAACCCGCGCTTGCGTCACCGCTTCTTGGTACGAGATGCCGAAATCGAGCCGGCCAGCGGCTACCAACTGCTCGACAGTGCCACCCTCTTGCGCGCCGAGAATCTCGACTGCAAGCCCTTGCTGCGCGTAGTAGCCTTTATCTTGGGCCACATAGAGACCGGTATGGTTGGTATTAGGCGTCCAATCCAACCCCACCCGCACCTTGGCGGGCAGGGTTTGCGTCGCTGCCGGCGTTGCCGCGCCACCGCCGCACGCGGTCAGCACGATCATCAACGCAAGCAAAAACCATCTGCGCATCAGCGTTCTCCCTTCCAAAACACGATCCAGCGTTCAAACAGACTGACCAAGGTAAAGAGGGCAATCGTCAGTAACGACGTCACCAGTGCGGCAACAAAAACCTGATCGGTGCGAAAGGCGCGCAACGAGCGGGCGATGTAGACGCCCAACCCGGCGCTAGCCCCGATCCATTCGGCCAAGACCGCGCCGATGATGCTGTAGGTAATCGCGACTTTGATGCCGGTAAAGATAGCCGGCAGCGCGGCGCGCAACCGCAACAGGCGGAGCAATTGCCAATAGTTGGCCCCCATCGCCTCAAGCAGACGGCGCTGGTCACGATCGGCCCCTTGCAGGCCGTCGATGGTATTGACCACAATCGGAAAGAAGGTAATCAGCGCCACCACCAGCACCTTGGGCAACAGACCAAACCCGAACCCAACCACTAGCAGCGGCGCAATTGCCACGATCGGCACCGTCTGCGACGTGACCAGCAGCGGGTAGACGGCACGGCGCAGCAGCGGCGAGGCATCGAGGGCCACCCCCAACCCAAATCCCGCCGCCAAGGCCAGCGCAAAGCCGGGGATGGTCACGGTCAGCGTCGCCATGGTATGCTCGGCCAAGACCGGCACGCTGGTCACGAAGGTCGTCGCGATCTGGGAGGGGGCTGGCAACAGCCACGCCGGCACCTCCCAATACCAGACTAGACCTTCCCAGAGCAGCAGCAGACCGATCACGAGCAAGGCCGGCGGGCCGTACTCGGCCAAGCCGGTGCGCCACGAGAGGCGGGTTGGGCCAGCAGGAAGCTTGACCGCGCTCGGCGCCAAAACCTCTTCACTCATACTTCGCCAGCTTCTCGGCAATCGACGAGCCATTCGGATCGTAGTCAATCTTGATCAAGGTGAACACCCGGCTAGCGCCGGCGGCCAGCACCGCTTCTTGGGCCCGCCTAATCACCGCCATAATCGCATCGTAATCACCTTCAATCGTCGTCTCCATCGGGCAAACGCGGTAGGTGAGGCCGCTCTCGGCGACTACGGCGATCGCCGCATCAACGGCGGCATAGGTCGTCGCTTTATCAGGCAAACCACCGGGCAACACCTCGAAACTGACGGTGACAGCAGGCATAGCGTCCTCCTTATGCGCCAACAACAAAAACCGCCGCTCCAGCGATGGGAAGCGACGGTACCATGATCAGAAAGCCTTCCCTCCGCTGGCATAACCCAGATCAGGTTCAAAGGGTCAACGACATCAATCGGGCCGCAATCTCAGCCGGGCTCACCCGGCTCCCCTGGCTGCGCAAACGCGCTTGATTGAGTTGTGTTGAGAATGATAGAAGGAAACGGGCCGGCTGTCAAGTTCCGGAGATAACGATACCGCCAAGAGGCTTTGGGTTGAGAGAGCCATACAGCAGACGACCGGCCTGTGCCGGTCGTCCGTGGTGGGCCGCCTCGGATTCGAACCGAGAACCTGTCGGTTATGAGCCGATTGCTCTGCCGTTGAGCTAGCGGCCCGTCTCGCCCTATTATAGCGAGGGGAAGGGGGTGGCGTCAATGCGGAATGGCAACGAAGAGGCGCAAGCTGATGAGCCACGAAAAGCCACAAAACGCACAAAACCACGAGATTTTTTGCGTCTTTTGTAGGTCTTCGAGGTTATTCCCTGTCCCGGCCTGAAGAGCCGGGCTTGGGTTACGAAGCCCACTGCTCGGGCTGGTTGAAGTTTTACCGCAGAGGACACGGAGGACGCAAAGGGTGAAGAGGCGGGGTGAGGGTGAAGCGATGTATCGCAACGCCTTCAACCACAGTCAGTGCGAGCCGCAGCGGGACAATGCCGCGCTTTGCCGTGCGGCGAAGCCATCTCTGCTGAGTACGGGAGCGATGCCCTCAGTCACGCTTCCCGCCGAAGCGGGAGATTGCTTCGGGCGCAGCGCGCTCTCGCAATGACAACAGAACACGCCCCACGCAACCAACTCAGGGCTAAGGCTCTTACATACGCTAGGGGAGTGAAGGAAACCCGGCCTAAAGCACCAAGAGCCAAGCGTGGGTTACGAAGCCCGCTGTGCGGTCTGAAGAGCCACGAGAACCCACAAAACGCACAAACACTATGCGATTGTTGCGTCTTTTGTGTGTCTTCGTGGCTATCCTCCGTCCTTGAACCGGGCGGGGCAACACTGCTCACACTCTCAGCCCAATGCTCCTCTAAAAAGGTAGGAAACGTGCTTAACTAGCAGGGCGCTGGCCAACCACCAACAGCATCGAGCGCGTTGGCGGAATGGCAGCGGTCAGCGCAAAGAACAATGCTTTCGCCAACACCCGATGCGGCGCGCTGAATAAGCGGCTCACTTCGAGGCCGACCCGTTCCCACGGCGCTTCAAACCGCTTGAGGGCAATCCGAAAGCCGGCTTGCTCAACCAGCCACGTCAATTCGCTCATCGTATAGGTACGGCTATGGGTGGTATAGCGCGCCTCACCTTCGAGCAGCATCTGGTAGCGAAACTCTTCAGGTGTGCTGAGGCTCTGCCACAGCAGCATGCGCAGAATTGCACGGACCCGGCTCTTGAAGTAGAGTTCGTTGGGAGTCGTAATCAGCAACCGGCCACCGGGCCGCAAGACGCGGTAAAATTCGCGCAAGATCGGCAAGGGCGAATAGACCATGTGCTCGATCACTTCGGAAAAGACCACCCAGTCGAAGCTGGCATCAGGGTACGGCACCGGTTCGCGTTCGAGGTTGACCTGTCGCACCTCTACGCCCAACCGATCCCAGAGCGCTTTGCGGGTAAAGGGGTCAAGGTCGGCACCGCTGACCTTAAAGCCAGCGCCAACTAACAGCTCGGTAAACTGGCCCGGCGTTACCCCGACTTCCAACACCCGCGCACCATTGGCCGGCCCCATCGCGTGCAGCATCGCCGCGAAACGGTAGCGATGCAAGCGAAAATAAGCTTCTTTGCCATCGGCCCGCGCGCTCTGGGCAACGCGGGAAAACAGGGCAGATTCTTCAACCTTGGTCATGGTTTGTTCGTCGATCCTCATAGCGGTTGTCGCCTCCAGCGACGCCGCGCCGTATAGTATCATACTCGCGACAGATCGGCGAGTCGGGTAGCATTCCTACTCGACGGGAAGGAGCATGATGATGTATCCACCTCCAACTTCGACAGCCCCCCAACGCAGCGAATTGAGCCGGCTGTTTCTGCGCTGGCTGATCTACTCGTTGGCAATTTTTGCCGCAGTATGGATTGTACCGGGGATCGAGTTTACCGGGCCGGGTTGGCAAATTGGGATCGTGGCGCTCCTGTTTGGGCTGCTGAATGCGCTCTTGCGGCCACTGCTCTACTTCCTCACCTGCCAGCTGGTCATTCTGACGCTGGGTCTGTTTGGGCTAGTGATCAACGCGCTCCTGTTGAGCTTAACCTCAGCGCTGGCCGACCAACTTGGGATCAACTTCGTGGTTAATGGCTTCTGGCCGGCCTTTTTTGGCGGCATGGTGATTTCCATCGTCAGCACGGCGCTGCAATATCTGGCCGGAGACGTGCAGTTTCGGATTGTGGTTGAACGCCGGTCAAGGGATTGAGAAGAAGGATACGGGCAGAGCGGCGCTCTGCCCGTACTGATCGAAAAGTCTTATCCGCAATTAAATCCGCTCGCGGGCGCGATGGAGCCGGATCGTGCGGGTGAGCAGCGTTGCGCCGAGCAACAGTACGCCAAGGAAGGGTATCCCGGCGCTGGTGTTGGGTAACGGTGCCTGACCGCCGCTCTGACCACCGGCTGCTCGCGGCGTGGGCGTGACGGTAGCCGTGGGTGAAGCATCACCACCGATCACGACGCCAACAGTTGCAGTTGGGCTAGGGGGCGCTGTCGTGGCAGTCGCAGTTGCTATCAACTCCACGGTAGCCGTCGCGGTTGGACTCGTCAGTGGCGCGAGCGTTGCCGTCGCCGTGACCGCCTGCTGCTCACCAACCACCAACACCGTACTGATATTCGAGAAGACGGGCCGGCTCAAGCCGCTATAACTCGCTTGCGCCTGCACCACTAACAACGTCCCAGCGGCCACATTGGGGCGGATGCGGGTGGCAATCGTGACTTGCACGCGCTCACCGGGCGCAAGATCAGGCGAAGTATAGGTAACAGTCTGACCAGTGATCACCGGATCGGATCCACGATTCGTATTCGCGCTCAGCACTTGCAGATTTGACGGCAGCACACTGCGCAGGCTGACCGCGCTGATCGTTTGGGCCGGATGCGCGTTACCTAACACCACCGTAAACACAATATCCTGTCCGGCATAAGCACTACCCCAATCGCTAGCGAGACGCAACAGCAAGTCGCTCTCGCTAAACACAGCCAGAACCGGCGATTCGGTCGGCGTTGGCGACGCCGCCGGGCGCGACGTTGCGGTGGGCGACGCCGCCGGACGCGGCGGGGCCGTCGGACGCGGTGCTACGGTCGCTACTGGTGCGGGCGGTGGCGGCTCAGTCGGCAAGACTGGCGGCGCGGGTGGCAAGGTTGGCGCTGGCGGCGAGGGCGGGGCCGGTGGCGAGGGCGGGGCCGGTGGCCGCGGTGACGTCGGGGCGGGTGGTCGCGGCGACGCGGTTGGAACCGAGGTTGCCGTCCGTAACGGGGTAGGCGTGCTGGTTGCCACTGGCGTCACGATACTCGTCGGCGTCGTCGTTAGCGATGTCGGGCTAGGCGTCGGTATGAAGGTAGCCGTTACCACCGGCGTTGGCGTAGTCGGTGTTGCAGTGACCGGCGATGTCGGCACAGTTAACCCAGAGACCGTCACATTCACGACATTCGACACAGCAATCTGCAAACTTCCTTGTTCGAGTGTAGCCTGATTGGGGATCACTACCCCTTCACTGGTCGTTGAACGGACACGCACCTGCAACGTCACTGACGCCGGATTGAGCGTGCTCACATTGAGCGTGCAGATTACGGTCTGGCCGGCAACGCATGTGCCGGCCAACGCTGAAGCTTCGACTAATTCTAGGCGAGGATCCAACACATCGCGCAGGGTAACGGTCAACGTACCCGCGCTCTGTGTTGTCACTGCTAAACTATAGCTAAACGTCTGGCCAGAGGCGGCAGTAGCCAATGAAGCAACCTTGGTCACACGAGTTGTACCCGGCGTAGGAGATGGCGTTAGAGTTGGCGCGGGTGTAGCAGTAACCGGCGTCGGCGTCACCGGGGTTGGCGTATCCACCGTCGGCGTCACCGGGGTTGGCGTATCCACCGTCGGCGTCACCGGG
>NZ_DAOUDC010000007.1:0-16619 GCF_034431535.1 Chloroflexus sp. | reverse complement strand
GCCCCCGGCGATCATCGCGATCACAATCGCGTTGATCGCTCCCCCTACCGAGCTAATCAAGTTCACCAGATCGTTATCCATCCAGCGCCAGCCGCGCAGAAAGCGATTGGGGGTGCCGTCGCGGGCCACCCGGCGCTCGGTTTCGCGCCCATCAGGATAGACATAAATGGCTTGGACGGTCGCGCCGAGCCAACTGTCAAACAGGGCGCCGCCTAAGCCGCCGAGCAGACCGGCGGGGATCATCCACCACGGTAAGGGTTCGCCCGGGATAGCCAGCGCGCTAAACCCAAACATCGCCAGCCCGATGATGAGGCCACCGGCAGCGGCTGCCGAAGTGCCGAGCACGGTAACGCCGCCAGACGTGCCCGGCGGCACCGGCTGGCGGGTAGTGATGAGACGGGGTGGATGTGGGCTGAGCACGCCGAGTTCGGTTGCCCACGTATCAGCATTCACCGTCGCCATCAGGCCGACGAAGGCTGCCAGCAGCCACCACGGCTGGCCGCTGAGCGCAAACGCTACCGCGCAGAGTGCGCCAAGCCCGCCGTTGGCAATGGTCTGGAAGAAATCGCGTCTGCCGCCCTTGGAAAACTTCTCGGCAGCCCGCCGTTCTTTTATCGATTCTTTGTAGTGCGAGAGCATGCTGCTCGTGACAAAGAAGACGATCAGCGTCAAGCCCCATGGCCAGCCGCCAAAGCCAAACGTCAGCGTTCCGACCAACACCGCGCCCAACCAGCCGCTTTGGCTCAGCGAACGGCGGGCAAACGCGACGCCGCCGATAGCAATGCTGAGCATGAACCCAAGCCCGATCTGCATGAAGTCGATCATAGTCTTTCCCCGACTCTACGCCGGAGCGGCAAAATAAAGATCGCAGAGCACCATTGCAGTGGCGCTCTGCGATTATACCAGAGACGAGGAGAATGTTACTCAGGCAGCAGCGCGGGCTGACGCCGATTGCCGAGTGTGACGAGCAACGCCGCGTAGTGCGGTTTCCAGATCAGCGCCAAGCATATCAGCGACGGTCTTCTCAGGTACGAACGATGCCATCATCCCCAGCATCGGGGCAAGGTCAATACCCATGACCACTTGGATATCAGTGCCGTTGACGGCTTGGTTGATTACCCAGCGCGTTTCGACCGGTAGCGGCGTACGCACCGTGAACAAAATCTCGCGGTTGTCTTGCCACGCCAGATCACCTTCGCAACGGATGGTGCCAAATAAGCCACCCATCGACATATAGGTGACGAGGCGGGCATGGCGGGCCACATCGTCGCGATCTCGCAGCTCGGTTTTTTGCACGCGCGGTAGAATCTGGCTAATCAGGCTCGGATCCGACAACGTCGTGAACACCTGCTCAGGCGTAACCCCCTCGATGTGGCAGCGCCGTCCTACTTTAATCATGGAACTCTCCTGTCTCTGGTAATGTCAATGTTTTGCACAGTTAGCATAGCACTGTTGCACAGACATGTCAATAGGTGTAGACACCGAAATGTGAGGAATACACGATATTGTCGAACGAAGCAGTGATGCTCAGGATGGTGGAGTGCGGCAGGTTGACGCCGCACTCTGGATCGTCAACGGCTATTATTCGGCATGCACCGCGATCTCGGCGGTGGCACTCGTCGTGACCGGCTGAGGCAGCGCGACCATCCGGCTGCGCAGCGCGCTGAACAAGACTGCTAGGGCGCTAGCCAACAACCCGGCGCCGATCAGGTACGGCGCGCTCGGCCCGATCAGGTCGAACAGCATACCGGCCAGCAGTGGCCCGAAGACCATCGTGAGGCTGGTGAAGGCCTGCACACCGCCGAGGGTCGTGCCCTGTTCGGTTGCCAGCACCGATTGCGAGACAAGGCTGGTCAGCGACGGCGTAACCATCCCGCTGCCAAGGGCAACCAGACCGACAGCTGGGAAGAGCATCCATGCGGCGGCGGCCAATCCGGTCGCGACAAAACCGATTGTCATCAAGGTCAAGCCGGCAAGGGCCAGCCGCGCTTCGCCGAACTGCGGCACCAGCTTGCGGATGAGAAAGCCTTGCACAATCACCGCGATCAGGCCGATGAAGGCGAAGACCAGCGCGTTCTGTTGCGGGCCAAATCCGAAGCGGACATCGCTGTAGACGGCGAAATTGCTTTGCAACCCGGCGAAGGCAAGGTTCAGCAGCACGCTGCCGAGGATGAACGGTTGCACACGGGCATCGCCGGCCACCGTAGCCAACCGGCTGATCGGGTTCAGGCTGCGCGACACGGTCTGGGCGCGCTTCTGCGGCGGCAACGACTCAGGCAGGCGGAAGAAGCCGAAGGCGAAATTAGCGAAGCTGAGTGCAGCGGCGAAGAGCGCCGGCGCCTGCAAACTAACGTTAGACAACAGACCGCCGATGGCCGGGCCAAGCATAAAGCCGAGGCCGAAGGCCGCGCCGATCATGCCCAAACCGCGCGCGCGCTCGTTGGGCGGAGTAATATCGGCGATATAGGCTTGCGCCGTGCTAATGCTGGCGCCGGTAATACCGGCGGCGATACGGGCAAGGAACAACAAGCCGATCACCGTCTCGACGCCGAGGAAGGTCAGGTTCTCGGCCAGTGCAAAGACCAGATAGCTGAGACCAGCGCCAAACAAGCTGAAGAGCAGCACTGGGCGGCGGCCAAAGCGATCGCTTAGCGCGCCGAGGATGGGCGCGAAGAGAAACTGCATCAGCGCATACGAAGCGGTCAATGCGCCGACAATCAGCGCGCGATTATCGGCCAGCCACGGCCAGCTCGAACGTTCGACGATTTTGGCATATTCGGGCAGCAGCGGCAGCACAATGCCGATGCCGAGCAAGTCAATGAAAATGGTTAGGAAGATGAAGAATAGTGGTGAACGGCGTTTCATGGATTTAGACCCTCATAGATGGCGGGCAACTTGCAACCAGAAAGGTTTACTGTGAAAATTATATGACGTTTCACAGCTTTTGTCAATACTTTGCACAGAATTTACCCAAAGTCTGTGCAAGGAGAGATGTGGTAGCATGGAAAACCAAAGCACGGTATCATACGAGTCAAGCGGCAGCGACCAACACCTTCCGGCAGCAGGAGCAGTATGGCATTCAACGGCTTTACCACCGAACGGCTCACCGGCATCCCGCCGGAGTTTTTCACCGACGTGCTGCCGGCGATTACAAAACCGAGCGAGATCAAAGTCACGCTCCACCTGTTTTACCGGCTGAGCCGCTTGCGCAGCCGCCCGCGCCGGATCAGTTGGGATGATCTGCGTAACGACGACCTCTTGCGGCGCTCGCTACAGGCACTCAGCTCGCTCCGTTCGTTCGAGGAATTGCTCGACGAGGGGTTGGCGGCGGCGGTGCGGCGCGGCACAGTGCTGCATCTGGTCGAGCCGCTCGATGGGCGGGTGCGCAGTTGGTATTTAATCAACACGCCGGCCAATCGCGCATGGGCCGAGCAAGCGGCGGCGAGCGGGAGCGGGATTGCGCCGCCGGCTAATGAGCTGAGCGAGCGGCCGGGACTTATCGAGTTGTACGAACAAAATATTGGTCTGGTGACGCCACTGTTGCTGGAAGAATTGCGCGCTGCCAGCGCCCGATACCCGGCCGAATGGCTGGAAGACGCTATTCGCGAGGCGGTGCGGGCCAATGCGCGCTCGTGGCGTTACATTCAGCGCATGCTGGAGAGGTGGGCCGCCAATGGACGAGAATCTACGACGTATCAGACCGGACGACCTATCGATATTGAAAAATATACCAGCGGACAACTCGGATACCTCTTCCGCCGCGGAAGCGACGAGAGCGACCTCTGAGGCGGTGTGCCCGATTTGTCGCGGGGCCGGCTATTATACGCTCGATGTGCCATACGGCGATCCCAACTTCGGCGTACTCATCACCTGCCGTTGCAAGCAGGCCGAGAAGGAGCGCCGCCGGTTTGAAGAGCTGGAGCGACTCTCGAATCTGGCCCCGTTGCGAGACAAAACCTTTGCAACGTTTGATCGCACCGTACCTGGCGTACAGCGGGCCTTTGCCCGCGCCTACGAATACGCCCAAAATCCGCAGGGCTGGCTGATTTTATTCGGCGGCTACGGCTGCGGCAAGACCCATCTCGCGGCGGCGATCGCCAACGAGGCGCTTGATCGCCACACGCAAGTGCTCTTTACGGTTGTACCCGACCTGCTCGACCACTTGCGTTCGACCTTCGGCCCCAACGCGGAAACGGCCTACGATGAGCGCTTCGAGCTGGTGCGCGATGTGCCGCTGCTGATCCTCGATGATCTAGGGACGGAAAACACAACGCCGTGGGCGCGGGAAAAACTTTACCAGATCATGAACCATCGGTATAATTATGTTTTACCGACGGTGATCACCAGCAATCGTGACCCGAAGGATATTGATCCGCGCATCCTTTCCCGGATGTTTGATGTGGCCATCTGCCGCGAGCGGATCTTGATCGAAGCTGGCGATTATCGTCGCCTGAGCCTTGAACAACGGTATCATCCGCGCCGGCGGCGGGGCGACAGTTCCCGTTCGCAACGGTAACGCTTGGCGCGCGATCGAGGAGAACAGAAAGCATCGCACCATGACCCTACGCCATTTTCTTTCGGCGGCCGACCTGAGCCGCGCCGAAACCGAAGCTCTGCTCGATCGGGCGGCGGCGCTTAAGGCGGCATGGCGCGCCGGCATTACCGATGATCGGCCTTTGTTAGGCCAGACGCTGGCACTCGTCTTTGAGAAACCTTCGTTGCGCACGCGGGTGGCGTTTGAGGCCGGAATGACGCAGCTCGGCGGCCACCCTTCCTATCTCTCGGCCAACGATATTGATATGGGCGGGCGCGAGAGCGTGCCCGATGTGGCGCGGAACCTCAGCCGTTGGGTAGCGGTGATTGCGGCCCGTGTCTTCAAGCACGCGACCGTCGAGACACTGGCCCGCTACGCAACGGTGCCGGTGATAAACGCCCTCTCTGACCGCGAGCACCCCTGCCAAGCGTTGGCTGATATGCTGACCCTGCGCGAGCGGTTTGGCCGCCTGCAAGGGCTGACGCTAGCCTACGTCGGCGACGGAAATAACGTCTGCCATTCGTTGATGTTATTAGGGGCGACGTTGGGGGTCAATGTGCGGGTGGGTTGCCCGCTCGATTACCGGCCGGCGCCTGATATCACCGAACTGGCCGAGCAGTTGGCCCGCGAGCACGACACGACGTTGACCATTACCGCCTCGCCGGTGGAGGCAGTGAGCGGCGTTGATGCGGTGTATACTGATGTATGGGCCTCAATGGGCCAAGAGCACGAAGCGGCCCGCCGCCGGCCAGTCTTTACGCCGTATCAAGTGAATGCGGCGTTGATGGCCCACGCCGCGCCGCATGCGCTGGCGATGCACTGTTTGCCGGCACACCGTGGTGAAGAGGTGACGGCAGAGGTGATCGATGGGCCGCAATCGGTGGTGTTTGAGCAGGCGGAAAACCGGCTCCACGTGCAAAAGGCGCTGATCTTGCTGCTGTTGGGAAAGTAGCGCCGGTAGAAGTGGAAAGAGCGCTATGGCAGGCAACCGGGCAATCTTCGATCGGGCGATGGAGCAGTGCCGGGAGGCATCGGCGCAAGGGCGCTGGGAAGACGCGCTGCGCGCGGCGGTACGGGCATTGCAAGAGTTTCCGCAAGATGTGGAGGCGCGCACCGCTGCCGCCGTCGCTCTGTTCCAGACCAACCGGCTGGACAAGGCGCTCCAAGCGTTTGGCGATCTGCACGAGGCCGATCTGAACAACGCCTTTTATGTCAACTATATTGCCCAGTGTTACCGCCGGCAGGGTGATACCGCGGCTGCGGTCGAGGCATACAGCGTACTAGCCGATCTGCACAGCGCGCAGCGGCGCGCGTTGCAAGCCGCCGAAGCGTTACGCGAGTTGCTCGCGTTGCAGCCGGAACTTGACGATCAGCGCCGCCGCTTAGCCCAACTCTACGAAGATATCGGCGCAATGTCTGAAGCTGCCGAAACCCATCTCGAATTGGCGCAGCGGCTCATTACCCAGAACGATCCAGCCGCTGCTTTGCAAGAGGTCGAATGGGCGTTGCGCCTAGCGCCGAACCATCGCGTTGCGCGTGAATTGGCGGCGCGCCTGCGCGAGCAGCTCGGCGGGCAGACCGGTGCGCCGCCTATTCGCGGAACCGGTGGTCTGCGGCCTTCTTATCCTACCAGTATGCTGCGCGGTTCGGCTACACAGCCCGAACAATTAGTTGCCGAGGCGATCGCTTGCCAACAAGCCGGTGATGAAGAACGGGCCGTCACGCTTTATGAGCAAGCCATCCAAGCCGGTCTCGAACGGGCCGATGTGCTCTATTCGCTTGGTTTGCTCTACCAAGGCCGCGGCGATCTGAAAGCGGCGGTGGGGGTGTTGACGCGAGCCGCCGGCGATCCGGAATATGCCCTGTCGGCCCACTTTGCCTTGGGGCAGGTCTATCAGGCGCTGGGCCAGTTGCCGCAAGCGGCGCAAGAGTTTGAAACGACGATCAGTCTTGTCGATCTCGAAACGATTGGCAAGGCTGAAGTTGATGACCTGATCGCGATGTACGAGAGCGCGGCCACCATTTACGAGCAGATTGGTGATTTGGCCCGCGCTTCGATTCTCTACGGCACCTTGGCCGACTTTCTCGCCAGTAAACGGTGGGGACGCGATCGAGCCGCCGAGTTCAAAAATCGCGCCAAAGAACTGGCCGATCGCAATATGTTCGCCAAGCTGCGCACGATCGGCACCGGCGTCTTGCATCCTCAGCCGTCGCCACCCCCGCCTCCCGAACCGCCGTTCATCGATGCTGAGAGCGATCGGTGGGGGAAGATCCGGCCCATCACCGATTTCCTCCGCTCGGCAAAGAAGTTAGAGGATGAACCGGCGCCACCGAGCGTTGCGCCTACACCCGAACAGTTGCCGATCATCGAGCGCATGAGTGTGCCGGCAGCGCTGTCAAAACTGGAATTTCCGCCGCCAACCCCGCTTGACCCGACCGGCCTTGATGAGGTGACGGCAGGGTGGCTGGAACTCAGCGGCACCTACCTCGAACAGGGGTTGCTGGATGCCGCGCTCGATGCCTGTATGGAGGTGATCCATCATCATGTCGAGTATTTGCCGATCCATCTCCGCATGGGCGAAATATACGAGCGGCAGGGCCGGCCCGAAGAGGCGCTGGCGAAGTACCAGTTGTTGATCGAGACCTATCGGGTGCGGGGTGAGGCAGAAAAAGCGATTGATGTCTACTTCCGTTTTATCGAGTTGTCGCCCGATACAGTCAATGCGCGCTCGAAGCTGGCCGAATTGCTGAAGCAGGCTGGGCGCATCGATGAGGCGGTGACCCAGTTGTTACAAGTTGCCAACACCTACTTCCGCCTTGGCCAAACAAACAAGGCGTTGGAAGAGTTTCGCCGCTTGCTACAATGGGCGCCCAAACATCGCGAGGTGCATGCCCAGTATGGCTTGGCATTGCTCAAGCTCGAGCGGTTTGAAGCGGCGCTCGATGAGTTCCGGCAGGCGCTGGAGCTAGGTTCGCCTGATGATCCGGTGACGTTGGCGCGGCTGAATGTCACGCTGGCCCTGATGGGTGAACAACCCGCCGTGATCTGGGATTCGTTGGCGACGGTGCTGGCCCAGTTGCGCCAGCGCCCCAGCGAATTTGCCGCTGTGCAAGCCGAATATCGCGCAGCCTTGTTGATCGTCGATCGGGCGTTGTTGCACTATATGCTGGCGATCATCCAGCAACAGCACGAGCAACACCATCTGGCGTTGATGGAACTGGAACAGGCCCAGATTTTGCTGGCGAGCGAGCCTGATCCGATGTTGCCGCTGGCGCTGGTCTATCGCGCGGCAGCGGATAGCTACATTGCCTTGGGCCAAGCCGAGGCGGCGCTTGATCAGTTACGACAGGGACAGGCCGTTGCCGGGCAAACAACACCCGAACCGTCGATCCGCCATCCCTTTGCCATTCCACCCTCGCGAGGTGATCTCGTGCGCCGGATGGCTGAAGCCTACGCGATGAGCGACGATCTGACCGGCGCCGAACAGGCGTTGCTCGAAGCCAAAAAGCTGTTGCCGTATGATCGGGCGATCTATACCAAACTCGCTAACGTCTATTTCCGGCAGGGGAAATTGGCCGAAGCGCTGGCCCAGCTTGATGAGCTCGCCACCTACTACGAAGAGCATCAACAACTCGATCGCGCGATCGAGTCCCTTGAGTCGGCGGTGCAACTTGCCCCCAACCATATCGGGATGAGCAGCCGGCTGGCCCGCATGCAGTTGCGGCGTGGCTACCTCGACCAAGGGCTGGAAGGGTTGGTGCGCGTCAGCGAGCTGCAAAAGCGCGCCGGCCAGTTGAAGGATGCGGTGGCCTCGTTGCAGGAAGTGGCGCAGACGTATTGGATGATGAGCAATCACGAGCGGGCCCGCGAAATGTACGATCGGATTGTTCAAATTGCGCCTAATGATATTGATGCACGCCAATGGTTGGCGTTGATGCACACCTTGGCACGCCGCACCAAAGAGGCGATTAGCGAAAAGAAGCAGATCGCCCGCATTTTTGCCCAACAACGTGATTACGATAACGCGATCGCTGAACTACACCAGATTATCGGTCTCGACCAGCAAGATGTGGAAGCCTACTTTATGCTGTACGATATGCTCATGCGACGCGAGGAATATGGACAGGCCAGCCAACTGTGTCGGCGCATGTTGAAGATGCCGGGAATTGAAACGGAACGGGTGGAAGCGATGTTGAGCGCCGCCAATCGGATGCTTGAGCAACGCAAGCCGGCGCCGCCACAGAGTTGATGATGGTAGAGCTTGAGCGTCTCTGGGCGCGGCTGAATCCGCTCACCTCGCCCTTTACGCTAATCGACATCCTGATCGTTGCGGCGTTTTTCTATTGGCTGCTCGGCATTGTGCGCGGCACCCGTGCCGTGCAGTTGCTGCGCGGTGTCGGTATTTTGTTGGCGATTGCTTTCCTCATGCCGTCGATCGCGAGCGATCGCTTGACCCTGCTGAATTGGTTGGTGGTCAACGTGATTTCGCCAGCCTTGATTGTGGCGATCCCCGTGCTCTTTCAGCCGGAATTGCGGCGCGCCCTCGAAAGTCTTGGTCGTTCGAGCGATCTGTTTGGCCGTCCATTTGGCGGCGCCAACCGCTCTGAACTCCTCGAAACGATTACGGTCATTAGCCGCGCCGCCGCCCAACTCTCGCAACAGGGGGTGGGTGGGTTAATGGTGATCGAACGGCGCACCCAACTGCAAGAATTTGCCGATCGGGGCGTGATCCTCGATTCGCGCATTTCGGTGCCGCTCCTGCTCAACATCTTCTACCCCAATTCGCCGCTGCACGATATGGCGGTGATCATTCGCGGTAATCGCATTTTGGCCGCCAATGTGGTATTACCGCTCAGTGAAGATATCGCCGGGCCGCGTCGTTATGGTACGCGCCATCGCGCTGCCAAGGGGATTACCGAACAATCCGACGCGCTGGCGGTGGTGGTGTCGGAAGAGACTGGTGCGATTTCGCTGGTCAGTGATGGCCGGTTGGTCAGTTATTTGACCGAAGCCCGGTTGCGGACGATGCTGGCCGACCTGATGCAGGTGCCGCTGGAACCGGAAGCGAAGAGGGCGGCATGAATGGTGTGCGCTCGATCATCTTGCGCGTGTTGCTGGCGGTCGGTTTGAGCTTTGCGCTCTGGTCGTTCGTTTCGTTTAGCGAGAATCCGGAAGAGACGGCCCGGTTTGAGGATCTGACCCTGCAACTGGTCGGTTTGGCCGATAATTTGATCGTCGTTGATGCCAATGGCATCCCCACCACCTCATTCCCAACGGTTGACGTTACGCTCCGTACCGATCGCCGCCAACGCTCGGAATTGCGCCCAGTCGATATTCGGGTAGTGGCCGATCTGAGCGACCTTGGCCCCGGTGATCATCTGGTGCCGATCAACGTACAACCGACCCGCAGCAATCTGTCGTTTAGCGTTCCCACCGACGGGGTCGAACCGGCGGCGATTAGTGTACGGTTGGAACCGGTTGAAACAGTAACGGTGCCGATTAATCTGGAAATCTTCGGCTCGCCGCCCTTTAGCTTCGAGCGGGGTACGCCAGAATTGCGCTACAACGGCGAACCGATTAGCATAGTGACGATTAGCGGTCCCCAGAGCCGGGTGCGGCGAGTGGCGGCGGTACGGGCGGTGGCAAATATCGCCCAGTTGCGCGCCACCTATATCGCTCCCCTCAGTCTGACCCCGATTGATGCCAACAATCAACCGGTTGAGGGCGTGCAGGTGCGGCCAGCCTCAATCACCGTCATCATCCCGATCAATCCGGTGGTCGGTTTGCGCTTAGTTCCGGTGTCACCGGTCGTGATCGGTTCCCCAGCGCCGGGTTTTGCCGTGACTGGGATCGAGGTGGAACCGCCGCTGATTACGCTGACCGGCAGTTCCGGCCCGCTCGATGCGATCAGTCTCTTGCAAACCGAGGCGATTGATATTCGCGATGCGCGTGAACCGGTGGTGCGGATTGTGCCGCTGATTATTCCGACCGGCACCTCGCCAGCACAGGGTGAGCCGGATGCAGTGCAGGTGACGATCAACATCGCCCCTATCCCATTACCGTTTCAGGTGCGTCTGCCGGTGGAGGTAATCGTTACCGGTTTGAACCGCGATTTGCTGGCTTCGGTACGGCCCAATGTGGTTGAGCTGACCTTTGCCGGAACGAGTGCGCAGCTTAGCGCGCTTGCCTCAGCGCCGCTAGTGGTGCAGCTCGACCTCAGCACCTTTGGCCCCGGCATCTACCAGTTTGCGGTCCGCCCCACCTTGCCAAGCGGGGTGAGCATTGTTGGCAACCCGCCAGAGGTGACAGTGACGATTGTGCCAATACCCACGCCAACCCCTACCCCTGAACCAGAACCGTCGCCGGAGGTTGAGCCGACCCCGACCCCTGATGCAGGGTGATGGATAGCGATGATGGCCAGCGCGTCTGCATTACAGCGGCATCGTGGCCGGAGCCGCTTGCCGGTGAGCGCGCGCAATGCTGGTGGCAGTGATCATCAGAAAGACGATGATGCTCACCGCATTCATCATTCCGCCCCAACGCCGGAATCCGATCAACATGCATAGATCGCCAATCACCCGCAACGCTAACGACACGTGCAATAATCCGAGCGGTAGGTAACTCCAGCCGCTGAACCGGACTGGAACGCTGAGCAAAGCTGGAATGATGATCAGCGCGTGGCCGAAGATCATCGCAACAACGAAGCCAACGAAAATGCTGTGCAAGATGGCGTCGTATAGCAAGCCGCCATAGACTCCGCCGCTTAGCGCCATGAGCAAGCCGCCAATCGTGAGCCATACGCTGCCTGAGAGCATGCAGGTTGCGCTGAAGCGGGGCAGGCCGGGACGGCGAATCGTGCGCCGGCCAATATCGTAGGCTAAGAGCCAGAGACCGCTCGCCAATAGGCCAATGCCGGCCAGCCGCGTGCCGTTGGCGTAATCCGCTAGCGACCATCCCAACCCAAGCCAGAGCAGGCCAACGCTAAGGCTAAAGCTCCAGAAGGTATGCACCGGCAGGTGGCGGAGCCGCCCTAATTCGAGCCGTTCACCGAAGATGGTGAGGGTGAGAAAGCTAGCCCACCAGAGAGACGCGAGCGCTAACGGCTGCCCCATTAGCCAGAGCAGATTGCCGCCAAACCACGCCATCCCGCCGAGCGCCATGGTGACCACAAAGCGTACCGGTTGGCGCTTGAGCAGCAGTGCGAAGATTGCAAGCAGGCCAACGCTGCCGCCCGTGATGAGCAACGCGCCGATAATTGCTGGCAAGCCCATCAAAAGGCTGATTCCTCCCAACAATGTCAGCAGCGGCCCGGCAAAGGCCCATGGTCGCCCGATGGCGACTGCTCGCTCTAGCCCAATCACTGTGCCGAGCATTCCGCCCACGAAGAGCTGGCCATGAATCGCAGCCAGCGTGAGCGATGATAACGGCAGCGCCCATCCTATGCGAAGCAATCCAGCCCAAAGGGCGCTGGTCAGCATCACTATCACACCGGCGGCAAAACCGGCTCGGAAGACGTTGGTAGGCGATAGTATCATCATAGCACCTCGTCATCTCTATGCTTGCGTCGTCGCGCGATCGCCTGATACCCACTGTACAGCCGTTTTCACGCGCTCGCTGTGAACAAAGTCACAGCACAAGCAGGCTCGCTAGGCTACAGTAGCCATAGTGAAAGCACGCATCATCAAGGCAGGATGGCGATGATGGCAAACATAGCGCGTTGGCGGGCGATATTGGTGGTCGGCATTCTAGGGGGGCTGCTGCCATGGGTGACGCTAGCAGCGCCTTCGCCAATGCTCGATGATGGTCGGGGCGGCGACTATCAGCTCATTCGCGTTGGCGCCGGCGGCGATTACGCACAGCTCGGCGCTGCGTTGGCAGCGGCCCCTCCCGGCATGGTGATTGAGGTCTTGCCCGGCGTGCAACAGGGGCAATGGACGATCGACCGTCCGCTGGTATTGCGTGGCCGGCATGGCGCGGTGCTTGATGGCGGTGAGGCGGGTTCCACGCTCACCATTACCGCGCCGGGAGTGACAGTGCAGGGCCTCAGTTTTCAGCGCAGTGGTTTGAAACCGATTGATGCGGCGATTCTGGTGCGCGCAGCGGCAGTAATGATCAGTGGTAATCGCTTCGAGCGTTTTGTGCGCGGGGTCGTGGTTGATAACGGCGCGAATGTGATGGTGACCAACAATACCTTCATCGGTGCGCTGGACGATATGCCGCGCGAGCGCAGCATTGGGATTGCCTTGCTAAATGCGCCCAGTGTGAGGGTTGAATTAAACACGATCTTGGCGGTGCAGATCGGCATTGCTATCGACAACGCACCGCGTGGTGCGGTGCGCGGTAATGTGGTAAGCCGGAGCGAGGCCGGCATCGTCTCACCGCTCATTGCGGGCGCTGCAACAATCCTTGGCGTCACCGCCACCTTCTTCAGCGCAGCCCTCTGTTTGCCGTCAGCCAGTGATGTGCTGATCGACCGCAATACGTTGACTGAGAATGTCACTGGCATCAAATTGGCTGGCAGCGCGCGAGTGACGGTGCAAGGCAATTTGATCGAGGGCCAGCGTGGCGATGGCTTGCTCGTACATAATAGTGCTGGCCTGATCGTGCAGGATAATCGGTTTGAGCGCAATGCCCGCGCTATCACCGTTGGCGGCAGCGGGGCGCTGACGGCGCAGCGCAACCGGTTTGACAATCACGAAACGGTGCTGGCACTGCTGGCCGGTGATGCAGCAGTTACGCTGCGCGGCAATGATATCGTACGCTACCGCGTGCTACTAGCCAGCGAACCGCAAGCGCCGGCGGTCGTGTGGGCCGGCAACTATTGGCAACGCGGCTGGCCGGCTGATTGGTGGCAGGGGATGCAACTTTGGTGGCACGATCGCAATCGTGATGGGTTTGCCGATCAGCCACTTATGTTCGATGGAGTCATCGACCAATATCCGGCGCTGAGGCCGAACATTGGTGTACAACCGGCTTCAATGCCGGCGACCAACCCGGCATTATGGCTAGTGGCGCTGGTTGCAGGGGGATTGTTGGCAGGTGTTCTGATCCGGCAGCGGAAAGGATAGCGGTAATGGCATTTTCACCGGAACATGTGATCGACATAGCCGAAGCGGTGCGCTCAGCACGCCATGACGGCGCGATTTGGAGCGTGAATAGTGAGCAGATGAACGTGAATCTGATGCGGCTGCGCACCGGCGCAACAATTCCCGAACACGTCAATGCCGAGCTTGACGTGTTGTTAGCCGTGTATGAAGGCGAGGGCGAATTGATCGTCAATGGTGAGGCAATTGCACTCGGTCCCGGCGTGGCGGTGGTGGTACCGCGCAATGCGCAGCGCATGCTGCGTTGCTTGCGCGGGCCGTTGGTCTTTTTGACCGCGCACCGCCAACGCAGGGGCCTGATGCCGCGGTAATTGGGAGATCGAAACTGGCGGGTGCAGCACGCAGCACCCGCCAGTTCGTAACACTGCAATCGATCACCCCATCGGATCAATGAGCGTTGGCGCGGCGCCGTTGCCATTCCCGTTCTCATCGGGATCTTCCACCGAGAGCGCAGCGACGCGATCACCGGGAGCGACGTTCACCACCGTCACGCCTTGGGTCGCCCGACCCAAGCACGAGATCTCGCTGGCGCTGGTACGCATCACCATCCCGCCGGTAGTGATGAACGTGAGCAGCGAATGCTCATGCACAACCGCGGCGGCAGCGACTTCATCGGTTTCGTTGCGCAGCTTGATCGTGATCACACCGCCGGTCGCCCGGCCTTTCACCGGGTACTCGCTGAGCGCGGTGCGCTTGCCGATACCGCGGGCGGTGACGACGAGCAGATCGGCGCCTTCTTCGGCTAAATCCATACTCACCACCCGGTCGCCCTCGGCAAGATTGATCCCGATCACGCCGGTGGCCGGGCGGCCCATCGGGCGCACCTCGCTCTGCGCGAAGCGCAGCGTCTGCCCGCGCGCGGTGGTGAGCAAGATATCTTCGTGGCCGTGGCTGACCCGTACCCACCCCAGCACATCGCCCTCTTCCAACCCGATTGCAATCAAGCCGTTCGAGCGCACTTGGCTATACTCGCGCAGTTGGGTGCGCTTCATCTTGCCGCGCACCGTCGCCATCACCAGATACTCGGCGTCGAATTCGCGCACGGCCAGCATCGAGGTCACTTGTTCACCCGGTTCAAGCGACACAAGGTTCACCAACGGCAAGCCTTTGGCGGTGCGCGAGCTGTCGGGTACTTCGTGGGCTTTGATCTGGTAGACCTTGCCGCGGTCGGTGAAGAAGAGCAGATTATCGAGCGAATTGCAGGTCAGCAAGTGGCGGACAATATCCTGCTCGCGAGTGAGCATGCCCTTAATACCGCGCCCGCCGCGGCGCTGAGTGCGGTAGGCATCGGGCAATTGGCGCTTGATGTAGCCGCGGTCGGTGAGGGTAATCATCACCCGCACATCAGGGATCAGATCCTCGTCGCTGACCTCGCCGGTGACATCGGGAATAATGCGGGTGCGGCGCGGGTCGCCGTACTTTTCCTTCAGACGACTCAGGTCTTCTTTGATCAGATGCAACACCTTGCGCGGATTGGCCAGAATATCTTCGAGTTCGGCAATCAGCTTGATCACCTCGCGGTATTCGTCCTCGATCTTCTGGCGCTCAAGCGCGGCCAGCCGGCGCAGTTGCAAATCGAGAATCGCCTGCGCCTGCCGCTCGGTGAGCGAGAAGTTGCGCATGAGGTTGTTGCGCGCGCTCTCGGCGGTGCGCGAATCGCGGATGGTCTGGATCACCGCGTCGAGGTTATCGAGCGCGATCTTCAAGCCTTCGAGGATGTGGGCGCGATCGCGGGCGCGGGCCAGATCGAACTCGGTGCGGCGGCGGATGACCTCTTGGCGGTGGCTGATGTACTCTTGCAGCAGCCGCTTGAGGGTCAAAACGCGCGGTTGGCGGCCATGCTCGACCAGCGCCAGCATATTGATGCCGAAGGTGGTCTGCATCTGGGTATGCTTGTAGAGCGCGTTGAGCACCTTCTTGGGTTGGGCGTCTTGCTTAAGCAGGATCACCAGCCGCATCCCGTTGCGATCGCTCTCGTCACGCACATCGCGGATCCCCTCGATCTTGCGGTCTTTGACCAGCTCGGCGATGCGCTCTTGCAGGCGGGCCTTGTTGACCTGATAGGGCAGCTCGGTGACGACGATCATAAACGCGCCGCGGCCAGCCTCCTCGATGTGGGTCTTGGCCCGCAGCGTGATCTGGCCGCGCCCGGTGCTGTAGGCGGCCAAGATGCCTTCGGTGCCCAGAATTAACCCGGCGGTGGGAAAATCGGGGCCGGGGATAATCTGCATCAGCTCTTCGACGGTCGCTTCCGGGTTGTCGATCAGATAGCCGATTGCATCGCACAGCTCACCGAGGTTGTGAGGCGGGATGTTGGTGGCCATGCCGACCGCGATGCCGGAAGCGCCGTTGAGCAGCAGGTTGGGCAAGATGGCCGGCAACACGACCGGCTCGCGGTAGCTGCCGTCGAAATTGTCGCGGAAATCGACCGTGTCTTTCTCGATCTCGCTCAGCAACTCTTCGGCGATCGAGGCGAGGCGAGCTTCGGTGTAGCGCATCGCCGCTGGCGGGTCGCCGTCAATCGAGCCGAAATTGCCTTGGCCGTCGATAAGCGGGTAGCGCATGCTCCACGGCTGCGCCATGCGGGCCAGCGCATCGTAAACGGCACCATCGCCGTGCGGGTGCATCTTGCCGAGCACGTCGCCGACGATACGGGCGCTCTTTTTGTAGGGCTGGTTGCTGCGGAAGCCCATGTCCCACATCCCGTACAGGATGCGCCGCTGCACTGGTTTGAGACCGTCGCGCGCGTCGGGCAAGGCGCGCGAAACGATCACGCTCATCGCGTAACTGAGGTAGGCCGTCCGCATCTCGTTGGTGATGTTGACGGGCCGGACGATGCCGATTTCCATTGGTTGCTCCGTTAGTCGGTTTTAGCGCATCATAATGCGATGTTTGCTATCTCGTATTATACCCGATCCGGGCGGTTTTGTCGAACGTTTACGAAAAGATGTTCTATTCCTCGCATCTATGCTACAATTCA
>NZ_DAOUDC010000006.1:0-55808 GCF_034431535.1 Chloroflexus sp. | reverse complement strand
TGAGGGGCGGAAGGCAGCAGTGCCCCGCTCCCGCGCCAGTGAGAAAGGGACTGGAGGGTAGGATCAACCGGTCTCCGTATGTCATTGCGAGGGCGTGCAGTGCCCGAAGCAATCTCCTGCTTCAACACGAACGAACGCTGAGGGCACATCATCTGCACACGAAGGAGATGGCTTCGCCGCGCGACGGAAACGAGGTGAAACGTCGGAATGGCCACGAAAATATACAAAAGCCACATAACAACCCTTGTGACGCTTGTGGCTTTTGGTGGCTATGCTCTTAGCCCCTCTCCCGCAGCGGGGTTGAGGGGCTAAGGGTGGGAGCACTTCCCCGCAGCAGTGACAACAGAATAGCCACGAACACACACAAAACACACATAAAACCTTTGTGACCCTTGTGTCTTTTGGAGGCTATTCCATCACATCTCTTGTGGCTTTTTGCGGCTACTCCATCTTCCATGGCGCCATTATGACCGAACTCGCCGAACAACCACTCACGTCTGACACACCGATCGCCGTCGCCGGCGCGATCTGGCTGGCACGGTTATCCAGCGCCGGCCTCGCCGAGAGCGATGACGATGACGAGCTCGATGAGGATACCCGCGAGCGCCAACGCCACCATGCGCGCCAGACTATCGCCAGCTACGAGACGGCGGTGCGCATCTTTACCCGCTGGGCCGAACGCAACGGGAAAAACCGGCTGGGTGATTTGCAGATCGGCGATCTGGTGGCATACGCGCGCGCGCTGCGCAAACGTAGCTACGACCTCTCGCAGCGAGCAGCGACGGCACGAGCCGGCAGCCAGAGCATACGGCTCTCTGAGCGCACGGTGCATGCCTACGTGCGCCCGCTGTTCGGCTTTCTGGCGCTGGCTGACTCGCAAGGAGCGATTCCGTTTCGCGTCGCCGCGGCTCGCCCCGAAGTGAGCCGGGTCTTGCCGCGCTTGCCTACCCCGATCGCACCCACTCCGCCCGATCTACGCCGGTTAGTGCGTTTTTATGACAAGCCAGCCGGCGAAGAGCGTGAGCGGCAGATGCTAACTCGCCTGCGCAACGCTGCGCTGCTGCACCTGCTCTTTTCCAGCGGGGCGCGCATCTCCGAGGCGCTCAGCCTCGATGTGGGCGATGTAGCGCGCGACCGGCGCATCTTGGCGCGGGTGATCGTGCGCGGCAAAGGCCGGCGCGAAGGCACCCTCTTCATCCGCAAACACGCCGAACAAGCGCTGCACCGCTACCTCGCCGCGCGAAACTGGCCGCCGGCCCGCGAACCGCTGTTTGTCGCCTTCGATCCGCGCACCGGCGGCGGCAGGCTGTCGCGGATCAGCGGCTGGCGGATTGTCACCAGCGCAGCCAACGCGCTGGCCGATCAGCTCGTGTGGGAAGGCAAAGCTGATGAGGCTGAATTATTACGTCAAGTCACACCGCACACCTTCCGCCACTTTGTCGGCTATCATCTACTCAACGAAGGGGTTGCCCTCGCTGAAGTATCGCAAATCTTGCGCCACCGCAGCGTTGAAGTGACGCGCAGCTTCTACGCCAGCTACGCCGATGTGCAACTACAAGAGGTGCATGACCAGTTTAGCGCCGATCCGTGGCCGCTGGATGAATAGGGCACAGATTAGCACAGGTGTGACGGATTTTCATGGATCGGCCATCTGTGCCCATCCGTTTCATCCGGGTAGATCCGTATCCCAAGTTCATTCATATCTATTATGCAAGAAAATTGTTGTATAATACCAACTATTCGCGTCCCTGTTTGATCATCCCGGCATGCAGCAGAGCGGCTGTGTCCGGGCAGAGGAGTTGTTATGGCCGAGATCATTCCCCTGACGCCGGCCGGCGCCGAGGCCCCCGCCGAACCGTTTCGCGGCGGCGCGTGCAAGCTCCATCCGCAGACAATGTGCCCTGCGTTTGGTGCGTTGCGCGTGCTCACCCGGATTGAGGGCGCGCAGCCGGCAATGGTGACCGATACCGGCTGTCTGTACGGGTTGACGTTTGTCACCCACTTTTACGCGGCGCGCAAGAGCATCGTCGCGCCGGCGCTCGGCACGGCTGAGCTGTCGAGCGGCAAAGTGCAAGAGGCGGCCAACGCGGCGATTGCCGAAGCGGCGACGACGGCCAATACGTCGTTTATCCCGGTCATTTCGCTCTGCGTGGCTGAAACGGCTGGGTTGGCCGAGGAGCTGCTGCCGAAAGAGGTTGATGGCAAACCGGTGATTTTGGTGCGGGTGCCGGCCTACGCGATCCATTCCCACCCCGAAGCGAAGGATGTGGCGCTGGCGGCGGTGATGCGGCGGTTTGTCGATACCAGCGGCGAGCACGAACCGGGCACGCTGGCCCTGATCGGCGAGGTCTTTCCGGCTGATCCGTTGTTGATCGATGGCGTGCTGCGCAAGATGGGCGGACGGGTGGTAACGACCCTCCCCGGCCGGCACGTCGATGAGATTAAGCAGGCCGGGCGGGCAGCGGCAGTGGCGGCGCTCCACCCCTTCTACCGCGAGACGATCGGTGTCTTGCGCGAGCGGGGTGTCGCTGTGGTCAGCGGCGCGCCGATCGGCGCCGAGGGGAGCGCGGCGTGGCTGCGCGCCATCGGGGCGGCGCTCGACCTTGATGAAGATGTGGTCGAGCAGGTGGCCGCCGAAGAGGAAGCCGCCGCGCGCGGCTTTTTGGCCAGCAAGCCGCTGCAAGGCGCGACCATTCTCGTTTCCGGCTACGAGGGCAACGAGATGCTCTATGCCCGCTTGCTCATCGAGGGTGGCGCGCGGGTGCCCTATGTCAGCACCAGCATCGGACCGAGCGCCCTCACCGCCGCCGATGAAGCATGGCTGAAGGCCCACGGCACCGAGGCGGTGATCTACCGCAAGACGCTCGAAGACGATCAGGCGGCAATGGCGCGCTGGTCGTTCGATCTGGTGATCGGCACCACAACGCTGGCCGCCTACGCCAAAGAAAAGGGCATTCCGTCGGTCTACTACACCAACATTCTCAGCGTGCGCCCGCTCTTCCTCGCCGGCGGCATGGTCGCGTCGCTCAGCTTTGTGCGTGATCTGCTCAACCGCAAACCGATCTACGACCGCATGCTGGCGTTCTTCGAGGGTGATGAGGGCCGGGAGGCGAACCGATGAGCATTACCTTGATCCGTGATATTTCCGATACCAGCAGCTACTGGGGCGCGTCGTGGGTTTTTGGCTGCTTCCCCGACGTGCATATCGTGTGCGATGCGCCGATCGGCTGCTACAACCTGCTCGGTATGGCCGTCACCGATTATACCGATGCGCTGCCGCACATGGCCAACCTGACTCCGACCTCCATCCGCGAAGAGGATGTGATCAACGGCACGGCCAAGGCGCTGATCCGCACGATTGACGATCTGCGCACGATGGGGATGCTGGTAGGCAAACAGCTGCTAGTGGTTTCGACCGCCGAGAGCGAGATGATCAGCGCCGATCACACCCAACTAGTAGCGCAGATCGATCCCGAAGCGCGGTTCTTCTGGAGCCAATCACTCGAACAGGATGAGTGGACGGGACGCGAGCGAGCGTTATTGTTTGCGTGGGAACAGTACGGCAAACCATTTGTGCCGGCAGATGTCCAACCCCGCCCGCGCACGGTCAATATCATCGGCCCCTCGTTGGGATGTTTTAACGCGCCTAGCGACCTCTACGAACTCAAGCGGTTGATCACCGGCATCGGTGCCGAGATTAACCTCGTTTACCCCTACGAAGGCAGCATCGCTACCACTCCCAAGCTGGCGGAAGCGGCAGTCAACGTCGTGATGTACCGCGAATTTGGCCAAGGTCTGGCCGAAGCGTTGGGCCGGCCCTACCTCTTCGCACCGTTTGGCGTCTTTGGCACCACCGCCTTCCTGCGCGAACTCGGCCAACTGCTCGGCATCGACCCAGCGCAGGTCGAGGCGTTTATCGCCCATGAAAAGCGCACGACCCTACAACCGGTGTGGGATCTGTGGCGCGGCCCGCAGAGCGACTGGTTTGCCACCGTCGATTGCGCGATCGTCGCTGCGCGCAGCTACGCCGACGGTCTGCGCAGTTTCCTCGGCGACGAGTTGGGTATGAAGATCGCGTGGGTGTCGGGTCGGCCCCGCCGCGAAGACGAGCCGGACAACATCGAGATCCGGAAGCGGCTGCACGCCAAAGCGCCGGCGTTTGTGTTCGGCAGCATCAACGAGAAGATCTATCTGGCCGAGGCCAACGCTCGCGGCACCCACTACATCCCGGCCACCTTCCCCGGCCCGGTGGTGCGGCGCACAACCGGCACGCCGTTTATGGGGTATGCCGGCGCGGCCAACCTGATGCAAGAGCTGGTCAACCGCTTCTACGAGACGGTGATCAACTTCTTGCCAGTCGAGACGGTCACGCCGGCAGCCGGCGGCCCGCCCAAGCCGAGCGGGGCCGAGACCATGCCGTGGACGAAGGAGGCGACCGACCGGCTGAACGCGGCGCTCGACGCGGTGCCCTACCTTGCCCGCATCAGCGCCAGCCGCTCGTTGCGCGCCGCTGCCGAGCAAGCCGCCCGCGCGCGCGGTCTGAAAGAAGTCACGCTCGAAATCATCGAAGCGGCAATTGCTCAGGGAGCCGCCTCGTGATATGCTGAAAGCGGAGCGCGGTGGTCGGGCGAATGCACAGGTCTTAGGCACAGAGCGTTCGTGCGCAGCGGTCTGAGAACGCAATGTGTGGCTGCCGCTTTGGAGAGTGCGGGCCGCTGGCCCGCTAGTAACAGTACGTCGCTCCAAGCGGGCTGATGGTCCTCACCCCCTAGCCCTCTCTCCTGCCTCACGGCGAGAGAGGGAGATCCCCTAGATAGCGGGCAAGGGATTGCGGGAACGGAAGGCAGCAGCGCCCCTCGCCCACATAACGGGAGAGAGGCAGGGTGTGAGGATGAAATAGCGCTTCCCAAGGCCATAACCGCATCTACGCTCATGCGTTTTGCCCGCCCTTGAACGTGATAGGGGGAAGGGAACGCCTTATCACCGGCCACTAATGCCAGAGCCGGCCAGCGCTCCGCTTGACGCCACCGATCACGGGAATTGCGGAGTCTCTGCATGCATATCTTACTCACCAACGACGACGGCATCGACAGCCCCGGCCTTTGGGCGCTGGCCGGGGCCATGCGTGCCGCCGGCGCGCAGGTCAGCGTCGTTGCTCCCGCCGAAGAGCAGAGCGCGATGAGTATGGCGATGCCGCCGCAAGCGAATCGCGAACTGCGCGCCATCATCCCGCCCGCCGAATTCGATGGCCTGCTCGCCTTTGCCCATAACGGCTCGCCGGTCGCGTGCGTGACGATCGCTATGTTGAGCGGCGTGCTGCCACCGATCGACGCGGTTGTGTCAGGGATCAACCGCGGCCTCAACAGCGGCACCAACGTCATGCTCAGCGGCACCGTCGGCGCGGCCATGATCGGCGCGATGTGGGGCTTGCCGGCGATGGCGGTCTCACTGCAATACCGCGGCCCGGAACCCATGCCGTGGCACACCGCCGCCTACGCCGCCCAACGCCTCTTCCCGCTGCTGGCCCAGATCCGCGGGCAGGCGCCGGTCGTGCTCAACGTCAATGTTCCTCACGTCGCTTCACCTTCCGAACTACGCGGCTTTCGCCAGACCCGGCTCTCGGAATTCTTCTTCGGCCACTACCTCGACATCGCCCTCACCCCACCCGGCCCTGCCGAGCGCGCGCAGATTATGTTCCACTTTGCCCGCGAGCGCATCCCTGAATTCGCGCTTGACACCGACGACGGCGCAGTGCTGGCCGGTTACGTCTCGGTGACTCCGTTGCGACCAATGATCGACAGTAGTTCGGTACGGTTGGAATTACCAGACCAGTAAAAGCCACGGCGCGAAGTTGGCTGATCGCCCTTCGCGCCGTGGCTTCATCGGTCAGGGTGTAGAGCATCCGCCGCCATGACCGCCGGCAAAGAAGCGCAGCCATGCACCTTGCCTCACGGCACATACGGCGGCAGACCCATAACGACAAAGGTACCTCAGCACGCTTCATCACCAGATATTCAAACACTGACCGCGGGGGAAATTCTTCTAGACTAGCGCCACAACACGGGCCAAACGTGAAAACGCCACCCTCAGGATCCTCCAGTTGCACACCGATCAAGAAGTAATCATCACGCCATTTCAAGCTGCTTACGACTTGTCTGACCTTGAGACACCGGTGAACGTTGCACATGCCCTGCAATAGCGCCGGATAATCGGCAGGATCAACGTTGGGGACGTAGGCGATGATCGATTCATACGAACCGCCGAACAACTCAACGGCAGCCGCATAATCACCGCGGTGCAAGCGATCAAAAAACTCAATCAATGCCTGCTGGGCAAGCTGTTCGTCGGTAACGACCGGCGTGGGCAAAGCGGTAGCGAACACGGTTGGCGTGGGCAAAGCGGTAGCGATCGCGGTTGGCGTGGGGGGAAGCGCAACCGATTGCGCAGTACAAGCAAGCATGTTCACCATCACCATGCCGGCCAGCATAAGAGCTATGCGCTTATTCATAAAGCCTGCCTCGCGTAAACAACTGATGGCTTCTGATAAGGTTATCTGCTTCCGTTCCTCGATAGTCAATGAGCAGCAGCGCCACATTCAACGCCACGACCTCAACCGCCCGTTTGCAATATTTGCACCTTGCCCCTCACGCCGCGCTGTCGTAGAATAGAAAGAGTAACCGCATCAAACGCCTGCGGGCAAGGATAGAAATGTTCTATGGCTATTCGACGCATTCTCCGCATTGATGACGCCGAGGATCGCAAGATCCTCAAGATGCAGTGCCGCCCGGTCAAGCTGCCAGATCGCAATCTCAAGCAGTTGGTGGCCGATATGTTCGAGACGATGCACGCGGCCCATGGGGTTGGGCTAGCTGCGCCGCAGATCGGCATTCCGATCCAGCTCTGTATCATCGAAATTCCCGCCGAATACGAAGAACGCCCCGACGGCAGCCTCGTTGAAGTGGCACCGGCGGAACCGTATGTGCTGATCAATCCGCGTATCGTCAAGATGAGCGGCGAAGAGGTGATGCGCGACGAGGGATGCCTGAGCCTGCCCGGCTGGTACGGCATGGTGCCGCGCCAGACGTGGGTGACGGTCGAATTTCAGGATCTGAGCGGCAAACATCACCGGCTGCGCCGGGCCGACGGCTTGTTGGGTTGGGCCATTCAACACGAAGTCGATCACCTCAACGGCATCCTCTTCACCGAACGCATCCGCGACCTGAGCACATTGCGCGACATCACCAAAGAACGCGAACCGCAGCCGGCAGAAGCGCAGGGATAACGCAACCGCACCAAAATCGACCAGTATGGGGTACAGTAATGGCGCACCGGTGCAGTCTTGCAAGCCGAGCCACGAATGAAGGTAATGTTGCTGGCTTCGCCGATAGGGAATGGATCTCAATCCTTCCATCGGCAATTACACAGAACTACCCCATGTGGGAGGACGTGTTATGCGGATAGCGGTAGGCAGCGATGAAAAGAACTACCTCACCGATGCCCTAATCGCCGAATTAGAGCGGCGCGGATACGAGCTGATTCTCTTTGGGCCATTAGCCGGCGCTAGCGACCCGTGGCCCGACGTCGGGCGGGCCGTCGGCGAAGCGGTAGTCTCCGGCCAAGCCGATCAAGGGATTGTCTGTTGCTACACCGGCACCGGCGTCAGCATCGCCGCCAACAAGGTACCCGGCATCCGCGCCGCCCTCTGCCACGACGCGCAGACGGCAGCCGGCGCGCGCAAGTGGAATGACGCCAATGTGCTGGCGCTGAGCCTGCGCTTAACGACCTCCGAACTAGCCCGCGAGATGCTCGATGCATGGTTTGCCACCGAATGCCCGCCGGAAGAGCAGGCGACGATCGACCGGCTGCGCGCATTTGACCGGGTTGCTGGGGCATAGGAACCTCAGCGCGCACCGCTCCCGCTCTCGTGGGGGATTCTTTGCCGCGCGCTGCACGGCTCGCAATGACAAGCGGAGAGCAGGGCGTGCCCGCCTGTCATTGCGAGGGGGCGCAGCCCCCGAAGCAATCTCCCCCTTCAGCGCGAACGATGCCTGAGGAGACCTGTCCCGTGCTCGTGGGGGATTGCTTCGCCGCGCGCTGCGCGGCTCGCAATGACAATAGGAAAGGCGAAATATGCCCCGCTCGTAACATCCAGACCCATGGTATAGTACAAAAGGCAGCTCTTTACCAAGCCATGCCCCGGTTACAGCGCCGGGGCATGGATGTTCAAGGGAACGACATTGGCTCAGGCGTGAGGGCATTCCTGTGCGCCTGCACCATGAATGGCAATACACCTTTAGGGAGAACAGTATATGCAAGATATGCAAGGCAAAACGGTCATCGTGACCGGAGCCAATTCGGGGATCGGGTACGTTACGGCGCGCGAACTCGCCAAAATGGGGGCACGGGTGATGATGGTCTGCCGCTCACAGAGCAAAGGCGAAGCGGCGCGCCAGCAGATTATGAAAGAGGCGCCCAATGCGCCGCCGCCAGAGCTGGTGCTGGCCGATTTCGCCTCGCTGGCTTCGGTGCGCCGCGCCGCCGGCGCGTTGCTCGATCGCTGCCCGCGGATTGATGTCTTGGTCAACAATGCCGGCCTGTTCGTCTCTGAGCCGCTGGCCAGCGCCGACGGCTACGAACTCACCTTTGCCGTCAATCATCTCGCCCCGTTCTTGCTCACCAACCTGCTGTTGGAACGAATCATCGCCAGCGCGCCGGCCCGCATTGTCAATGTCTCATCGTATGCGCACGTCGCCGGCAATGTGAAAATTCCGCAGATCGCCTCGCCGCAACGCGGCAATATTGCGCAGGCTTACGGCGACTCGAAGCTGTGCAACATTCTCTTCACCAACGAACTGGCCCGTCGCTTACAGGGTGCCGGCGTCACTGCCAATAGTCTGCATCCGGGGGCCGTGGCCACTAACTTCGCCGCCGATGCGCGGGGCGCATTTGCGTTCTTCTTCCGGCTTATCCGCCCCTTTATGCTCACGCCCGAACAAGGCGCCGCGACATCGATCTATCTCGCCTCGTCGCCGGAAGTGGAGGGTATGAGCGGGTTGTACTTCGTGCGGAAAAAGCCGGCCAAAACCTCGGCGCGCGCCCAAGATGCGGCGCTGGCGCGCAAGTTGTGGGAGTTCAGCGAGCAGTTGGTGCGCGAAAAAGTGGCAGTGGCGTAGGCGGAAAGAACTTTACACGCAAAGACGCGAAGGCGCAGAGGGTTGTTTGGGGAGCGGGGGCTCAAGGGGGCCATATGCCTGCGTTGCCTTCGATTATCACTCTTTTAATGAGCCAGCAACAGCCCTTTGCGCCGCTGCGTTCAGGCATTTTCCCGTTGCAACGGCAACACGACCTTCACCGTCGTGCCACAGCCCGGTTCGCTCTGAAAATACAGGTGGCCGCCGTGGCGGGCCACAATCTCGCGCGAGATAGCCAACCCTAAGCCGGTGCCGCCGCCATCCGGCCACGTGGTAAAGAACGGCTCGCCGAGGCGGGCAATGGTCGCCGCATCTATGCCGATGCCGGTATCGCTGATCGTCACCATGATGGAAGTGTCATCACTCGCCGTCTGCACCGTCACCGTACCGGCATCGCGACAGGCATGGACGGCATTCATCAACAGATTGAGAAAGACCTGATTCAGTTCACCGGGATGACAAAGCAACGGCGGCACAACACCGTACTCTTCGCGAATCACGATCCGCGGTCCGCTCACAGCGCGCACCATGCGCACCGTGCTAGCCAACCCTTCGTTAACATCAGCCGGAACGAGCTGCGCCTCGTCGGGACGAGCAAACGCACGCAAGGCGCGCACAATCGCGGCAATGCGCTCGATCCCGATCTGGCTCTCGTGGATGGCGTCGTCCACATCGCGCCAGCCGAGATCATCAATGGGAGCAGTGCGCAACGAGGGCAGCCGTTCGGCCAGAAACGCGAGGTTGTTCGCGACATAGCCCAACGGCGTATTGATCTCGTGGGCCACGCCGGCTACCAACTGGCCAAGCGAGCGCATCTTTTCCGATTGCACCAACTGAGTCTGGGCCGCTTTCAAATCGGCATGGGCGCGTTCCAGTTGCTTGAGGGCCGCCTCGAGCCGCTGGTTCGTTTCAGCGAGCTGAGCCGTCAGCGCCACCGTGGGGTCAAGATCGAGACCGAGCGCCACGATACCGGTGATCGCTCCATGCGCGTCGCGGATCGGCCATGTGGTATAGCCGAGCAACCGCGGCGCAGCGCCGCCGCGGCGGTGAACGAGTTCCCAGTGCTGCACCCCGCCATCATGGATCGTCTGCGCAAGCATCGTCTGTGCTTTGGCAATGCTGAACGGATCGAGCAGCGTCACAAACTGCCGCCCGCACAGTTCAGCAGGAGCCATCCCGAAGAGCGCCGCCGCGGCTGCGTTGCAGTCGGCAATCCGTCCGCTTGGTTCTAGCAAGAAAGCGGCATACGGCGCTTGGGTTACGATTGCAGGCAACTCATTCATGGCTCTGCGCGGCCAGTCGGATCCGGTAGAAATTGACTAAATGGCCCATTAATTCGAGCAACATTAGCCGGCCCTCTTCCATATACACCGCGATCCGCTGTGGCGTTTGGCCGCGGCAAAGCTGGCGCAGGGCTTGGGTGTGAATTTCGATCAGATCGCGCGGGCCGGCCCACAATAAACCGAGCCGCTCGCTCAAGACCCGCAACCGGTCAGGCATCGAACGTTGGTCATGCAAGCCCCGCTGCTCGGCAGCCAAATCGAGCAAACTACGATAGGCGGCTACCAAATCGTCGAACGTCTCCGGCACACTCTGCGCCAGCGGACTGCCGATTGATGAAGTGCTGATCGGCGGCACCTCGCTCTCCCAACTGACCAGTTCGAGCGTCGTCAGGTAATCGGTCTGCAATTGATCGAGCATCTGGCGTAACATTGTCATCTGCGCCTGCGCTTCGCTAGCGGCGCGCCGCTCGTTCACCGCTGTCTGATATTCTTGCACCAACTGCTCAAGCTTCCGGCGAAGGGCGGCAATATCCCACGGTTTGGCCATAAAGCCATGCACCGAACCGAGGTTGAGGGCTTCGGCCAACGCCGCCGGATCGGTGTAGCCGGAAATGATAAAGCCGCGTGCATCAGGTTGCAATTCACGCGCCCGCGCCAGCAACTCGACCCCCGACATCGCCGGCATCCGCTGATCGGTGAGAATCACGGCAACTGGCTGCTGCTTGAGAATCTGCAAGGCCGTCTCAGCATCGGTTGCCGTGAAGACAGTGAAGCGATCACGCAATGAACGTGCCAGTGAACTAGTTACATTCGGATCGTCATCGACAATGAGCACTGCTGGGCGGTGTTCGTCACTAGCGTCAGTCATAGCGCGGCTCCTCGTCTATCCGATCGCGTCATACCCTTAGTAATGAGGTAAAACACTTCCCGATCAAACCGACAGTAATGCAATGGTAATCACAACGGTGTAAAACTAATACGCTATTCGCATCGTAAACGAATAATCATCGCCCATTACGCCCAACGCAAAGCCGTGCCAGCAACCGCGTTGCCCACCATCGCGACAACGCGTATGCTACAGCCGAATCATAGCCCTCACCAAAGGATCGGTCAAGCGCGTGGATCCGGCAGATAACATTATCCCATGATAAAATACAGCCGTGCGGATGGTTACACGCACCGGAAAGCCCGTTCGATATGCAAAACCACCCTTACAGCGTACTTGTTATCGATGATGATCCAAACGTTCGCGATATTCTGAGCGATTTGCTCAAACGCGAACGGTGTATGGTACGTACCGCCGCCTCCGGGATGAGCGGCATTGCCGCCGCGCACGAAACTCTGCCTGATCTCATCCTGCTCGATGTGATGATGCCCGATCTTGATGGGTTTTCGGTCTGCCGGATGCTACGCGACGATCCGCAGACGGCTGAAGTGCCGATCATTATGATTACGGCGCTCGATGATCGCGCCTCCCGGCTTGAGGGCGTCAAAGCCGGCGCCGATGAATTTCTCTCGAAACCGGTTGAGCATAACGAGTTGCGTTTGCGGGTGCGCACGATGCAGCGCATCAATCGCTACCGACGCCTGATCGAGGAGCGCGAACGGGCGGCGGCGCACGAACGCCAGCTTACTGAACAAGCCAAGCAGGCGGCGCAGGCGATTGCCGAAGCGTATGACCAGACCTTGATCGGCTGGTCGCGCGCGCTCGATTTGCGCGATAAAGAGACCGAGGGCCACTCACAACGAGTCGCGCAACTCACGATTGAGCTAGCCAAGGCGCTGAATATTCCCTCCGAAGAGCAGATCAATCTTTGGCGCGGCGCAATGCTGCACGATATTGGCAAAATCGGTGTGCCTGATTCTATTTTGCATAAACCCGGCCCCCTCACCGCCGAAGAGTGGGAGATTATGCGCCGCCATACCACATACGCGTATGAGCTGCTCTCACCAATTGCGTATCTTCGCCCAGCCCTCGATATTCCCTATTACCATCATGAAAAGTGGGATGGGACTGGCTATCCGCATGGCTTGCGCGGCGAGCAGATTCCGCTGGCGGCACGAATCTTCGCGTTGGTCGATGTGTGGGATGCGCTCACGAACGACCGGCCCTACCGTAAGGCGTGGACGCGCGAACAAGCCTGCCAGTATATTCGCGAGCAGGCCGGCAAGCATTTTGATCCGAATCTGGTTGATCTCTTCCTCTCGATCGCTGCGCCCGACCTAGTTGCTGCTCGCGAGCGGTAGCAGCGGCAAGCTATGAGAAGGATAGGACGAGTTACGGGCAAGGCCAAACTCACCCGTATATACCGCTCACTTACTGATCTGGGGCCAGAAAATCAACCGCCACATACCCTTCAAGGCCATCAGGGGTACGCACCGGTCGCCAGAGCCGATCTTCACCGGGGACATCATCACCAATCTGTTCGAGGCGGGTGCCGTCAGGCAAGGTTGCGATCGGCGGGTTAGTGCGATTGGGTTGCGGTCGCAGGAAAAGCCCTTGGCCGCCGGTATTCACCACGACAAAGAAACGCGGCGACGGGGGTGGCGCAGGTTGCGGCGCAGCATTGGCGCCCTCATTGCCAAGCAACGGGGTTGACTCACTGGTCGGCTGGGTGATCGCGGTTGGTTGCGGCTCGCCCAACGGCGCTTCCCGCCGATCACCGCGCAACAACGAGAGCGTCAGCATAAACATTACAACAATGAGTGCAAAGAAGGCAAGGAGATAGATCCATCCACGCACTTGCAGCCAACGCGGCAGATCATGCCAGATACTGTTGGTAGTTATGACAGAGCCACGACCACCTGCCCGTGGCGGACGCCAGTGCGGATTAGGAGCAGACGCATCTAACCGCTCGGTGCGCGACGTCTCGCGCTGGGATGGCACTATCTCTGACCGGCGCTCGACTTGGGAAGCGCGCCGTTCGCGCTCTTGACTCATGCCTGTCTCCTCCATTAACCCTGTCTTTACGTCATGATAGCACACTCGCCACTGGAATGCGGCAGTTAAACTGCCGCATTCCACATCACGCAGCTAACGCACTGCGTGCAAATAGGCCAGCAATGGTTGTAAATAGGGCTGAATCCCTTTGTAGGCCAGAATCGATGGTTCGACCTGCTGCAACAGGTTGGCGAGCGCCGCTGCCCATTGCCGATCGGCGGCGAGCCGCGCTATCGGCGCGACATAGGTGCGCACGGTAAACAACACGGCTGGATGACGAGCAAGGCGCACCAGCGTTTGCCGTTCGACCCGATAGAAGACACGCTCACCGGCATTTTCAGCGGTAATTGCCGCCTTTTCGCGATCGAGCGGGCCAAGCCGCGGCGAGAGGTCGAGATCGGGCAACACCACCAATGACCAGTTACGCCGCCAAACCGGACGCGACGGCTGGAGGCGCGCGATCAGTTGGTTCGTTGAGTCGGCTAAGCGCTCGCTAAATCGCGGTACTGGGCCGTGGATCGCGGCCATCGGTAATCCCATCTTCTCATCAAGACACCAGCGGTTGGGGAAGCAGAGCTGGCCGGCGATGAGCGGATGGCCGGCGGCTTCGTCAACTGCCAGTAAAAGCAGATCTTCTTGCACCTGCCGGCCTAGCCAATCGATCGGCCACAGATCGAGTTCGCCGCCGAGCCGGATCGTCGCCGTCTGCCCAAGCAGCCGGTTTTCCCAATACACGTCAGCGCCATGGCGCTGTACCACAAACCACTGCGGGTAACTGCGCACCAGTTCGGCCATCCCCCATTCCAACAGCTCCCACTGGGCCGGCAGGCTTGCTGGATACGCTTGCATGTAGTAGCGGTGATCGGCCTTCAATAACGCCTGTTTTAACGACAACTCGGCGTGATAGTGGGCAGGATCGACGTGAAACACCGGCGCGCCGTGCAGCGGGTAGGCGTTGACCCGCAAGACGTGCGGCGAGGGCATCACGAATGGATCAAACGGCCATGCTTCAACCATGCATCACCCCACTCGTCGCCCATGCTGCCAGCGCCCGAATGTGATCGGGTGTCGTCCGGCAACAGCCGCCGATCAAGCGTGCCCCGGCGTTGTACCACTGCCGGGCCTGCGCTGCGAAATCGTCCACTTCGGCAAGGCCGATCCAGCATTGGCCGACCGGATCGTACGCCTCGCCAGAGTTGGGGTAGACAACCACCGGCTTATCAGTGACCGATCGAATAGCGCGGATCAGATCAGCGATAAAGCGCGGCGCCGTGCAGTTGATGCCAATCGCCGCCACTTGCGGATGAGCAGCAATCTCGGCGACTACCTCAATGATTGGCTCGCCGCGCGAGGTATGCGCGCCATCGCGGGCGCTAAAGCTGATCCACGCCGTCAACTGGGGAAATTCGGGTAACAATGCCACCAATGCCCGAGCTTCATCCCAGCACGGGATCGTCTCGCAAGCGAAGAGATCGGGTTCAGCGGCGGCTAGCGCAGCCATACGCGGACGGTGAAAATCGATCAAGTCAGCTACCGCTAAGCCATACTCACCGCGATATTCTGAACCATCGTGCAGATACGCGCCATACGGGCCGATCGACGCCGCCACCAGCGGGCGGATGCGCTCGATCCGGTTGGCTGGTTTGGCCCAGAAGGCATCGCGAGCGGCGCGGGCCAGCGCCACCGAACGCTGCAAGAGGGCAATCGCCTCAGCCTCGCTCAGGCCACGCGCCATAAAGCCGGGGATGGTCGCCTGATAACTGGCTGTAATCGCCACGTCAGCGCCGGCGGCGAAATAATCGGCATGTACGGCTTGGATCAAGGCTGGGTTCTCGATCAACACCTTCGCCGACCAGAGCGGATCGGCCAGATCGCAACCGCGCCGTTCGAGTTCGGTCGCTAGCGCGCCGTCGAGGATCAGCAGCGGGCGCTGCGCTAACGCATCAGCAATCGGATTCATAACCGTATCCTTTGTTTGGATATAAACACGCAAAGACGCGAAGTCGCAAAGACATTTTGATAACGTTTGGCGATCAGAAATATGTTACGAATTTGCTGTTTTACTTACATTATGTCTTAGCGCCTTGGCGTTCCTGCAACCCGCGCAGCATACAAAACTTCACCACCTCGTGCCACGCCAGCGTCGCGCAGAGAAACAACCCCAGCCAGCCATCGCGCCAGCCGCCGAGCCGGATGTAGCGGCGGGTAAACTCGCGGGCCGGCGCGCCGATCAGGTTGCGCCAGCGCATGCGCCTGCCGGCGCGGTAGAACATGGTCGCTTCGGCGAAGGCGTAGCGGGCCTGCTTTTGCCACAACTCATCGAGCCGTTCGATGTTGAGGTGCAGCAGATGACCGCGCAGTGCGCCGGTTTCGCCGCGCAGCGTAGCGACTTCGTGGACGGCGACGCGCTCATCGAAATGCGCGGCCTCGCGGCGGAGCAGGCGCAGTTGGCAGTCGGGGTACCAGCCACCGCCGCGCAAGCGCCGGCCAAAGAAGAGGTTGTAACGCGGGATGCGGTAGCCGGCAATGTGATCCGGCGGGTCGCGCCGCAGCAGGGTCGCCAGTTCGACGAATAGCTCTGGCGTCAGCCGTTCATCAGCATCAATGAAGAGCACCCACTCGCCGCGACAACATTGCAGGGCGAAGTTGCGTTGGGCGCTAAAGCCGCGCCACAGCTCGATCAACACGCGCGCGCCGTGCGCGGCGGCGATCGCTGCGGTCGCATCGCGGGTCTGTGCATCGACAATAACCACCACGTCGTCGCTGAGACCGGCGACACTGCGCAGACAGCCGGCGATATGCCGCGCTTCATCGCGGGCGATGATCGCAATTGATAGGCAAGCCATATCAGAATAACGTCCCTTGCTGCGGCCCGCTCTCCTCATCGGGAAGCAGCGCGCGCTCCGGGTAGGGCAACCCCAGATGCTCGTAGGCGCGGCGAGTGGCGACGCGCCCGCGCGGCGTGCGCTGCAAGAAGCCGAGCTGTAACATGAATGGCTCGTACACGTCTTCGATGGCGTCAACCTCTTCGGCCAGCGCCGCCGCCAGTGTGCTCAGGCCGACCGGCCCGCCGTTGAACAGCTCGATAATCGCGCGCAACAACCGGCGGTCATTCTCATCCAACCCCAACTCGTCGATCTCAAGTTGGGCCAGCGCCGCTCGCGCCACCTCCAGCGTAATCGCGCCACCGGCCACTACCTGCGCATAATCGCGCACCCGGCGCAAAATCCGGTTCGCGATGCGCGGCGTCCCGCGCGCCCGCCGGCCAATCTCGCGCGCGCCTTCGGGACTGATCGGCACACCTAAAATCCGCGCTGAACGGCTGACAATCTCAGCCATCGCTGCATCGGAATAAAACACCAAGCGATGCACCGAGACAAACCGATCGCGCAACGGCGAAGTCAGCAACGCCAGCCGGGTGGTCGCGCCGATCACGGTGAAGCGGGGCAGACTGAGGCGCAAACTACGCGCCCCCGGCCCCTTGCCCACCACCAGATCGAGGGCGAAATCCTCCATCGCCGGATAGAGCACCTCTTCCACCGCCCGGTTCAAGCGATGCACTTCATCAATAAACAGCACATCGTGAGCCTGCAAGCTCGTCAAGATCGCCGCCAAATCACCAGCCCGCTCGATCGCCGGCCCGCTGGTAATCTTGATCTTGGCCCCCATCTCGTTTGCGATCACATTGGCCAGCGAGGTCTTGCCCAAGCCCGGCGGCCCGTAGAAGAGGGTATGGTCGAGCGACTCGTTGCGCCCGCGAGCGGCAGCAATTGCAATCCGCAACTGCTCGACGATCTTCTCTTGGCCGATAAACTCGCTCAGCGTGCGCGGGCGCAAGCTCTTCTCGACCTGCTGGTCGTCGCTGTCAGAATGAGGATTCACCAGCCGCTCGGCGCTCATGCCCATCCTTTCACCGCATTGTCGCACAGGTGTACGTATCTGGGCTGATTATACCATTGAATGAGGCAGGAAATGGTGAACGGGACACGGATTCACACGGATGTGACGGATTGGCGCGGGTTTATGACGTCATACCCGTGTCTATTTCAACAATATTCCATCAGCCGCTCACCAATCAGAAATTCTCGTATAATGAGAATAGTTTGCTTTTGCCCAGAGCACCTTACCTGATCGCCTATGATCATTCACTGGTTCCGGCGCGATCTGCGCCTGCGCGACAATACAGCTCTGCTAGCGGCGGCGGCGCAATCCGGCGGCGCGGTGATCCCGGTCTTTATCTTCGACGACGCGATTATCCACGGGCGCTTTGCCAGTCCGGCCCGCACCCAGTTCTTGCTCGACAGCCTCGCCGCGCTCGACGCCGAGCTGCGCGGGTTGGGGTTGTATTTGGTACTGCGGCGCGGCGAGCCGCTCCCCACCCTGATGGCCCTCTTGCGCGAGAGCGGCGCGCGTGGGGTGACGTGGAACCGCGACTATACGCCTTACGCCATCCAGCGCGATAGCGCAATCAAGCGCGAGCTGCGCGCCGCCGGTTATCTGGCCAAGAGCTACAAGGATGCGGTGATCTTTGAGATGAACGAGGTGGTGACGGCGGCCGGCCAGCCGTACACGGTCTACACGCCCTACGCCAAACGCTGGCGCGCCCGGCTTGAGAGCGAACCGGCGCAGGTGCAAGGCCTGCCTGCGCTGGCCGCCATCCCGTTGCCGGCGAGCGATCAACTACCGGCGTTGAACGAACTCTTGCCTGACGCGCCGGCTCGCGTGCCCCGCTTCGCTGCGGGTAAGACGGCAGCCCTCGCCGCCCTCGAACACTTCATCCAACATACCATTGCCAACTACGCCGCCGCGCGCGACCTTATGGCCGCCGCCGGCACCTCGCGCCTCTCGCCCTACCTGCGCTTTGGCGTCCTCTCACCGCGCCAATGTGTGGTTGCGGCGCGGGCCGCGCCGCCCGGGCCGGGGCCAGAGAGTTGGATCGGCGAGTTGATCTGGCGTGATTTCTACGTGCAGGTGCTCTACCATTTTCCGCACGCGCTGCGCGGCAGCTTCAAGCCGGTCTACGACCAAATCGCGTGGCCGAACGATCCAGCCCTTTTTGCCGCCTGGAAAGAGGGCAAAACCGGCTACCCGATTGTCGATGCGGCAATGCGCCAATTGCAACAGGAAGGCTGGATGCACAACCGCGCCCGCATGATTGTAGCGTCGTTCTTGACCAAAGACCTGCTGATCGACTGGCGGTGGGGCGAACGGCACTTCATGCATCTGCTGATCGACGGCGACCCGGCGGCCAATAACGGTGGTTGGCAATGGGCAGCCGGCACCGGCACCGACGCCCAACCCTACTTCCGCATTTTCAACCCGGTCAGCCAAGGGCAAAAATTCGACCCCGACGGTGCATATGTGCGGCGTTACGTCCCCGAACTGGCCCGCGTACCGGCGCGCTTCATCCACGAACCGCACCAACTGCCGGCAGCCGACCAGATTCGGGCCGGGGTGCAGATCGGGCGCGACTACCCAGCCCCGATCGTCGATCACGCCACCCAGCGCATGCGCGCGCTCGAACTCTACCGCGCCGCCACCCGTCACAACGGCACTGCCACGGAACAGTATGCTTGACGATCAGACCCGGCTCGAATTTCCGGCCAGCGGTCTGACCGACGTACCGCTGGTTTGGCAACCGCAAGTCGTGCGCTGCGGCGCCGCCGGCCCCGGCGGACGCCCGCTGATGGTTTTGATCGACACCGGCACCGACCCCTCGGCGATTAACCTCACACTGGCCCGCCGGCTCGATCTGCGCATCGGCGATTTCGCCCTCGGCTCTGATGCCACCTCTGACGCAGTGCCCTTTACCGAAACGGTGCTGCCTTGGCTACGCATCGGCGAATTGACGCTGCGCAACCTCTACCTGATGGCGGTTGACCTCACCTATGCCCCGTTTCCGGTGGACATCGTGCTCGGCTACAACGTTCTCCACCAGCTCAACCTATCTATCAACTACGCCACCCAGAGCTTGCGCCTCTGCCACCCCGACCTCACCCCGCCGCCACCCGGCTCCAACGGCGCTACCTTGCCGCTGCGCTTCTTCGAGCACTTTCCGGCGATCACTGCGCGCGTCACCGCGCCGCACCCAGCCGACCTACTGCTCACCATCGATACCGGCTCGAACAGCGACCTTACCCTCAGCCCTGATCTCGCTGCTGCAGTTGGCCTCAACACACGCGCCACCCCTGCCACCACCGGCCACGGCTTCGCCGCCGCCGCGCCGGTCGCGCTCGGCATGGCGGTCGATCTGCAACTTGGGCCATTCCACCTGCGCGACGTCGCGGTTGACGTGCCCGCCACCAGCCATGGCGACCTTGGCCGGCGGGGGAGGGCTAACGCCGGCAACCGGCTGCTCAGCCGCTTCCGGCGCGTTACCCTCGACTACCGGCGCGAAGTGTGCATTGTGGACGCTTAAGACGGCGCAGAGCGAGCAGAGGCGCAAAGCGGTTAACGCAAAGCCGCAAAGGACGCCAAGAACGCAAAGTTTTCAAACGCGAAGGCGCGAAGGATTCTGGGGGAGGGCTGGGGGTGGGGTCCCTCGCCCCCAGCGGGTGCGAGTTGAGGTAGAAGAGCAGCGCTAAAAAGCATACTATGTACCTAGTACGTCGCAAAACCAGTTCGAGATTGGGGAAGACGGTACTATTGATAGCGGGTATCAGGAATGAAGGTAATGCTAAACGAAATCTAAATCTTTGTTTAACGACAACTACTGCGCGCTATGAGACAGCCGAACCATCTTCCAGCGTGAGCGGTGCAAGTTATCACCCAGCGGGTCACACATTGCGCAGAAAGTTCTAGACAATGGCAAGTCCTATGCACCATTACCCTCGTAAACTTACCATGCTGCTCATCTTCGTGCTGTTGGTCGCTTCGCTGCCTGTTCCAGCTTATTCCTCAACGAACCCGAGAGTCACCTTCCCAATCATCCCCTACGGCAACGGAGAAGGCAATTTCGACGCCAATGGAGTTGGGCAAACCACCGGTGTCACACCTAACCCGCTGGTAGGCGATTACCGTTAGGGCTGGCACGATACGTCGGGTAATTACGATCAAGGTTGGTTCGATCAAATCGGGTTGCCCGCCAACCGCGTGTACTACGACGACTACAAACGCTTTGTGTGGCGCGCGTTGGAACGGGAAAAGGACAACTTCACCCCCGGCATTAACCTGATCGAATGGCACCTCGAGCAGGCGGCCCAGCGCGGACGCCGGTTTGCATTTCGGGTGATGATTTTGAGCGAGTATGAAGGCGATGGCGATGGTCAAACCGACGGCTTGACTGGCGTGCCCGATTACATTGCCAACGATCCGGCAATGGGCCGCAGGTTTGCATCCTCTAAGGCCGAATGCAACAACATGTTCGTGCCGTATCGGAACAATCCGGCCTTTCTTGATCGGGTTGAAGCGCTGATGAATGCGTTCAGCCGGTTCGACGGCGATCCGCGGCTGGCCTACGTTGACATCGGCATCTACGGGCATTGGGGTGAGTAGCACATGAGCGGGATGGGTTTTAGCAGCATTCCGCCAGAGATCAATGCCACGCCTAAAACTCGGATGCGGCTGGTTGATATGGTCAACCAAGCGTTTCAGCAGACGCGCGTCACCAGCACCACCACTGCCCCGCTGTACAACTACCCGGTGCAGGTCACACTCGACACTACCGCCTTGATCGCTGCCGGCAAACTGCGCCCCGATTGCGGCGACCTGCGTTTTGCCGACGAATTCAGCTCGCTCGACTATTGGCTTGAAAGCGGCTGCAATACCGCTACCACGCGGGTGTGGGTAAAAGTGCCGCACCTGCCGGTCGGCACGAGCGCGATCACCGCGACCTACGGCAACGCGCTGCACACCAGCGCCAGCAGCAGCGCCGACACCTTCTTGTTCTTCGATGACTTCCAAGACGGTGTGATCAGTCCTTTTTGGAACATTTCCATTCCGAGCGGCGCGTTCTCCACCAGCGCCGAGACCGGCGGGCAACTGCGCGTAACCGGCCAAACCACCGCCGCCAACCAATTCAACATCGCTGGCTTCTCGCCTCACACGTGGAAGCTGACCCTCCCGCAAGACGTGGCGATCGACACCGAGCTGAGCATTGTGAATGGCCCAGACGGATTTAAGGCCGGGTTGGGAACGATGCTCAACCTGCAGGGATCGGTTACTGGCGGCAGCACATTGCCTTTTGGCAAAGCGGCTGGCAAATGGTCGAGAAGAGCACCGTCACCAGCGGCGTCTTCAACCGGCGCACCTTCAGCATCGGTCTGACCGGTTCGACAACGCGAACGCTGCGCTGGCGCGAAGATGGCAATTTGAATACGGTGCTCGCCACGACAACCACGTTGACGCCAGTCCTCGGCTTCTTCAGCTACGGGCCAGTACCGTCGCCAGCTTTGACGTGCGCTTCGACAACGTGCGCATCCGGCCTTCGCCTTCCCTGAACCGCAGGCGACCGCTGGCGCAGAGCAGGTGATCGGCGTGCGCGTGCTGATCGGCGACACCCCCTGCCGGAACATTGTGCCAGTCGATGCGACGCTGCTGTACTCCACGGCCCCGCCGCACGCACCGGGATGGGTGGATGTGACGGCCATCAACCCCGACGGCGAACGCGATACCTTGGTCGAGAGTTTGTGGTGCGGCGATCAACCGCCCCCCGGCGTTCACCTGCTGTACGTACCGGCAGGGCAGCGCTAGGTCAGCGCCGAACCAACGCATGCGGAATAGCCGCCAAAAGACGCAACAGGTACAAAACGATCTTGTGTTTCTGGTGGCTCTTTACGACTATTCCCCATTGCCCTCCCAGCCTCCTCCCGCTGGGGGGAGGGCAAGTTTTACCGCAGAGGGCACTGAGGATGCGGAGGGGGGAAGCATCCTGTCATTGCGAGGGCACGCAGCGCCCGAAGCAATCTCACCCTTCGGCGGAACCCATGCCTGAGGGGATAGCTCCCGTACTCGCGGGGGATTGCTTCGCCTCGCTTCGCTCGGCTCGCAATGACAACCGGGAAAGTACATCTTACCAAAAAACCTTTGCGTCCTCCGCGGAACCGGACAGCCGTCCGGCGCTACCGCGGCTTTGTGTTATACCCACTGCGCCAATGTGCTGCCCGTTCAATCCTTAACACTCACCTACCGGCCATACCGCGCAGACAGCACCTCAGCCCCCAATCGGCCAAGCAGGACACGCCCGACCTCTCCCTCTGGATGCCATTCCATGCGGCTCCGTTCAAAATACTGGACAAGATAGGCCTGTCCATCATCGCGATTGACCTCGATACATTCTTCGCTAATGGGGTAGCTATGCCGTATCAGACCACCCATACTCTCCCAGTCGGTCTTGAACTGCCCGCGCAGGGTATGCCGCGTCTCCGGGAAATACGAGATAGCAGTATTGTTTGGTCACAGGGAGAAACGGCAGCTCTTGCGCAGCGCGGCGTTGGGCAGTGACCTCATTGCCCACCAGCCCCAACAAAGTCTGAACAGCCCACACGCCCGGTTTGAGTTCAGGGTGATATTCGAGCCGTGTGCGCTCGAAGTATTGCACGAGATATGACCAAGGAGCATCAGGTTCCAGCTTGAAACGCGACTACGAGATGGTCTCCTGCCAAGCAATAGTGATTGCCATCGAGCAAGAATGCCACAATCTGCAATCTGCGACAAACGTCAAAACAGCTTGGTGTACCATGAGCCATAGATATTGGCAATTCACGCACAGCGCCGGCGACCAAGCTCAACCATTACATTGCGCATCTGCCCGGAAATGAGGGATCACACGGCAGTGCGACGTGATACGTGACACCCATGCGCCACCTGCTCGCCATCTTCATCACGCTGACTCTGCTCATCCCGGCGGGATCACGGCTGCCGCTCGCGGTAGCGCCAGCCAATCCGCCGCCGGTCCGCACACCGGCTTGCCCGCAGCCGGCCTACCCCGATGCGGCGGCCCTACTGGCGGTGTTGCCGCAGGCGAACTATGACTGCACCGAGCAGATCGCGGCGGCGTTGCGGCCACGGATCGAGCCAGAGCACGTGCATGCGCTGTTGGGTATCGCTGGCGATGCGGCGGTCGATGATCGCACCCGGCGCAATGCGCTGCGTATCTTGGGCCGCTTGGCCGAGAGCGGGCCGGCGACGCGGGCCCGCGAGTTGATGGCGCAGCAACAGGGTGCCGTGCAGACAGTGGCAATCACGCTGCTTGAGCGCGAACGCGATAATTTTCTATTGCAAGATGCGGTTTGGTTGCTCGATGGAATCTATTACCCAAGCTGGGCCGCGGCGGCGGCGCTCGAACAGGTGGCACTCACGGACGGCTACGCGCCAGCCTTGCGCTACCGCGTCGCTCGCGCTCGCGCAAGGCTGATCGCCGCCGAACGCGGGCCGCTCAGCGCGGATGCGCGCCAGTTTATCGCGACGGCACTGACCAGCGCTGATCCCGGTGTGCGCACCGCCGCCGCTGAAGCGATCAGTTTTCTGCGAGATGACCAGCTCAGCGAGCGCACAACGTGGCAGCACGCGGTGGCGGCGGCGCTGGCCGCTGAACCGCCGTTGCAAGTAGCCGCGGATGGCGGCGACCCGCGTGGCGCGGCGTTGCTCACCTTCCTTGAGAGTACGCCGACTGCGCTGACCGCACGGGCAGCGTTGGCTCGCGCCGCCGACCGGCTGGCCGACAAATGGGCCGCTGCGCCGCGCTTTCATGCGGTGCGCCAAGACTACGAGCAACTGGCTTTGCCGGTTGAAACCACGACACCGACCGTCCTCCTCCGTACCGGCCCCGCCGCTGCGACGGATGCCGATACACTAGCAGCGACGGTGGCCAACGCTTATGCCCAGACCCGCCGCTTGCTGGAGCCGGTCGGCGCCACGCCGATCCCCAGCGAAGAGCGGTTGCCGCTGCGGGTGCTGATCTTTCCCAGCCAAGCCGCGTATCGCGACTATATGCGCGCCTTTACACCCTTTACCGTCGATGTTGATGGCATTTACGACGTGCAGCAGAACACGCTCTACAGCTACCGGCGCGGCGAAGGCCAGACCGCGAATGCACTCGAAGCGACGTTGCGTCACGAAACCTCCCATGCCGTCACTGCTGCGTACCTCTTCCCCGGCCAGTGGCTCAGCCCCGGCTACCACGCCGAACCAAAGGGTTGGTTTGATGAGGGTTTGGCCGAAGTAATGGCTGCGCAGACCCAACCTGAGGGGCCGCTGCAACCGCACCGCCGCCATCTCGCCACGATCTGCGCGCTGCCGCTCAAACCAGCGTTGGCCGATATAGTGGCCCGCCGCGAGGGGTACGATCAGTACGGGATGTTCGACTACCCAGCGGCATGGGCATTGATGCACTTCCTGCTCACCGAACGGCCAGCCGCCGCTGCCGCCTTCAGCAATGCGTGGCGTACCCAGACCTACCGCCTGCGCGATTGGCCACAATTGGGCGGCTGGCCGGATTGGGCCGCCGCCGAAGCCGATTGGCATGCCGCGATTGAGCGGTGGTGCCGGTAAACCGGTAAAGCCGCCCGGCGGTGCGGCTCTTACCTCGCCGAGCATCCCTATCGTACAGCCGCCCGGCGGTGCGGCTCCCCATCCCCGCACCAAGCAGTTTTCGAGTGTAAAGCACGCCGAGGGGCAACGTCATGTCGAGCCGCTCGGCGAGCGACCCCCACGTACTCAAACATATCGACACAAGCGATGATACAATTCGATAATAGCCCGTTCTCCAAGCAGGGCCTTGATCTAGCCATATCAGAGCTTACGTGATCGTAACATCGTTTATTCCAAACCCGACCATGCTCACTCCCCTCAAAACCCGCGCTCGCGCGCTCAAACACGAAGCCTACGCGCTCGCCATCGCGATGCGCGATCCGCGCACGCCGTGGTACGCCAAAGCATTTGTGGCCTTGGTGGTGGCGCATACCTTCAGCCCCATCGACCTTATTCCCGATTTCATCCCGGTCTTGGGGTATCTCGACGATCTCATCATCACGCCGTTAGGCATCTTTCTCGCTCTCAAACTGATCCCTCCCGCAGTGATGACTGAGGCGCGGCAGCAGGCTGCCATCCGCATAGCGCACGAGAAGCCAGTGAGTTGGGCCGGCGCGGTATTGGTGATTGGCGTCTGGATTATCGCTATCGGCGTGATTGGGTGGATCGTGATAGGCAACTAGTGCGCTCATATCCCAAATGATGTCGCCACGACATAGGGCAGAGACAGGTGATACTTCCCGATAACGCGATTGCTATACCCAATCTACCGCCGGCGCCGCGATTATTCGGTCGCCAGCGCCACGTCTATGCTATTCAAGCCCTGCTCAACGAAACCCGCCTTGTCACGAGCACTGGCGCTGGCGGCAGCGGGAAGAACCATCTGGCCCTGCATCTTACCCACTCGCTAATGGCACGGTTCCCTGATGGGGTCTGGTGGTGCGAGCTTGGGCCAGTCGCTCGGCAGCGGCACCAACGGCGGCTCAGCAGCGATCAGCTATGGTCGTGAGATCTCTGCGCAGACCGGCCAAGGCCGGGTGATCGCCCTCGGCGAAGACTGGCAACCCAAAATCATCTCCATAGCTATTGCACCCATCAAGCCATCCGATCCAGCATCGCAACTTGTGCGCTTAGTGATGCGCTCTAACTCGCTCACCGCGTTGCACCCATCAAGCCATCCGATCCAGCATCGCAACCCTTTATGCGAGTGAGCTGGACGCTAGCCGGCGCAGGTACGGCATCGGTAGCGAGCGCCACTACCGGCTACTTGCTGCAACGCCGCACCGCCGATAGAATCTGGGAAGACCTCGCCATCGTGCCGCCGGGAACGACTGAATGGGACGACACCACCGCTCAACCCAGCGTAGCCTATGCCTACCGGCTACAGCGGTAACGGCGGCGTACTTGAGGTACAGAATAGATGTGAAACGGCATTTGAGGTGGGTCAAGCCAATATCGCCCCAGAAGAGCGGGTAACGCTCGATGTGATGGCAACAGGAAACGAGTACATTCTCGTGTCAATATCTAGCAACTTCTCACAATACGTTCCTACCCAAAACACACCAATCGAACTCATTGGCACGCTTGGCAACCAAGCCATTACTGTGCGCTTTACGAAAACAGCCGAGCTGTGCGAATGAGCTATCCAAATCCACCCAGGCGTGCAGCGAGGTTGCAACCAGTTTTTGTCCGTGACAGCAGTAGCGGCGGGGACTGAACAATGTCCAGTCCCCTCAAGAGTGTGTTCAGCTTGCCCTAAGCCGCTCACATCCTCTCACACCCCCGACCGCATCTCGCCGCGCCCATTGATATAGGCGTACGCCATGCGCGGCGTATTCCACGCCAACCCGACCGTGCCGTCCGGTGTCAACACAATCACCCCGCCACGCCCCTCAGGCGCCAACTCACCCAGTAGACGGATCCCGGCCTCAGCGGCTTCTTGCGGGCTGATCCCGTCTTCGAGCAGCTCAACCACGCGGCGAGCCAGCGCCACGCGCGTAATCGCCTCACCCCAACCGGTGCAAACTGCCGCGCCGGCCGGCGTCGCATACAACCCGCAACCGATCAACGGCGTATCTCCCACCCGGCCCGGCAGCTTAAACGGCGTGCCGCCAGTCGAATTCGCCGCCACCAGATTGCCGGCCCGGTCGAGCGCAATCGCCCCCACCGTATCGTGGCCGCTCGCAGGCGGCGGCGCCGCACCTTTAGCCTTCCATTCCAGCCACAACTGCCGTTCGCGCTCGACGATCAGATCTTCATTCGCGCAAAACGGCATCCCCACCGCCGCCGCAAACTCCTCGGCGCCGGAACCGACCAGCATCGTCGCCGGGCCGGTGAGCACATGGCGCGCCAGCGTGATCGGATTGCGAATGCGGCGCAGACCAGCGACGGAGCCATAGCGCAACGTGCGCCCATCCATCAACGCCGCGTCGAGCTCCACCGTCCCGGCGCTGGTCAACACCGAACCGGTGCCGGCATCAAAAATCGGGTCATCTTCCATCACCCGCACCGCCGCCTCAACCGCATCGAGCGCGCTGCCGCCGGCTTGCAAACGCTGCCAACCCACCTCCCGCGCCGCCGCGCAGCCGGCGACATGGGCCGCCACTTGATCATCAGGGATCGCCCACGCCCCACCGTGAACGATCAACGCCATCAACGACTCGGTTGCCACTATGCACCTTCCATCATTCAAGCGTGTATATCGAGAACGCAGTATGGTTCTCTCCCCTTCCGAGGGGAGGGCTAGGAACGCAAAGACGCCAAGACGTAGAGAGTGCAGAGATTAGCCATCACCTCGCGTATACTTCGCCTAACATTCCTTTGCGCACTTCGCGCAGCCGGACAGGCGTCTAGCTCTCCTGCGCCTGACAAAATCAAAACCGCCGCCCCAAAGGCGGCGGGTCACTGGTGGAGCCAAGGGGATTCGAACCCCTGACCTCAACACTGCCAGTGTTGCGCTCTTCCAACTGAGCTATGGCCCCGAGCGTGGTGGAGGTGAGGGGATTCGAACCCCTGACCTCGACAGTGCGATTGTCGCGCTCTACCAACTGAGCTACACCCCCGCTCACACCGCGTCATCTTACCACGAATAGCGCCGGATGTCAAACGGTGAAGTGGGGTTGGGGAGAGACGGAGCAGCGCATTGGCTTAGGCATTTTAGAGTGTGACAAGCAGCTATCCTCATTGACAGCAGGTGTGGCAACAGGATACAAATAGTAGTAATGCATCTATGGTGTGGCCTATTCCCACACAACACAGCGTTTTAGGTAGATAGCCGGATCTGGTCAAGTGTGCTAGACAAGGTGTTAAGCAAAAGTTGGTTACAAGCACTGCTCAACCACACCACCCTTTCAACTTAGGAACCCGTGGCTTACAAAGCGGCATTGCGCGCGCAAGTTATCAAATCAAGGCAGGAATTTCACCGTATCTTTTGAAACCATCCGCGCTTACCCCAGCAACGTGTTGAATAATATAGACAACCTACGATCATGCAATTCTCGAATATGATCCTACCCGCGAAGCCCGCATCAAACCCGCCAACGTCGCTGGCTACCCATCAGTGGGAAGATGGGCCGCATCCCATCTTCGAGATAACTCATCAAGATCGGCGGTTAGCATTCTTCCGTCCCAGCGTTGGCACGCCGATAGCGGCAGGATTCCTTGAAGAAGCGATTGAGCTTGGCTGCCGAAAATTCATCGCTTGCGGCGAATGTGGCGGACTTGACCAGCACGCCGGCGGCTTGATCGCCGTCTCGGCGGCGGTGCGCGCCGAATGCGTTTCGTACCATTATCTTCCGCCAAGCCGCGAAGTCGTGGCCGATGAAACTGGCGTCAAGGCCCTCGTAGACACCATCCGCCAGCGCGGTCTCTCTTATCGCCTTGGCAAAACGTAGACGACCGATGTCCCCTACCGTGAGACAGCGCACACCATCACCCAACGCCAAGCCGAGGATTGTCTCGCCGTCGAAATGGAAACGGCGGGGATGATGGCGGTAGCACAATTTCGCGGGGTAACGTTTGGGCAGGTCTTATGCAGTGGCGACGATGTGAGCGGGAGTGTATGGGATCAGCGTGCATGGCAGTCGAGAATCGATATTCGCCAGAGTCTCTTCTGGCTGTGCGCCGATGCGTGTCTTGCACTTTGACGTGGTTGCCTAACATCGCCGGACACTAGCTAAGCATAAGGAAGCACTGTGAATCTACCTGCATACGAATATCGCGGCCTCATGGCGGAAGCATGGGATGTGCTGCGTAACGACACAGCGAACTGGGCAGACCGCCATTTCTACCTTGCCGTTATCCGGCAGTACGGCCAACCAGTGCTCGATGTGGGCTGCGGCACTGGACGATTATTGTTAGATTATATGCAGCAAGGGATTGATATTGATGGCGTTGACAATTCGCCAGAGATGTTGGCTATCTGCCGGCATAAAGCAGACCAACTGCACTTACAGCCGGTATTATACGAGCAATATTTGGAATGCTTAGCGCTTCCGCGCAGATATCAGACTATTCTCGTGCCATCAAGTTCATTGCAGTTAATCACTGACTTGGCGGCAGTGGAGCAGGTTATGGCTCGGCTCTATGAACACATGTTGCCGGGTAGCGTCATTGTCGCATCCTTCATGACGCTGTGGCAAGCAGGTGAACCGCTTACGTCGGAAGATGAGCAAACCGCCGTTCGAGCAGCGGACGGCGTCGCGTTTCGCAGAGTGGCGCGTACTTGGTTCGATCCGGTGAGCGACAGCGAGCATACAGAGGATGTCTATCAAAAGATCATTGCTGGTCATGTGGTTGAGGAAGCCTTGTATCGCCGCTCACCAGCAACTCGCTCGTACAGCCAATCGCAAGCGCGCGCGTTATTTGAACGAGCCGGTTTCCAGCATGTGCGCTTGTTGAGCGGGTTTACAAGTGATGCTGCCAAACCGGAAGATCGGTTGTTTACAGTGATGGGACACAAGCCGTTGGTTGCATAAAGGCGCTGCCCAACATTACTGGGCAAGCGACAACATCTGCCTCGCTCAAAGGCCAAGCAGTAGCATCATACCCGCACACAACCCAACCGAATCGGAGGCCTCAAGCCGATGCCAAATCCACCAGCGCCGATCACGATTGTCAACGTTGGCTACCGCTCAACTAACTACTGGGTTGTCAGCGCAGGCGCTTCACGCCTGCTAGTCGATATCGGCTATCCGGGAACGCTCGGCATGATGAAGGCGCATCTCAGGAAGATGGGGGTGCCGCTGCGCGAAATTCGCTACGCGCTCGCCACCCACTATCACATTGACCATGCCGGCCTTGCCGAAGAATTGAAACGCGAAGGCGTTCCCCTGCTTGTGCTTGATGTTCAGGCGCCGGCCATTCCGCTTATGAAACGATATACGAAACCAAGCGATCACTATGTTGAGATAACAGAGCACGGCAACGTCATCATCTCGTTCGCGCAGAGCCGCCAACTCTTGCGCCAGATTGGCATTGGCGGCGAAATCCTGGCCACACCCGGCCATACCGAGCATTGCGTCTCGCTGCTGCTTGATAATGGTTCAGCGTTTACCGGCGATCTTCCACCGGAAGCGATGGCGTTCGATAATCCCGTTGCACTCGCGAGCTGGCAACTCCTCAGATCCAAAGGGGCGCGCCGCGTGTACCCTGCCCACGGCCCGATATGGCAGAAATTGTAAGAAATCGCTGTGTAGTTTCAGATCAACCCTGAAGAGTTCCTCCGCATCAGTATCGAAGAGTTGCTGAATCGACCTGACAAAGCATTCCAACAAGCGTTAGCATATATCTTGCAGAAGAATGCTGAACTCTACCGGCGGCTAGCGTGATGCGTTATCTGAACGTTCGCCAGATTTTAGAAATTTATCGTCGAGTGATGCAACTGTCGGACGGCATTGGTATTCGTGATTTTGCTGCCTTAGAGTCGGCAGGAGCATAGCCACGCATAACCTTTGGCGGAGAAGAACTTTACCCGACAATAGTCGAGAAGGCTGCTGCGCTCGGCTTTTCGCTGATTCAAAATCACCCGCCTATCGATGGTAACAAGCGAACAACACACACCGCTATGGAAACATTTCTTGTGTTAAATGGGTTTGAAATTAGTGCAACCGTAGATAAACAAGAAAAAGTGATCCTGCAAGTTGCCTCAAGCGATCTAACACGCGATGCCTTTACGTACTGGTTGAACTCTCATATTGAACAAAGAGGATGAGCTAATATAAGGCCATCCAGCAGTATTTGAATTTGGGAGTCATTGATGAGCTCGAAATAACCCTAGTGGCGGTGTTGTTCGGCCTCGCCGATGACCTCCGCAAGGCCGGGCACATCGTCCATACGCTGGATCTCTTCGCTGGCCATATCTTCAATGACCTCGCGCAAGGGATGAAATTCGTAAACGGATTGGGTGTTGCTGAGGCGATGATGCGCGGCGAGCAAGCCGTGCAAACGCTGCCGCGAGACTTGGTCTACGCCGGATTCGCGCTGGGCGTGCTACCGGCCCAAAAGCCGGCCCAAACCCGCTTTGGCGCGCGCGGGGCGCTGTTTGTTAGTTCGTGTACGCCGGTCGCCGCGTTTGGTCTAGCGTGGCCGCCGCACCTGCCAGTGCCAATCTATGCCATAGAGGCCGATCCGATCTTCGTTGGCGACGGCGATAGCGAAGCGGCGCGCGACCTCATTGCCCAAGCTGTGTATGGCGAACTGTTGCTGTATCCGGGCAATCAACATCTGTTTATGGACAGTTCGCTGCCAGTTTATGACGCTGGAGCAACCGCCCTCCTCCTCAGCAGAGTTCTGGCATTTCTCGCAGCGATAGAGCATGCGGTTTGCGCGAACAGTGCCACCGCGAAACGCACCAATCACTCCATCCGCTCAAAAATATCCATATTCTGTTACAATATCTGCGTTGCAAAAGGTGCAACTTGGTGGTCATCGCATTATGTTTTGCAGAGGAGGTGGGTTTGTGACCGAAACGATCAAGCCATCAAACAGTAACCGGCCATTGGTACTGATCGGATTACTCGTTACGCAACTGCTGGCGCTGGTCTCAATTCTGTTGATCTGGCTGCCCGGCGCATTTATCTCGTTAGTGGCAGAGAACCCAGAGGGAACGGTGCCGCTGTGGTTAATTGCCTTCTACGGCTACCCCATCTACCCCTTGGTGATGTCGATCGGCGCATGGATCGCCTACGCTCGCCGCAACGATAAGCTCGCCGCCATTTTGGCCGCTTTGCTGATCCCGCCCATTCTGTTGTTTGTGGTTGTTATTTTCCTCAATTGGTAAACTACCGATAACCCCGTGCGCAGGGTTGCATCCTGAGTATACAGGACGACTTTGCCAGCAATGGTTCGAGTTGGCGAGCATATCTCTCTGCCCACCCTGCCGATAGCGCACCTCTTGGGTGTATACCCCTTTGCACTATCAGTTTGCTGCTCAATCCACATGCGCACCTGAAACTGCGCCGCTACTTGGTATTTCTCTATGAACACGTCGATTCTATCTTAACCTTTTTATCAAGAAGTTAATTGTCATTCACGAAACTATCCTTAAACATCTTTCTTTCATTAGAAGATAGTGATATGATCGTATTGAAGGATCGTATCCACCAGCACAATACTACGTTCAATGACAACAGTTCCAAATTTCAACTAATCAACCTCGCAAGTTTACCCAACGCAACTCAACACTTTCATATCGCTCCCAGCATCATGAGGATACACCTATTGCGATAGCGCGCAGGGAAGTTTACAACCGGCGCAACGACGGCTCCAACCGAGCCCATCACTACGCGAAAGGAGGATCTGCGATGAAACGCGCATGGTTGATTCTGGCGAGTATCCTCTTCGTCGCTTGCGGCCCGGCCACTACCATCGCTCCCACACCCACCGTCACCCAAGCGCCCACCAGCACGCCTACCCCCACCGTTATGCCATCACTTACCGCCACGCTCGTGCCGGCCGTGACGGCCACCGCTACTCCTACCCCTACTCCAATCGGCGGCACGTTCTCCACCGCTACCAGCTCCCCGGCGGGAAAAGGCTACGCTTTCGAGTTTACCCATGAAGTCGCGAGCGGTTTCGCCACGATCCATGGAGCAGCGCACACCTGCGCCGGCTTCCGCGGGCCGTGGGACGGCACGTTTGAGATGATGTTCACGGCGGAACGGTTGCAAGCCAGCGGCTCAGGGGCATTTCAGTTCACGCTGCCGCCTGACAGCCTCTACGTGTCAGGGAAAGCGCCTTATTCCGGCAGTGGCGCCGCCGGTCGCTGTGCGATCGCGGATGTAAGCGGGCCGCTGACGTATGAGTTAACGTTTAGCCCGGATGGCCGCACCGTTGATGTGATCATGGGCAGCACTGGCGCCGAAACGATCACGATCGTGTGTGCTGATATGACCGTGACCATTCCCTTCGCTATCGCGTGGGGGCCTGATTCGCTGACCGTCCCGATCACGCCGTACCAAAATTGCCCGTAACAATGCTGCCCATGTCGCTTGCCGTGGTGGTATGGTATCCACAAAGCAACTCGCCATCACAGCACCTATCGGTACGAGGGCAGCGATCATCGCATCAATAGTATGGGCTTAACCTGTCTGAGCTTCCACGTTTACGCGCGTGACACCGCTAGCGACTCGTTGCCACACCAAGCGGTAGCACTGGCTGTCGCAGCGGCCCAGCGACTTGGCTTTGAGCCAGTGGCCCGCGCTGAGGACGCCGAACGCACCCTGATCGCCATCGCCGAGCCGCCATGGATCAGTTACTTTGACCTCGCTAACCCGCCCGTGATCAGCGCAGAGACCATCGCGTGGGGTAAACAGTTCTCAGCCGCCGCCACCGGCCCGGTGCTGCTCACCTCGGTTTGGGATAGCGATGGTTTCGCGTTTCTGTCGTTTCAGGATGGCAAGCAAGTCGACACCTATGTGTCACGACGCGGTATGCTGCCGGGAAGATTGCGCAAATGGATGCCACAGCAACGAGCGACAGCGTGGAGCACATGGTTTGCGCGGACGGTTGCGCTGGCCGAGGTTGAGTCTGTAACTGCTCACGGTCTATTGATGGCAGACGCCTTGCTGAGGCGACTAAGCCAGATCGTTGGGTTGGCGTACCCGCTCTTGGCGCGCATCGCTCAAGACTTGCAAACTACCCCGTAGCCAAATCAGCAACTCGTGTATCTGCGCTCGCTCCCCGACCAGCAGACAGGTGGCCGTGTCGAACAGAAATACTCGTATCGGCATGTTCAGACCAAAGCAATCGCGCTGGCTGCCGGGAGCGAGACGGTTATCGCCTTTGAACTACACGGCCCGATCGGCGCGTTCAACGATCCGCGCTTAGAGCTGACCGGGCCGGCGATTGCAACCGATTTAGTTCACGTCGTCGAGGCGTCTGTCATCGTGGCCGAGGATGCACAGGTCATTCTCGCCGGTAAGGCCCATCGCTTCACGCCAACGATCGAGCAGCGCGAGCTCGATGGCCAACGCTGGATATGGATCACGGCGCATACAGTATCGGCTCAGCAGTGCGGCATTCCAGCCGGTAGACGATGCGTTGCGATCTATCTGTTGAAGCTGCGGGGCAGCATGGCTGGCAGTGGCACGTTCAAGGCGTTTTGTGCGCCTGACCCACGGACAATCCACACCATCCCGCTCCGGCCTCAGTTTATCGTGCATGTGCAAGAGTAGCCGGATGGCCGTGAAAGGAATGCCTATGACTGCCCTTACCCGCCGTCTGGCATAGTTACGGCGCGCTAGGTTGTGTAACGTTGCCTTCAGCAAGTTCACCGCAGATGCATATCATCTTCGGTACTATCGTGCCAGCAGCAGGTGCGGCCCTAATTATAGTCGCGGGGCCGCTCTATCTCGTTTCACAACCGCTCTCGGCGCGCGATTGTTTCCGACTGGACATGGGTGAACCGCAGATAGCGACTCAGTTTTCAACCGCGCTAGAGGCGTATCGATGAAGCGGAGCGCAGCAGACCAGTTTGCTGCCAGACAGCGGCTAGGCGAATGCGATGATGCGCTACTGTATGATTTGGCTGCAAACCACCTATTGCCAGTGCCGCGACCACCCCTACCACACTCTCATGATCTTGTTTGGGTGTTGTGTCGCGATCTGTCTTGTCACGATACCCCCGCATGCCCAGCACGGCGCTGGTCAGCGCGCGCTAGGGAGATTGTGCATCTGCGCGGCGTAGCCTTGCCATCGTTGATCCGTCACCCCAAGAGTTGAGGAACGAACAGAACATTTGATCGCCCACAACCGTTGATCGCTGTGTGATGCCTCAACGCTTGGCGCTGCACTCCCCTCTCCCGCGCTTTGTGCAATGCCTCAAAACTTAGCTCTGCCCCCCTCTCCCGCGCTAGCGGGAGAGGGGCTGGGGATGAGGGTGAAACGACACATCGTAAAGCCATCAACCACATCTGCGTTCATGGGTTCTGTCCGCCCTTGAACCCGCGCTTGTGAGAGAGGCTGGAGATGAGGGACACCGGCGCATCTCAACGCCATCGACTACATCTACGCTCGTGTGTACTATCCGCCCTTGAACCCCAAGAGCAAGCTCCTTCCAAGCTCATCATCTGACACTCTCCGCCGATGGCGCACAATGCAGTAACGTCGCGTATAATCAGCGCACAGCTCGTAAACCGTCTATATTATTGCGAAGGAGCATGGCATGTCTCAGGCGGCGGCGTTTGGCTGGGGAGCGATCATCGCTGTCCTCGGCGGGTTGATTGGATTGGGAGGGGCTGAGTTCCGGTTGCCGGTGCTGGCCAGCATCTTCAAGTATCGCACGTTGCAAGCGATTGTGATTAATCTGGTGGTCAGTTTGGTGACGGTGATCTTTTCGTTTATCTTTCGGACTGGGTTGGTGAATCTTGATCTGATCACTGCTCATGTCGATGTGATTCTCAATATTTTGGCCGGTTCGTTATTGGGTGCGTATGCCGGCGCCAATTTCGCGCTGCGGATTAACGAACGAGCATTGAAGCTGGTGGTAGTGATTTTTTTGTTGGTGTTGAGCTTTATTCTGATCGGCCATACCTTTATCGAAGGGTTGGGCAGCCTATCTTTGCCCGTTTGGCTGCGCACGATCACCGGATTTGCGGCTGGGATTGTGATCGGCATCTTTAGCAGTATGCTGGGGGTGGCCGGCGGCGAGATGATTATTCCCACGATTATGCTGGTCTTCGCCATCAGCATCAAGATCGCCGGCACGTTGAGTCTGGCGATTAGCATTCCGACGATCATGATCGGCTTGACCAAATATTACCGCCAAGGCAAACTCCACGAACTACGCGCCGAACGCGGCTTTATCGGCTGGATGGCCACCGGTTCGATTGTTGGCGCGTTGATTGGCAGTTCATTATTGCCGTTTGTGCCGAATGCGTTGTTGCACGTGTTGCTAGGCGTGATCTTGTTCGTGTCGGCGCTGAAGTTGTTGTCGCATGGGAAAGCCTAGCGACGGCCTCCGTGACCGTCGCTAGGCTGGTGTGAGGTCTACCGGAAAATCACCGGCATAAAGACGCGGTTCGGCCCGTTGAGCGGCAATGGTCCGATCATGCGCGTGTTGCCGGCGGCGTCGCGGGTCGTGATGTAGATGCGGTGCGGGCCGGGTACGCTCAACGCCGCGACGTAGCGCCACTGGTTGCCTTGCAGATCGGCGGCCCCGTTTTCAACCAACCCATCGGGCCGTTCCACGCGCACGGTGATGGCCGTAACCCCCACCGCGTCGGCATACGTGCCGCCGATCAAGACGTTCCCTGCCGGCAGCGGCGCGGCGGGTGGCAACAACCCGCCGGTGATAGTTGGCGCAACCGTGTCGATCACGTAGTCGAATTGGCGGGCCGGGCCGCGATTGCCGGCAAGGTCAATCGGTGTCAGCCGCACGCGCTGCGCAGCTTGCACAACCCCCTCGCGAATAGGCAGGGCGTAGCTCCAATTGTCGTCCTCGTCAACCCACACCTCTTCGCACTGAAAGCCGCGCCCATCCTGCTGATCGACACAGATTTCTACCGCCCACGCAGCACGGTCGTCTTGCACCCGGCCCTCTAGTTGCAACGTGCCCACGCTTACCGATCCCATTCCCAAGCGCGCTTCGCTGCCATCGCTCAAGATCAGATTGGGGAGATTAGCATCCACAACCAGATCAACCGGATCACTCCAGGCACTAGTTTGGCTGCCGGCATCGGTGGCACGAACTCGCATCGTCACCGGTGTTCCATCGGCTGGATTGCCGATATTGACCGTACACTGCCCCTCGCCATCGTCGGGGGTGGGGTCAGCGCAGGTGGTGATCGCGGGGGCAGCCGTACCCACCCGCGTCTCGATCTGAATCTGCGGCACGTCCGATTCGTCCCACGCCACGCCGGACACCGTGACCAGACCGGGTTTCACATAGGCGACCGGATCGTAGATCGCGACATACTCCGGCGGCGCGATGTCAACCGGATGGTCAACGAAGAACCAGTCGAGTGCATCGTCGAGACCGGTGGCATCATCGTGGAAGGAGATGTCCACCGTGGCCCAGTCTTCGTCTTCGCCCGCGTCGCGGGCAATCTGGCGATCGACCACGCCGGTAAAGGTGGCAGTGCCGCTGGTGTTGGGGGCGATGGTTCCCAAGGTGATGAACTGTTCGTAGTAGGGTGTCCCGCCCGATCCAATCACAAGGTTGCCTCCCGGCAGCCGCAGCGAACCCCAGTTGACGATCCATGCCTGCACGTTTTCGGCTGGCGCTTCCCCGACATTTTCGTAGTGGATCGTGTAGGTGATAACCTGGCCGTCAAATAACGGTGGATGTTCGTTGTCGATTTCATCCAAGCCGGTACTTGACACGTGGTTATTGGTGTCGAGAAGCTGGCCCTGCGCGTCGATCAGCTCGTCGGTGAAGATTGAGTAGATCGATCCCACCGGGGTGGCCGTGATGCGGAACCGCACATCAGCCACGACCTGCCCTGCGCCGGGGCACAGGCCGGGGCCGAGATTGGCCCACGTGATCACGTTGGTGAGCGCGATCTGATTGGTAATCGCTTCGCTGCTGCGGCTATTGAGCACCCGCGGACTGGTGAGCGGGTTGTTGGCCGGCATCACTGCCCACGTGCGCAGGCTGTCTTCTTCGGTGGCGTAGGCCAGCATACGCGCCTGCGTCGTGGCCGGGCTCGTGATATTAAGCACCGCAAACGGCAGGTAGGCCTCGAACAGATCGGGTTGGGCAGCGTCAACCCACACCTGCCATGCGCCGCTCATCGCCACCCACGCCGCGCCATTCCAACGCAACAGACTGATGGTCTGCGCTTCATCGATCCGCAGCAGGTAGTCGGGGGCAAAACCGTCGGGGAAGCGCAGATCGGGCTGGCCGGCTGACATCCCTTGCGTATAGACCGCCGGCGCGCCGCCGGTAGCGGTGTCGAGGTAGAGGTACAAATCCTCGCTTGCCCCCCAGATAGCGCCGCGCCATGCCACCCGCAGCGCCCGATCGTCCCAGCTCGCATAGAGACGTTGCACGTCGCGGGTTGCAGCCAGTTCGCTGGCGCGGCGAGCCAAGGCGCTGTTTTGACCAACCAACGCACACGATCCATCGCGCCAGCCAGTGGCAATCGTCCGTTCCGGCATCGTCAAACTGGTTTGCGACACGGCATCAGGCGTGAGCGGCGTGTCGTAGATGATCGGGCCAAAGGTCTGGATGCGTTGGTTGCCGTTGGCGTCTTGCTGTACCAAATGCGCATAGAGGATGCTGCCTTCGGGTGGCATAGGCAGATCGTGGCTGCCGGGGCCAGCCCCATACGTGCTAAGAGCGGCCAGATTCGGCTCGCGGTCGGTGCTCCAACCGGCGCGGAAGGTGACCGGGCCGGCGTTGTCGCTGCCTGCCCCCCATTCCATCCGCAAACCGGCGCCGGCGGTACGCACGGCATCGCCTTCGTTCAACGTTGCGCCGCCGATCACACGCAACGTCGCCGTCTGCGCCGCCGGCGGGCGGACATCAACCACCATCGGCTGCGCTGTGGCCGTGATCGTCCGCCCGGCTGCATCGGTCGCCCGCAGATCCATCGTGAACGACCAGTTATCGAGGTCGTTAGCCGGCTGGTTGAGCGGCGCCCACCAGCGCCCGCTCATAGCCAGATCGGGAGCGGCATCGATCCACGTCACGCCATCGAACGAGGCTTGCACATTCGTGATCACACCGGTATCGGTCACTTGAATCGGCAGCGCCAGCGTATCGCTGAAGGTATTGGCTGAGGTTATGGTCGCGGTGGCAAAACCAAGTGCAGTAGGCGCTGCCGTATCGACAAAGAGGGTCATCTGGCGGGTAGCGAGACGATTGCTCGTATCGGTGACTTGCACTTCCAGCGCGTAGCGACCCTCTGCCGGCGGCGTCCACGTGGTCGAGAAGGAGCCGGTCAGTTCGCCAGACCACATCTGCTCGAAGATCAAGCTGCTATTCACCAACACTCGCACTCGGCTCAAACCGGCATCGGCCCGCGCATTGCCGGCAATTGTGATTGTGCCAAGTGTCGTGAACATATTGCCGGTTGGCGAGGTAACGAGCAGATCGACCACCGGCGCAGGTGGCGTGACCGGCTGCGGCGTACCGCTGCCGGCGCGGCCCAGCGTGTCTTGGGCCGTCGCGGTGCTGGTATAGGTGATATGGCCATTGACCACGTAGGTCACATCGCGCCCGTGCAGCAGCCGCACCTCGTCGCTGAGCCGGCGCCACGCCGGGGGCTGGTAATAGACGAGGGTGTCAGTCTGTTCGAGGATCGTGCCGCTGGGGGGCGGGCAGACCAGCGTTGCGCTGGCGAGATTGATGTCACGGGCTTGGCAGGTGATGGTAGTACGCGCCAGTGTGCCGCTGCCCTGCTGCATCACAGTGATGGAGACCTGCGGCGCGCGCAGATCGACCATGCCCCGCCAGACAATCACCCCCGCCGGATCAACGGTGCGATTGCCAAGCGCGTCGGTGGCGCGTATGGCGAGCGCATACATCCCGTCGAGCGTGTTCGGGACGGGCAGACTCCACGTACTAGCGGCGGCACCGGGTGTGGCGAGCGTGACGTTCTGCCACGTGAGATCCGCCGCTGCGCGCAGATGCGCGACTTCATCGGCAGCGAACGCGTAGCCGTATAGATAGACCTCATCGAGCTGGCCGGCAAACCCACCCAGCCGCGCTTCGGCGGCAGGTAATGTGCCGGCGACACAAGGAGTGTTCGTCACTACCGCACCATCACCGTAAACGGCCAGGGTGGAACCATCGTAGGTCAAGGCCAGATGTTGCCAACCCGTGCCGGCTAGTGTGAAAGTAACCGCACAAGACCCGCTATCGCCACGTAGTTGAGCACCGGTAGTCGTAAGTTCGACGTAACCGGGCTGACCGGCTTGGCCGCGCTCGAACACCCTGCCTGTGCCGTTGATCCACGCTGCGACGCTGAATCGGTTACGATCACCGAGCCGGTCAGCGATGGTGAGCGTTTGCGCGCCGCTGAGCGTGACCCCTTGCCCCACCCGGCCACTGGCGATCACCTGGGGGCAATTTGCGCCGCTACACGTCGCGATCAGCGCCGCATCCACCGCATTGGCGAACGCTTCGCTGCCTACCGGTTCATCAAACGGCAACCGCACCGCCGCGCCAGCTAGCGCATCGGCCTGCTCAAGCGGTACCCACGCCGCTACCAGCGTCTGCACCCCGCTCGCCACCGAACCGGTGTCGGTCACTACACCGGTTAAGGTCAGAGAGGTTGTGATCTGCTCACCGGGATCGGTTGCCAACGCAATGGTAGGCGGCGTCGCATCAAGCCTCAGCAAAGTAGGCCGCTCGACGGTGCGGACATTGCCGACCAGATCGATGGCGCGCAATGTAACTGTATACACACCGGTCGGCGGCGTTACCCGGCCATCAAGCCCGCCGCCAGTGGTGAGACGGTAGTTGTGCTGCCACGCATCCCCGGTTGCCGTCACCTCTTGGGCAAGACTCGTCACCGCATCGGCGCTAGCCGGCAGCAACTCCAGCGTGAGTTGCGCACTACCACTGGCGGCATCGTTCAGTGTCCCGGCGAAGGGAAAAACCCAACCGCCATTGGCATCGAGGGTCGGACGCACGATTGACGTTGGGATATCAGGTGCCAAGGTCAATGTTGGCGGTGTGCGATCAACACGGAATGTTACCGATGCACTCGGCGCACCTTGATTGCCGGCAGCATCGCGAGCGCGCACACGCAGCGTATGTGAGCCTTCCGGCAGGCTGCCCACATCGATCGTGGCAGCCCACGTTGCCCCCGGCGACGCCGTCTGCCACGCGCCACTGTTCAAGCTGATTTCAACCTGCTCGATCGGATTGGTATCGGTAATCAGCCCGCTCACCACCAGACCGCTATTCACGTTGGCTGCCGGCACGTAGCTGCCATTGACCAGCGAAAGGATGCTGGCCACCGGCGACGTGTTGTCAACCACCAACCGTAACGGTACCGGAAACGTCCCGCTATCGAGCAAGCCCGACTCTTCACCCACAAGCTGGGCCTGTACCGTCCCAATCTGGATTCCGCCGCCGCTCAACCCCGCCGGCGCCACGACGCACGGCTGGCCGCTGGCGCACGCCAGCGCCGCGCTGACGCCAGCAGGCGCGTCAACCAGCCACGCAAAGCGTTGCGGACTGCCCAACAGCCGGTTCTGGCCATCAACCGCTTGATAGAGCAGATGGGCGCGATTGGCGATTCGCGCGCCGGCGGCGACCACAAAGTGATCGGCGGCGGCAGCCACGGTTGGACTCGTCAAACTCGCATCGCCATCCGAGAGCAGCGGCGATTCATCGAGCGCCGCCGTCCCGGACAGCAAGCGGCCCATCACCGAGCCGTTGCGCAGATAGACCAGCAAAGCCCGTCCGAAAGCAGTACTATAGGCCAACGCCGGTTTGGTTTCATCGGCGGGGGTGGCGGTGATTTGCGCCGGCGCAGTCGCGCCGCCATCATCGATCCGCACCAGCCAAATATCGCGTTGTGACGCCGCTCCGCGTTCGTAGGTAATCAGATAGTTCGTACCGGCGGCAACGGCTGTCACCGCGCTGCCAGCCTGCGCATTGCTATCGAGCGCCAGCACCGACCCGGCGACCGTGCCATTCGCGGCGACGCGCTGGGCGCGCACTATCCCGCTGTCGAGCCACGCTACCACAAACCCGTTACCGTTGCTCGCCACCGCCGGCGCTGTCCCGTTACCGAGCGTCACCGGCGGCGAGACTGTCGCGCCAGCCACGCGCGCCATCCGGATTGCGCCGCCACTCTGCCATGCCACCAAACAGGCGCCGCTCTGGCAAGCCACTGCCGGTTGCGTCCCGCTAGCCACGTTCAGTGGGGCCGGCAGGCTATCGGGTTGGGCAGCAAAGAACTGCACTTGCCCGCCGCTAGCCGTCACCAGCGCGTAGGGCGCAGCGGCACCGGGAACAGTCGCTACTGCGAGCGCGCTCACATCGGTGCCGGCCCGCTCGGCAAAGGCCGGTTGCACCCAACGCGCCGTCGGGTTGCCGCCCAAACTGTACTGCGCGATCGCGTCGAGCACGAACGGTCCTTCAGGTGTGCCAGCCGGGATAGTCAGATTGGTGACAAAGCTCTGTTCCTGCCCCGGCAGCAACTCGAACGACTGGGCCGGGAAACTGGTCAGCGGCGTATTCAACCAGACCGCGCCGCGCAGCGGGCGGCCATCAGGCGGCAGATAGCGCAAGGTGACGGTGTAGACCAGCGACTGGCCGGGCCGCACAACAAGGTTTTCATCGTTCACAACGGGGAAGACGCCCAGCGGCGCTTGCGGCGCGACCAGTGTCGCCGGCGTACTCGCCAACTCCGTCGCCGCCAACGCCGCCAAATTCGGTTGGGCGCTGACCTCAGCCGCCGGCAGCGCGCGGGTGAACAGGCGGGCATGGGCCATCACCCCCACAAACCGTTGCGGGATATATTGGCGATCCCCCAACCGCAGCTCGTTCTGCGACCAATCGACATCGCCGATCGCGCCCGCCCCGTGGTAAGTATGCACCGCCGCGCCGTTGAGATAGGTGGTCACCACGCCGCGGTTATACGTCACCGCCACGTGCGTCCACTGATTGAGCGGCGCCACCGCGCCGGTGTTGATCCACGTCCAGCCGGGATTGGCGTTGGCAAAGGCCCACTGGATGGTACCATCAGGGAAGCGCGCAACCTCATACTCACCTTCACGGTTGATCAGCATGCCGTTGGCGTTAGCGGTGGGATAGATCCAAACCGCAAAGGTCATCTCATCCGCCATGCGGAACCGCTCATCACTGATGACTAGAAACTGATTGCCATCGAAACTCGTGCCGGTGCGTCCGGCCACCGTCACTCCAGCGGCAGGACAGGCTCCCGCCAGACAGCCAAACGCCATCCCGCCAAACGAGTCAGTAAAGGTCGTCGCGAGCGGCCACGCGCCCAGACGCGAACGCGCCGCCACCGATCCACCTTGATTAAGCCACGCTGCATCAGAAATGCCATCACCGCGCGAATCAGCCGCCAGCGGACTAGTGCGGATCAGCAAGAGCTGCCCGCTCACCGTCACCAACTGGCCGTTCACCTCTTGGGCATCACTCAGCCCGTCGCCATCGGTATCAGTGCGGGTCGGGTCAGTGCCCCAGCGCGCCTCAACCAGATCGCTCAAGCCATCGCCATCGGTATCGGCCAGCCGCGGATTAAAGCGCATCCCTTCGTTGGCGCGCTGGAGCTCAAAGGCGTCGCTCAAACCATCGCCGTCGGCATCCCACGAACTCTCGTTGGGATCGACTTCGCGGCGGAGGCTATCAAAGTCAGCGTCGGGCAGCGGCGAAAAGGCGATGTTGCCGCCCCAATCCATGCGCACAAACTCATCGAGCGTCGACGGGAAGACATCGAAGACCACGCTATCGGCCAAGCGCGAGTTATAGCGTTGCACATCATCATACGCGCCGCACCAGAGGAAAATACAGCGCTTATACGGCAGATTGAAGGCCGTGTTCATCCACAGCGCCGTCGAGCGGTTGATCCCCGCTGGGAAGGAAAAATCAACCGAACGCGGATATGAGTCTTGGATCGGCGGCCAACTGGGCCAGACCGCGAGATTCTGCTCGTGCGTGGCCACGGACGCCGCGCCAGAGACGCGCTGGCGGGCTTGCCAGTCATTCCACGGGTTACCAAACCAACGATTTCCGATCCGGTTCGGATTCCACGCCAGATTCGGGTAAATAGTCGCACTAAAGCGGAGCGGGTTCCACGCGGTCATACCTGCCGCCGGATTGACCAGCCCCAAACTCGTGCCGCCTACCGTTGGGCGCACCGTCAAATAGCGCGATTCGTCCACGATAAAACGCGCGATCTGCTGGAACAGCCACGACGAGAACGACGTCGCGCGGCCTAAAATCAGCGAGAGTATCACCGACAGCACCGCGTCGAGAATGGTAATGACGGCCACAATAATAAAGCCGACTTTGGGGATAAAGGTCAGTGCCGTCAAGAACACGATCCACGCGACCTGCAAGACCGTCGCGATGATCAGTTGGGCTAGCGCCACGCCCGACAATTGGTTCGAGATCGCTTCATAGATCGCCAAGCCAATCGTCGCCACGACCAACACCCCGCCCACAAAGATCGTGAGCGCCGCCGAAGCCGCCGTTATCTTCTGCAAGCCGAATTTGGCGATCAAGGCAAGATCAATGCCGTTTTTAACAATCGTCGCCACCGATGAGGTGACATGGGCAACCAATTCCATGCCGCCGGCCAACAGCCAGCGGTTCAGTTCGGGTGAAAACTGGCCGAGGTGGGCTGTCGCCGCTAAGATCAAGCCAGCTACCAGTGCGCTAGCGATCGCACCGTAGATGGCATCGCCGGCCTTCGCCTTAAAGCTGGTCATGAACCGGCTCGAAACCGCCCAAGCCGCGGCTGCGCCGCGCACCGAGCTAATCGCCAGCCCCTTCACCACGCCGCCGATCATCTTCAGCACCGAATTGGTATCCGACCCCTGCGCCGGCCCTAGCGCCGCAAGTGCATGCTTGAGCGCACCGACCCCTTGGGCAGCCAAAGCAGTGTTAATCTGGGCCAGCGAGGCATCAGGAGCTGCAAACCCAACCAGCGGTCGCTGTTCGCCATTGGCCGCCAACGCCATCACGCCTTGGATCAGCACGGCAAGATAATTGCGCAACAACACAAGCTGGCCTTCGCGCGTCTCTTCATCGGCGCTGGTCTGCCCGCGATGGCGATCGATAAAGCGTTGCACCGTCTGCTCTGGCGACAAGGTGCGCCAATCGCCGCCGGAAAACTCATAGCCAGTCATGCTCAGGTAATTGGCGGTCTGCACCAACACTGCATTCTCGCCGCTGGTCGCCAAATTCATGGTCAAGACGGTATCCGACCACGTGGCATTGTTGCCCAAGCTGTCAAAATTGAGCGCGCGGAAGGTCTCGCTGCGCAGATGGAGGATCAACGGCTGGTGCAGGACCGGGATCTGCGCCAGCAGATTGCGGTTGAGCGTAGCCGCGTCACGAGCCATGCTGAGCGTATCGCTGCGGGTATACGCGCTGGCGAGGAAGATATTCGGCAAATCCCAACGTTCTTGGACCGGCACGCTGCCATTGCTCAAACGGTGGAAACGGTTCGCAATCGTCGCCGGCGAGAGATCGGCCCGGGCGCGCATAAAGCTCTGGTTCAGACCGTTCGTCAGGGCCAAGAGCGCGTCATCGCGGGCCACTGCGTCTCCCTGCGCCTGCGGATCGGCCACTACCAACGCGCCGGCCACGCCATGGTCTTCGCGCACTTGCATGCCGGTCATTAGCCATGGGTCATTATCGTAAACGTGGATCAGGCCGGGTTGATCGAAGCCATCAACGTCATTCTTCATCTGCACGGCCCACACCAAGCGCACACGGTGAGCATTGCCCCACGCCGGCGCCCCCCGATAGAGCATCCGGCCCGCAAAAGCTACCCGTTCGCCGGTCTGGCCATCGGTGACAAGGCTGAGCGGCACATACGCGACGATGGTGTTGGCGTCAGACTGGCGCAAGGTAATGCCTTGCGCGCTGAGCAGCGGCGACGAGAGGTTACCGTTGCCGTTGTCGGTATACGGCGGCAGCGTCGCAAACGAATTGGCCGGGATCGAAATTTCCAGCAACGGCAGCAGTTGGATATCATCGGTCGTGCCGTTGCGATCCTGCACTTGCCCGGCGCTATCGTTAGGCCAATCGAACCGGCTCTGCGCATACCACAAGTGGCGCGCGTTTTGCGTGCGCACCTGAATATCAACCGCTACCAACTGGTTGGCCGTCAGATTATCGAAGCGCAGCCAGAGCGCCCGATCGCCGCGAAAGGCGCCGCGATCCGCCGAGTGGGTCAACGGCGAGAGATCGAGCCGGTCGGGCACGCCATCGTTATCGTCATCGTAGTCAAACACATCGGGAATGCCATCGCCATCGCTATCGCGCGCCACCAGCAAATTGCCGCTCCGGCCCACCTCAAGACTATCGAGCACGCCATCGCGGTTGGTATCTTGCGCTAACGGGTCGAGCCGCCAATCGCGGGAGGCATAGGTGAAGCCCACCGCCTCGGCAAAATCGCTCAAGCCATCACCGTCGGTATCGGGATCGAACGGGTTCGTGCCGAGAAACTTCTCTTGGAAGTCGGTCAAGCCATCGCCATCGCTATCGCGGCCATCATCAACCAGCGCCGCTGGCGCGCTGGTGAACGCCGTCGCCGCCTGCGTGGTAAGCGCCGTCAGCCGCGCCGGGCCATCGGCAGCCGCCTGCGGATTGGTGCCCAGCAACGCCTCTTGCGCGTCGCTGAGGCCATCGCCATCGCTATCGATCGTCGCATGGCCGCGCGCCGCGCTCAACCACACATCAGATAGCAGCCGCGCCGCCGCCACAGCAGGCGGCAACGACGCTTCAACCGCTTGAGAGCGGTCTAGCTCAGCTTGGGGTTGGCGGTGATAAGCCGTTTGCGCAGCCAGCTCGGTCTGGGCCGCATCAACCCGCTGCGCCGTCAGCAGCGGGCCGCCCACCAGCGCTACAATCAGCGCCGCCGCTAAACCGCCCGCCAACCGGCGCGAACCGCGCCAGCGGATCAGGAGAGTCATGGCACCCAACCCCGTCAAGAGCGCGCCTACCACCGGCAAGGCCGCATCGCTCGCCCCGCGCAACGCTCCCAACCACTGCTGCCAGAACAACGGCATCCCCGGCGGCAACGGGCCAAACTCGGCAAAATCCATGGTCACCTGCGCGCGGCTAGCCGGCTGATCGCCACTAGCCGGCAAGATCACATGCAACACTTGGCGCGCCGGCAAGCCATCAGCAGCTAGCCACAGCTCACCGCTGCCCCGCAGCCGGTGATACTCATCCGCCGGACGCAACTCAACCCCCGGCGGCAACCGGTTCGCCTGCCGCAACGCCGCCTGCTGGCGTTCGCGTAGATAGCGCTCGAGCGCCATCGCATCGATCTGGAAGGCATAGCGCGTCACCGTGCGCCCAGCTATCTGCTCCTCGCCCAACGGCTGCACATCACGCACCGCATTCAAATACCCCAATACATCACCGCCGGGCGCAAACAGATCGCCAAAACCGCTGTACTCTTCCCATGCCCCCTCACCTTGGCGCACCCACGTCTGCCCGGCGACAATACGCAGCATCACGCTGCCCTCACCGGTCTGCACATTCCCACCCTGCGTCCACAACCGCAGCTCAGTCGTCTCAGCCGGCAGATCAGCCTTGCCTTGCAGATAGATTTCGTGCTGGTCAGGAGGTTGACCGGCATTCACCGGCGAAGCAACCGGGTCAGCAATGATCGTCGCCGTAGCGTCAAACCGGTAGCTGCCGGCGCTCAGCGCGCGCTGCCACGCGGCCCGGATCGGATCCGGGTTCGCCGCCGGATACAACCGCACAACCATCAACAGCAGAAACAGGACGATCAACGCAATCGACACAACAGACGCAAAGAGCGCAAAACGGCGTGGCTGGCGCATAGCGAGGTCCTCCAAAACATCGAGTGACGGCGAAACAGAGCGATGAGAGAGCGACGAGCTAGCAAAACAATGTTTTGGCCATACCGAGAGCAGGTGCGCGCCGGTAGAGGAGACAGAGACGTACCGGTTCGTTATCCGGTGGCCGCACCTCGCAGAGGCGCAGACTATCTGCACACAGCGCGCAGAGGACACGATTGAGGGTACATTTCGGTATTCGCTAGCGGCAGCGCCGGATCGAATTGGGGCAAACGGTGTCCTTTGACGATGAGATTCTTTGTCCGCCAGTGTACAAGTTTAGCGTAACAAAAACATTACAAGCGCCGGCGATCCGGCGCTTCTAACTATGTAGTGCGGCAGTCCAACTGCCGCACCCCTCCTGTCATTACGAGGCGCGCGCAGCCCCTGTCATTGCGAGAGCACACCCCTCCTGTCATTGCGAGGGCGCGCAGCGCCCGAAGCAATCTCCCCCTTCAGCGCAAACCAACGGCGTGCAGGTACAGCTTCCGCTGAAGCAGGAGATGCCTTCGCCGCCTCCGGCGGCTCGCAATGACAACCGGCGAGCGAGGGGGCGCAGGAGTGAAACCCACTCCCCCGCGTTCTCTGCGCTCCCTACGGTAACACATAACTACGGGTTCGCCCGCTTTCCCTCTATGGAGTGCGGCAGTCAAACTGCTGCACTCCATAGCTTCGTGGCTATTCCCTAAAGCGACCGAGCAGCTACGCAAAACCCTTTACACCACCCCTTGATACGCCTCGATCACCTGCCTCACCAACCGCTCTGGCGCAAATCGTTCGCACACCGCCGTCCTCCCGCCGGCGATAATCCGTGACCGCAGCGCATGATCATCGAGGAGGCGGAGAATGACGGTGGCTAGCGCAGCCGCATCGTTGTACGGGATCAGAAGACCATCCTCGCCATCACGAATCAGTTCGTTAATCACCGGGATGTTGGTGCTGATGACCGGCACTCCTGCGGCCATCCCTTCCAACACCGGCAAGCCAAACCCTTCGTAGCGCGAGGGAAACGGCAAGACGGCGCTAGCCCGCAAGAGGGCTAATTTCTGCTCTTCGCTCAGCGTGCCGAGAAAATGGATATTGGCCGCCACGCCAAGCTCGCCGGCCAGCCGTTGCAGTTCGGCCCGTTGGGCCGGGTTGTGGGTGACAAAGACGAAACTGGCCTGCGGGTAGCGGGCAATGATCGCCGGCATCGCCGCTACCAGCACGTCGTAGCCTTTGCGCGGCGTGAGCTGGCCGATGTAGGGAATGATCGGCAGGGTGAAGGTGGCGGCCAACGGCGGCGCCGGCCCCTCCATAAATGCCATGTCGAGCCATAACGGCACAACTGTCATCGGCTGCGTAAAACCCAGTTCGCGTAAGACCTGCGCTTCGTGCTGCGAGCAGGGGATGAACGCCGCCACATCGCGCAACGGGCGATGAATCGCGTAATTACGCCAATGATCGCGCCACCGCCAGTCGCGCAGGCCGCGTTTGAGCAGTTGCGGCACGGTGTAGATGAGCCGTTCGGGGTGGATCGCCGATTCGTAGGGCCGTTCCCGGTCGGCCACCAGCCAACGATCATGGTATGGGCCGAGCCACGTCCACACGACCGGTACCCCACGCCGATGCAGCCAGCGCACCGCTTGCAAGGCCAACACGTTGCGCGGGTGGATGACATGGGCGACATCGGGCAACGGCATCGACTCTAACGCCGCAACCGTTTCGTGTCCCGGCCAGAGTTCTGGCTTCACCCGCCGCACTACGATGCCGTCAATCGTTTCGCTACGTTCACCTAACCCAAGCTGTGGTTGGTCGGGCTGCCAATAGGTCAGCGCCATTACTTCATGACCGGCAGCGACGAGTGCTTGGCCGAGGGTACGTTCGGGCCAATTGCGGAACGCGCGGCTCACGCCGCCCAAACCGATAATCAGAACGCGCATGATGTTTTCCAAACGTAATTCGGAAGGGGCGCATAGCCGTGCGTCCCTACCGCGCCCTTACGGTCTCCCCCACCACTGCCCGATACACCGCCTCAATCCGATCCACCACCGCCGGCCACGCAAATTGCGCTGCCCACGCCGGGGCCGCTGCGGCCATCGCCGCGCGCCGGCCCGGATCGGCGAGCAGCTCGTTGACTGCCGCCGCCAGCGCCGCCGGATCGCGCGGCGGTACCAGCAAGCCGGTCTGACCCTCGGCCACCACTTCTGGGAAGCCGCCAAACCGGGTAGCCACCACCGGCAACCCACACGCCTGTGCTTCAACCGGCCCGATCCCGAAGGTTTCGCTGGCATAGCTGGTGGCGACCAGCAGATCAACCGATGCGTAGAGCGCCGGTAGTTGCAGACGCGAAACATTGCCCCAAAACTGCACCCGTTCGTTCAAGTCGAGTTCGTTGGCGATAGCGGCTAGCCGCGCCCGATCTTCACCATCGCCGGCAATGATGAGGTGGGCCTGCGGAATGTACGATAACGCACGAATGGCCGTCTCTACTCCTTTCCATGGCTGCAAACGTCCAACAAAGAGCAGCAGCGGCGCAGTTGCCGGCACACCTAGTCGCGCGCGCAGGGCGGGGTCGGGTGGTTGCGGGTGAAAGAGATCAGTATCGATCCCGTTGAAGACAACTTCTGGCGTGAACCCGTAGCGCCCGGCGATAGTCTGCGCATTGAACCGCGAGCACGAGACAGCGGCGTCAACATGTCGCGCCAGCCAGCGGTCACCACGGTAGAAATCTTCGCCATGACAGCCGAGAATGACCTTGGCCCCGCTCAATCGCCGGGCGAGAAGTGCCGGCAAGAGATCGTAGGGTTTTTGTAAGTGAATGAGCTGGTAGTTGCCGCGCACTAGTGTCGGTAAGGCTGCAATCGCCATCGTTAGCCGTTCGAGCAGTTTCGCTTCGGCATACGCCCGACGTAGCGGCGGTAGAGCCTGCCAAAACTGGCGTGAGATGAAGGGAAAGGTGAAGACTCGCGCCCCGGTGTTCTCGCGCCGTGTTCCCACCCCACCCAGAATATCTACCGAATGGCCGCGTTTCACCAATTCGCGCGCCAAATCCCATACAAAACTCTCGACGCCGCCGATTTTGGTGGTGGTCGTGAGATTGTAAAGCGCAATCCGCATCGCTTACCAGATGGTGTACAGCGTCAGTTTGATAATGACCACGAAGGTTAACGTCAAGCCGACGCAGACGATTAATCGTCGCCGATCAATCGTCCCGTTCATCAGATAATAGGCCGTCACAACCGCTGCTAGCGGATAGGTAAACATCCAGATTCGTTCAACTTCGCGATTGAATAGGCCGCTGAGCCACATACCTAGCACTAATGCACCGAGCGAACCGAGGAGTGCTGCCCACATTGGTTGCCAACGTTCGGCTCTTGCCCGGAGATAGAGCGCACTGAGTGCCGCGAGTATCCATGGTGTGAGAAAGACAAGGTACGAGACGAGATTGGCAGCAGCAAATCGGAGATAATAGTCGTAGCTCGGTGGTAGGAAGGGAGTCGGTGGCTGACCGTACTCGCGAAACCGTTCCATCATCTCGCCGTTGATCTGAGTGGCGGTGCGCGCAGCAGTAATCACGTTAAAGCCGGTCATCAGGAAGATCACCAGATAGATCAATATAATGACACCGGCAGCAACTGCGCCTTGACGAATAATCATAAGCAGTGCCATCCGCCAACCGTATATCTGCCGATGGCGCGCCAATGCGAATGCTGCCACTGCTACTCCAAAGAAAAAGAGTTGGGTTGTGGCATAGGTCATAAAGAGCGCGGCGGCAATACTGAGACCGGCAACCACGGCTAACCATAGCCGATATGGCGGTTCTAACGCGAGGAAGAAGGCAGCAGCACCAATCGCGATCAAGAGGCTGAATACGCCATCAAGTGAGGTGACGCCATAGATCATCTGGCCCGGCATCACCACGGCAATAATACCGGCGGCCAACGCCAATTGACCACCGCCAAGCCGCCATCCTAACCAAACTGCGACGAGTGGTATAAGCGCCGTCAAGCCAATGGTGAGCCAACTCGTCGCTACCGGCCCCGGCCCAAACACCTGCTCGATCAGCCACAAAAATAGGATAGCTCCCGGTGGGTGGGTGCTACCATGCACGGATAACATCGGGGCAATGGTCTCGAAGTTGGTCATAAACCCAATTGGATCGCCGGCCACATACGGTGTGTCGCGCAGGTATTCGTAGGGGCTATCGCGAAAGAGAGCAATCGGCGCGTCAAGCCCATGCACAGCGATATCAAACATTACCGGCAAAACAAGAGCACCCATGAAGGTGTAGATGGTTACCGGCACCGGTTGCAATGGCCGCGCCAACCATCGCCAACCGAGCGCAAACCAGAGGATTGCCCCCCCAATCGGCACCATCACCCACCACGTTGGTGAAGGATCGATCCGCGATTTGAGCGGCCACACTCCGCTATGCCCACTAATCCGTTGCAACAACCAGAATGCACCGAGTAACGCACCGCTCCAAAAGAGGATGACCGTCAGCTCGCCTAGCCATGGTCGTCGCAACGAGAAACGACGGGCGACCGCCAAACCGATCACGCCACTCCATATCCCGACCACCATCGGCAATGCCCAGCGCAGCGTACCGGCTCCAAACGGTGTGAGGCCACCGACCAGCGTATAAGTAATCAAGCTACTGATCGCGACGACCATGCCGGTTGCGAGTAAGAGCGGTACTCCACTCAACTGAAGCAGCGCTAACCAGCCGACTGCGAGCGCCAGCCCAATAAGCAAGCCGAATGGCGCCGGAATTACCGTGCCGGCAGCTGCCAACGGCAGCACGCTTAGCCCGTGGAACGGCACTCCCAACCGGCGCGGATTATTCGGATCACGCACTACCGCACTCTGAATGGTCACACAAACGTCGGCGCCCGGCTGCTGGTCAGCGCCGGTCAAGAGGGTATAGCGACGGAGTGCGGCTCCCAGCGGCACCTGTAGCGGCTCTGCCATACCGGCCTGTAACGTAACCATCTCAATACCTAAACCGCGGGCATACGCACCAGACAAGCGTACCGTTACCAGACTGCGCGGCGCCGTGCCAACATCGGTCACACAAATCTGACTATTCCCATCCGTCCAACGAAAATCACCCCACTCGCTCACTTCGACTCGGTTCAAGTCGGCCAGTAACCAACGGCTAGCGCTCGCCGGAGCAATCGTCTGCGGCTGACCGGCGTTGGCGAGCAGCCAATTGAACCCAACCACACAGAAAATGACCGTGACATAGGCGGCTAATACCCGCACCAACTGCACCCTATACGTCGTCGGTAACCTCTCCCACCGGTGACTGATGGTAATCCACATCCGAACACGCCCATCTTTTGTTGTCAGTGACGACTGACGCATATCGCCTCAAGGCAGAGCAACCATCACAACAATCGTCGGATCACACCTTGCAACGGCAAACGCCACTTCAGCACTTGTGTGCGGTCGGCCGGGTCAAGCCCACCAAGGAGGCGTAGTGTCAACAAAAAGATCAACGCCCCGATCCCGGCCAACAGCACCAATTGGAGAGCGATCCCCAAACGTGACACCAGATCGACGGTACCGTCGGGCAGCACGATAACCTCACGCAAACCGTTCACAACAACACCCATCACCGCTGCCGCCGCGCTCACCCGTAGGGTAAAGCGCCACGGCCAGCGTAAACCGAGCAGTCGCATCCCGACCAGCGTTGCCCACAAGCCGGCTGCCACCCGCGCCAAACCAAACGTTAACGCCATGCCGATCAAGCCGAATTGGGCCGGCAACCAAAACGCCAGCGCCACTACGGTGAGCAATGCTACCAGCCGGGCCGCAATCACCGTGCCGAGCCGCTCGTGAACCATCAGTGCATTGTGGGCCGTGGTGAGCATACTCTCGCTAAACAAACACGGTGTTAACACCCATACAATCGGCGCTGCGTCGAGGTACTGCGGGCTGATTACCAGCAATCCCGGCCCGGCCAACAACACCAACCCTACCCCGCCGGGAACCATCAACAGCAACTGCAAGCGCACCAACGATTGGTACGCACCGTTGGTGGTGCCGCCTTCACCTTGCCGCACCCGCGCAAACAACGGCACCTGCACGCCCACCATCGGCGTGTAGAGGTAACTAAGCGCCATGCGCACCAACAGCGCACCGGCAGCGAGCAACGACACATCACGAATGTCGCTGTTAAAGAAATTGATAAACTCAAAGCTCGCGATAAAATCGGTCGCCGTCATCAGGTACGAGACGGCGGCGTAGCGCACGAAACCGGGAGGCAATGCGTGTCGCAGATCACGTAGTCCATCGCGCACATCGGCCCATACACTCGATCCCGGCTCGTGTGCAATACCGGCCTGCAAGCGCCAGACCTGCCAACCGGCCAGTGCCACCGCTATCGCCGGCGCCACCACCATCGCTACCAACACACCGAGGATATCCCACCGGTCGGGCAAAGCGAGTATCGCCACTACCACCAAGACCTGCGGCAGCAGACCGGCAGCTAATGCGATACTGTTCCACGCCTTTTGGTGGAAGAAGCTGCTCAGCACCGCCATCAGCAGATCATAGAGAGCGCCCAAGCCGAGCAAGATCACGATCGCGGCAATAATCAGCCCGTGAAACTCAGCCACGAATTGGCTGAGTTCGGCGCGCACCGCCGCCTCGACCGCCACTTCGCCACCGAGCAAGCCTTGCAAATAGCCCTCGATCTGGCGATGTGTCAACGCCAAACCGATAGCAATCACCAGCAAGATCGCGAGTTGCAGCGTCGCAACCAGCAAAAAGAGCCGCCGCGCCGCTCGCGCGCCGCCTGCCCGTTCGGTTTCGGGAATGTATTTGGGCAAAGCGCGGGCAATGCCGAGATCGAGCGCCGTACCGAATAGATTGCTCGCCCCGCGCACCAACGCCAGCAAGCCGAACGCCGCCTGCGAAAGCTGGTTAAGCTTCACCAGCGTTGCCAGCACTTCCGCCAGCAAGCGCAACGGTGCAAAGAGGGTATTCCACCACACCGCCTGCGACACTTGCGTCGCCAGCGAAGGACGCCGCGCCGTCATGCGCCCTCCTTGCGCAGGTCAAGCTCGAACATGCCGGTGTAAAAGCTCCGCTGCCAGCGGTACGCCGCTCGCTCCAACCCGACCCGCCGCAACAGCGACCGCGCCGCCCGCCGCCATAGCCGCCGGCTCGGCAGTTGGCCAGCCAGCAACGCCTGCTCGCGCAGATCGGTCACGGCAAAGCCGAGCCGCTCGCACAACCGCACCAGCTCGTGGTAGTGAAAATAGTGCATCTCGCTGAGCCGCTGCATATCGCGGAAGGCTGCACCGCGCTTCGTGCGCCCGCGCAGCTCGATCAGCGCCTCGGCCACCGGTCGCGGCAACCAGTTGATCCCGCGCATATGGTAGTGCGGATCGATCCACGCTCGCCGGTTGATCGCCGTAATCAGGGCATGGCCGCCGGGCCGCAACACGCGCACAATCTCGCGTAACACCGCTACCGGGTCTTGCACGTGCTCGAGCACATCCCACGCGACGACCAGATCGAACGCGGCGCTCGGCAACGGCAGTGATTCGCCGGCAGCGTTGACAATCGGGAAACGCAGATTGTAGCGCGCTGCGCGCAAGCGAATGATCCGGCAGTAGGCCGGGTTGTACTCGCACGCCGTCACCCGCGCACCGGCCAACGCCGCCGCCACCGCAAACCCGCCCATCCCCGCACCAAGGTCAAGCACCCGCGCGCCGCGCAACTCGCCAATCGCCGCGCGCGCCTGCGCTAAACGCTCATCTTGATAACGCTCTTGGCGCAATCGGCGCTCGCGCCACGCCGCAAAATCGCGCCGCCACGTCATATGTTGCAGCCACGGATCAATCGCTGCCGCGAGTTGGTGATCGATGTCGGTGGTCATAGCGTCCAATCTGCACTCCTGAATCCACGCGCCACAGGGAGTGCGGCAGTCAAACTACCGCACTCCATATTTGCTGCCGT
>NZ_DAOUDC010000005.1:0-29461 GCF_034431535.1 Chloroflexus sp. | reverse complement strand
CAGCTACGCTGGGTGCCACCCGACCGCAGCAGTCTCCCGCTTCAGCGGCACGGATGCCTGAACGCACTACTCCCGCGTTCGCGGGGGATTGCTTCGCCGCGCTTACGCTACGCTCGCAATGACAACAGGAAATTGGCGCAAACCACGATTGCTCATCTTATGCTATAGTGGTCTCATCAGCAACGCTATCGGAATGGCATGCATATAGGACTGCAACCTCAGTGACACAACCCTAGTCATATCTCGCAAACAATCGCTCAGCAGATGGAGGAGAGCAATGCCATTCTGCCCGCAGTGTGGAGTAGCTAACCCTGATAGCGCTCGCTTCTGCGATCAGTGCGGCGCGCAGTTGATTCCGGTGCCGGCGCGCGCGCCAACGCCGGCGTCTTCTACCCCCAAACCGGCCCCGACGATGAGCGGGCCGGTGAGCGCCGGTCCGACCAGTTGCCCGCAGTGCGGGTCGGGTGTGATTCCGGGGGAAGCCTTTTGCGATAATTGTGGCGCGCCATTGTTTCACGCGCCGCCGGTCGCCGCATCACCTGCACCGGATCTCCCCTTCCCCGGCGCGCCGCCGCAGCCGGTCTACCCCCCACCGCAACCGGTGACGATGCAACCTACCACGCCGCCGCCGGCAGCGATTCCCGCAGCGGCACCCCCACGTCCAACGCCACCACCAGCGCCGGCAGCACCACCACCGCGCCCGGCGCCACCGCCGACAATACCACCGCCACCGGTGCGCAGTTCATTGGCTGGAGCGCGGTTGCGGCTAGCTGATGGCACTGTGCTCCTCTTGCCAGCGGCGGCACAGGCGCTGATCGGGCGGGCCGATCCGGTGAGCAACTTCTACCCTGATATCGACCTTACCCCACACGGCGGGCTTGAACGCGGCGTAGGCCGCCGGCACGGACGGTTCTTCGTCCAGCAGGGGCAGGTCTATTATGAAGACCTGGATAGCACCAACGGCAGTTTTGCCGGCGGGCGGAAACTGTTGCCGCGCCAACCCCAGCCGGTGCGGCACGGCGAGGAATTACGGCTGGGAACGTTGTCGATCATTGTTGAATTGCAATAGCTGAGAACTATGACTACTGTTGAACCAATGCGTATTGCGATCGTTGGCGTTGGCGGCGTCGGCGGCTATTTCGGCGGACGTTTGGCGCAGGCTGGACACGATGTTTTTTTCATTGCTCGCGGCGAGCATTTAGCGGCGATGCAGCAGCACGGGTTGCGCGTGCGCAGCATTGCCGGCGATTTTACCTTGCCCGAAGTCAAGGCAACCGATAATCCGGCTGAGGTGGGGCCGGTCGATTTGGTGATTGTCGCGGTCAAAGGCTGGCAAGTGCGCGAAGTGGCTGAAATGATGCGTCCGCTGATTGGCCCCGACACAGCGGTGCTGCCGCTGCTGAATGGCGTTGATGCACCCAACGAGCTGGCCGAAGTACTTGGGCGTGAACATGCCTTGGCCGGTCTCTGCCGGATCATTGCGTATCGCGAAGCGCCGGGGGTGATCGTTCACGCCGGCGTTAACCCAACCTCGATCGATTTTGGTGAACTCGATAACCGGCAGACACCGCGCTTATTGCGCATCAAGGCAGCGTTTGAGAGCGCCGGCATTCGCGGCAGCCTGCCCGCCGATATTCACGTCGCGCTCTGGCAAAAATTTATGTTAATCTGCGCGTGGAGTGGATTTGGCGCCACGACGCGCGCCCCGATTGGCGTGTGGCGGTCATTGCCAGAGACGCGCCCGCTGGTTGAGCGGTGCCTGCAAGAGGTCGTTGCTGTTGCCCATGCCCGCGGAATCGCGATGCCTGACGACGCAGTACCAAATATGATGGCGTTTATTGATAGCATGCCCTACGAAGGAACCGCGTCGCTGCAACGCGACATTATCGCCGGAAGACCGTCTGAATTGGCGAGCCAGAATGGGGCGTTGGTGCGTCTGTCCCGCGAAGTGGGGGTGCCAGTTCCGGTCAACGAGATGCTCTACGCACTCTTGTTGCCGCAAGAGTTGGCGGCCCGCGGCCAGTTGCCGCAGTTCTGAGCGAGGGAGGCCATGATGCCAGCACGTCTTCAGCGGTTGATCGACCGCCTCGCGGAAGGTGGATGGGCCGGTGCGGCCCTGATGCCGGCCACCAATCTCGCCTATCTGACCGGCTTGCAATTTCACCCCGGCAAACGATTGACCCTGCTGCTGATCCCGGCCAGCGGCGCTCAACCGGTGATGGTCGTGCCGCAGCTCGAACTGGAGCGGGTGCGCGCAGCGGCGCCGTTTGCGATGCAATATGTAGCGTGGAGCGATGCCGAAGGGCCGCTGCGGGCACTCGCCGCAGGTATGGAGGCCGCATTTGGCTCCGGCGCACCGGCCAAGCCGCTGGCGGTTGAGTATACGGTGATGCGGGTGATGGAGCTGCGCGCGCTCGAGACAGTCACCCCCGGTTTGCAGACCAGCGACGTTGACCCGTTGCTGAGCGAGCTGCGCATGGTCAAAGACGCTGAGGAACTAGCGTTGATGGAACGGGCGGTCGCGATAGTCGAGCAGGCCTTGCACGTCTTCATCGCGCAGGTGCGTCCCGGCATCAGTGAACGTGCGCTGTCGCGGATGCTGAGCGACGCGATCATAGCGGCGGGGGCCGACAGCGAAAGCTTTGCCAATATGATGGCCAGCGGCCCAAATGCCGCTAACCCGCATCACGAAAACAGCGACCGGCTGCTGCAACCCGGTGATCTGGTCATTATCGATTGCGGCGCCGTGTATCACGGTTATCATTCCGACATCACCCGCACGATTGCCATCGGTGAGCCAGAACCAGCAGCGCGCCACGTCTACGAGATTGTGCTGGCCGCCAATGCCGCTGGCCGCGCTGCTGCCCGTCCCGGCGCCAGCGGCGCGGAGATTGACATCGCTGCACGCAACGTAATCGAGGCTGCCGGCTACGGCGCAGCGTTTGTCCACCGCACCGGCCATGGGCTTGGCCGCGAAACCCACGAATTACCGAATATCGTCGCCGGTAGCGATGCGCCGTTATTACCGGGTACAACCTTCACTGTCGAACCGGGCATCTACCTGCCGGGCCGGTTTGGCGTGCGAATCGAGGATGACGTCGTGATCACCGCCGAAGGCAGTCGGTCGTTGACCACATTCCCGCGGGAGTTGATTGTGGTGGAAGCAGGATCGCTTCAATGAAATCACCTGCGCGGAGTGATCTTTAGTGGGGGTAGTCGTTATGACAGTTCGGCTCGGAGCGGTTTCGCGCAGCAGCCAACCCTTACGCCAATTTCTGGTCTAGGCTGTCGTAGCTACGAGCATCACCATTGTGGTGTTTCTTGTTGCCGGTGCATTCTTCGCACTGACTCAGCTCTATATCCTTGCGGCTGGCGGCGGGGTGTGCCTAGCAGCGCAACTCGTTTCACTTTGGCTCAACCGGCAAGACCATATTCAAACCGCCATTTATCTGATGTGCGGCGCGATCGCTGCGTATGCGCTCTTGATCGCGATTGTGGCGCCAGAGATGCTCGTGGTGCCGATCTTAGGACCGCTAATGATGATTGCACTCGCGCAACCGTATCTTGGTCGGGAAGTGCTTCGCGTCATGAATATCGCCGCTCTTGTCTTGGCCATATTTATTGTCTCCTTCGGCGTCTACCTTCATCTATTCACGCCCATTACCATCGAACTGATGGGCCCGCCCACCATCCTTATTACCTCGATGGTCGTGGCGATTATTCTGCTGCTCCTGTGGCAAAACTATATCCGTCTAGAAACCGCGTTGCAGCAGAGCGAACAAACTAACGCCGAGTTGCAGCAGATCAAGCAAGGACTCGAACAGCAAGTCGCCCAACGCACCAGCGATTTGCGCCAGACAGTCAGCAAACCTGAAGCGCAATTTTACGAGCAGTCACGGATGCGCGCCGCCCTCGAACAACAGCGCGAAGTCATCCGCAACCTAAGTGTGCCGATTTTGCCGGTGACGGGATCATATTTTGGTCATGCCGCTCATCGGTGAGCTTGATCGCCGACGGCTTGACGACATCAATCAACGGGCGCTTGACGCTATCGATCAATGGCGCGCGCGGGTGCTATTGTATCGATATTACCGGCGTGCCGGTTGTTGACGAAGCGGTGCCAAGGGCGTAATCGCTATCGTCCAAGCGGCGCGTCTGCTTGGCGCACAAGTATGTCTCATCGGCATCCGCCCGGAAGTTGCCCAAGCACTCGTAGCAATGAATATCGATTTGCAAGGCATCCAGACCTTTGCCACTCTCCAAGATGCGTTGGCGCGTGCGTTGCCGGCGGCAAAGGCAAAGGTGGCGTAGCAGTGCAGCCATCGCCCGCTGCGCGGGATGAACAGCTACGAAAAGCCACAAAATGCACAAAAACCATCCAGCCCCCCGCTGGGGGGGGGAGGCTCCAATCCCCCTCCCCGCTCTTTCGGGGGTAGGTATTTCATCGGATCACCTCCTGCTGCGAGAACCGGTGCTCGGTGGTCATCGGTGCGGACGGGTGATCCCGCGCGCGCGAGGGCGGGGGTCATCGGCCACGGTTCGGGAACCACCTGCTGTGGCATGGGCAGCGGCCCCTGCTAGATCACGTGGCCGAGCAGCCACCACCAGCCACGGCGACCCGGCCGGATGGGGCGCATCCGGTCGTGTTGGATGCCACCTAGCACCGGGCGGCGATCCGGTAGGTCTGGGCAGGATGCTGGCGGGCCAGTTTCCCGATCGGCGCCGATGGTCATCATCCAGACCTGACCAGCGCGCGGGCGAGCCACCGCCGCGCGGCGCGGTCGGGGTCGGTCGTGCGGATTATCTGCCCCCTGCCAGCCACCGCGCCTGGTGCATGGGAAGCCCGGTTCGCACCACGCGCACAGGCCATCCCTCGCACGGTTGGCAATACCAGGGGCCAGATCCGTCAGGATGCACCACGGATCGGGGTGCGCGGAGGTGGGCTGACTCACCGCAAATACCTACCCCCGAAAGCGAAAGGGGGCTGGGGGTGAGGGCATTACAGCCATCAGCAGCATAATTTCCTCCTTTTCGTGCAAAAATCCCCCTCTCCCACATGGTGCGAGAGGGGGCATAGGGGTGAGGGTGATACCTTCGTTACCGGTTCAACCGCGCCTTGACCTCTTCGGTCAGCAACGGCAACATCTCGTTGACATCACCGACCACGCCGAGAGTAGCGATGCGGAAGATCGGCGCTTCGGGGTCTTTGTTGATCGCCACGATCGTGCGGCTGGTGCGCATGCCGGCCAAATGCTGGATCGCGCCGCTGACGCCAGCGGCGATGTACAGTTTGGGGCTGACCGTCTTGCCAGTCTGGCCGACCTGATGCTCATACGGCACCCAGCCATCGTCCACGATCGCGCGCGAGGCGCCATACGCGCCACCCAGCGCCTCGGCCAGCGGCGGGATCAGGCGGTAGTAGTTGTCTTTGTTGCCCAACCCACGCCCGCCGGTGACGATAATCGCCGCATCAGTCAGGTTGACTGCGCCGGCCTTCGGCGCCACCGCCTGCACCTCAGTGCGCGGGGTGAGGTTCGCAACCGCCAATTCCGTCACCGGCGCGCTGCGATCGGGCTGGGCCGCGGCTTCGGGGAAGCTCTGCTTGCGCACCAGCGCCACCACCGGCTTGCCGGCGGCAAACTGGTAGGTATTGATCACATTGCCGCCGTGCGATGGGCGCGTGGCCCGGATCGCGCCATCTACTACCTGCAGATCGGTCGCGTCAACGACCAAGCCAGCATTGAGATCGGTGGCCAGCGCCGCGCCAAAATCGCGCATCTGGAAGCTCGTGCCGGCCAGAATCAGCGCCGGATTGCATGCCTCCACCACTGCCTTCGCCGCTGCGACGTAGCCATCGGTGGTGTACTGAGCCAGCGCCGGCGCATTGACGGTATAGACCTGATCGGCGCCAAACTGGCCGGCCCGCGCCGCGACCGCGGTCGTGGGGCCGATCGCCAGCGCCGCCAGCGAGCCGCCCAACGCATCGGCCAACTGCCGCCCTTTGCCGAGCAATTCGCGCGAAATGGCGGCCAGATCATCGCCGACTGCTTCGAGAATAACCAACACGTTGCTCATGATCGGCTCCTTTCCGCGCTTAAATAACCTGATACTCCAGCAACTTATCGACCAGCTTGCGCACCTTGGCGGCAGCGTCGGGGCCATCGATCATCTCGCCCTTCGGGCGTGGCGGCGGCGGCACCCGCTCGGCCAGTTGGGCGGCTGGAGTCAGATCGGCGGCGCTCAATCCTAGATCGGCTGCCGTCCATACCGGCGGCTCAACCTTGGCCACGCGCTTGATCTTGAGCAACGACGGGTAACGCGGTTCGTTAATATCCTTAATCACCGACATCACTGCCGGCAAGCGGCACGCTACCGTCTCGATCACACTTTCGAGGTGGCGTTCGACCTTGACCGTGCCACCCGGCTGGAGTTCGAGCACTTTGCCGACGTAGGTCAATTGCGGCCAGCCGAGCAAGCGGGCCAGCGCCGGCGCGAACGCGCCGCTCTCATCGTCGGTGCTATTGCGACCGGTAATCACCACATCCACATCGCCGAGCTTGCGGATCGCGGCGGCGGCCACCCGCGCAGCGGCAATCGTATCGAGCTGGGCAAAGGCCGGATCGCTCAGTAACAGCGCATCGGTCGCTCCCATCGCCAGCGCCCGCCGCAACTGCTCAACCCATTCAGAGGTGCCGATCGATAGTGCCGTCACCTTGCCGCCGTGCTGCTCGTTCCAGCGAATCCCCTCTTCGAGAGCGTATTCATCAAAGAGGTTAATGATCTTCTCAATCCCCTCGGCGTCAATGGTCAGATCGGGCCGGATCTTGACCGAATTGTCGCGGGGGACCTGCTTGAGACACACCACGATGTGCATGCTATGGCCTCCTTCGTACCATGGGCGATAACGCACTGCATTATAGCAGAGTGTTAGCCAGCGAGACTCAGCGCAGCCGGAATATCACGGGCAAACCGGAATAGGTTAGACGGCATATCGGCAAGGAGCAGCGCCTGTTCGGGCCGGGTGCCGACCAAAATGCTTTGTGCGCCGAGCAGACGCGCCCCGCGCCCAACCCGGATCAGCGTCGCAATACTGTGCGCATCAAGCGTCGCTAGACCATTGATATCAATCACCACCGTGCGCGCCCGCCGCTGTTGGATCGCGTTGAGCACCGTTTGCTCAAGCTGTTTGCTGCGTTCGGCGTCGAAATGGCCGACCAGCGGCACAAAAATCGTCTGCGGGCCGAGCGGCGTTATCGGCAGGCTGAGCGCCCGGATCGTCGCCTGCAATTGCACTTCGCGCTCAAGCTGGGCTTGCTGAGCCTCTATCGCGGCAGTGAGTTGCTGTTGGCGATCGTGATTCGTGTCGAGGAGATACTGGAAGGCATCGCGCAGCCGCTGGAGTTGGTTGATCGAACTAACGGCGCTGAGCTGGCCACGATCGTCAGTATGCGCTAAGCGTTCGGCGTCAGCGGTCAGCCGATCGACGCTCTTGCCGACCTGCCAGATCAACGATACGGCCAAGGCCAGCGCCATCAACACCGCAACACCGACCAATGCTGATGCGATCCAGAATCTTTCGTTCGCGATCCGTTCGAGCGCTGCTATGCGCTGCATGTAGCGCGTTTCGTACTCGCGTTGTGCGCCGATTGCCAAGCTGTGGATGGCCCGGATATTGCGATGATAATCAGTAGAACTAATCAACTCTTGAGCGCGTTGGCGATCGCCGCGATCAAGGAAGACCAACGCAGCATCGTGTTGTTCGACCATCACATTATAGCGCGCCACAAGTTCTAACTCAATGAAACCGCTATCAAGTTGGGTGTACGTCGAGAAGAACTTGCTCGTTGCGGCGCGAATCTGATCGATCCGGCTCCGATCAAGCTCATGTCCAGTGATCAATTCACTGACATGATACTGTTCAAACAAAATGAGCGACTCACCTTGGGCTACTTGCACGAGATCGCTGGCGCTGCGGTCAACTGCTGCAATGGCCGCAGCAACGCGTTGCTGTGAGTAGAGAGCCACCACCCCCATAATCACCAGCGCCACCAGCAGCGGTGAAAGTGAGAGAATGAGGCGCGCGCGTAGATCCATAGCAATGCTCGATTAATAAATCAGCCGTTGTTTAACCAATATTTTATAATTATTGTACCATCTCGGCTGCGTTTGGTTGCAGCGTCGTAGGGTGTATACTTCCCTGCTATAATACGGCGGAACGAGTGAACATCATTTCGCAGACCAGAAACGAGTAGCGCCATGGCCAAAATATTGCAACACCTGCCGGTTGGTGAGAAGATCGGTATCGCCTTTTCCGGCGGCCTTGACACTAGCGCCGCGATCCACTGGATGCGCGCCAAAGGCGCGATCCCTTACGCCTACACCGCTAATCTGGGCCAGCCTGACGAGCCTGACTACGAAGACATTCCGCGCCGGGCCTTAATGTATGGCGCCGAGGCGGCGCGCCTGATCGATTGCCGCCATCAGTTGGTGGCCGAGGGTTTGGCCGCGCTCCAGTGCGGCGCGTTCCACATTTCCACCGCCAGCCTACCCTATTTTAACACGACCCCGCTGGGCCGCGCGGTCACCGGCACGATGCTGGTGGCGGCGATGCGCGAAGATGGCGTCAATATCTGGGGCGATGGCAGCACCTACAAGGGCAACGATATTGAGCGGTTTTACCGCTACGGCTTGCTCGTCAACCCTGAATTGCGCATCTATAAGCCATGGCTTGACCAAGCCTTTATCGACGAATTGGGCGGGCGGGCCGAGATGTCGGCCTACTTGAGCCAAGCCGGTCTTGAGTACCGCATGCCGGCAGAGAAGGCCTATTCGACCGACTCGAATATGCTGGGGGCGACTCACGAGGCCAAGGATCTCGAATTTCTCGACCGCAATATCACTATCGTCAACCCGATCATGGGAGTCGCCTTTTGGCGTCCTGAGGTGCCGATCGAGTACGAAGAGGTGCGAATTACCTTTGAAGAGGGCTTTCCGGTGGCGATTAACGGTGTAACTTTCCCCGATCACGTCGCCTTGATGGCCGAGGCCAACCGGATCGGCGGGCGGCACGGGCTAGGTATGAGCGATCAGATCGAGAACCGGATTATCGAGGCCAAGAGCCGCGGGATCTATGAAGCGCCGGGTATGGCGTTGCTCTTCATCGCCTACGAGCGGTTGGTGACCGGCATCCACAACGAAGATACCATTGACCAGTACCGCGAGTACGGGCGCAAACTGGGCCGCTTGCTCTACGCCGGACGCTGGTTTGACCCGCAGGCGATGATGATCCGCGAGTCGTTGCAGCGTTGGGTGGCCCGCCTGATCACCGGCGAAGTGACAATTGGCCTGCGCCGCGGCAACGACTACTCGATCCTCGATACCAGCTCGCCGAATTTAACCTACGATCCCAGCCGGTTGACGATGGAGAAGGGTGAAGCCAGCTTTACCCCGCAAGATCGGATCGGCCAGTTGCACATGCGCAGCAACGATATTGCCGACACTCGCAAGAAACTGATGGTCTACCTGCGCACCGGCTTGCTCGGCGATAGCGGGGTGTTGCCGCAGCTTGCCCCGCCGTCCGGCGAACAAGAGGATGCGCCATCGGCGTAAAGCACGCGCTCTTCGCGCTCGTGCTTGGCGAATACGTATCCTGTCCCCTCTCCCGCACCGTGGGAGAAGGAGACAGCGGGGCGGACAAAACATTGAGTACAACCGTTGATCGCAGTGCAATGCCTCAAAGCGTAGCTCTGCTACCCTCTCCCGCACCTGTGTGAGCGGGGCTAGTGGTGAGGGCGAAACGGTGATAGCAACGCCATCAACCACATTTACGCTCATACGTTCTGTCCGCCCTTGAACCCGCGCCTGTGTGAGCGGGGCTAGTGGTGAGGGCCATCGCCCGCGCATCGGGCTTCGTCATCCTAGCTCGGCCCATCAGGGCCGGGTTCCCGATCAGATGTTCTGTCCGCCCCTTAAAAAGAAGGTAGCGGCGGGTGATGAAGGCCGATCATCCCAAAAAATTTGTGTTGTTTGTGTCTTTTCGTGGCTATGACCGCTTCACCAGTGCCGCCTGTAACGTGCTGAAGGTGAGAATACTGCTCAAATCCACGCCGAGCGAAACCAGCGTCTGAGCCACTTCGGGCCGAATCCCAGCCAGCATCACCCGCGTCCCCATCAAGCGCGCCGCTTCCACAAGCTGAATCAGCCCCTTGGCCACTTGTGTATCGATCACCGGAACGCCGGTAACATCGATCAATAGTTCACGCGCACCGGTCTGTTCAATCTGATCGAGCGCATGCTCCTGCATATCGCTTAGGCGGGTGGTATCAATCGCGCCAATCAGCGGCATCACCAAGGTGGTATCGCGCACCGGCAAGACCGGCACGCTCAGCTCGCGGATGGCCTGCCGCTGATGTTCATTCTCGGCCAGCAGGCGGGCCTGTTCCGCTGCGCGTAGTTCGAGATCGCGCAACGCTGTTTGCAACGCTGCCGTACGCTGTGCAACTTGCACCTCCAAGCTGGCATTCAACTCTGCCAAGCGAGCCGCGCTCTGCCCCGCCTCCTCGCGCAGCCGCCGCGCTTCTTGCAGCGCGCCATCGGTAATTTTTCCGCCGACAAAGGTGAAGAGCGCGGCGCCGATTTGCAAAAAGACTGCCGCCGCTTTCAGCGAGGTTTCTATCGCATTGGCGAACAGCGGTATTCCGGCAATGTTCCACGTAATGAATAACCCCACGATATTGATCGCCAAGACCACCCATATCAGTGCCGGGCGCAAGGTCAAGCCGGCTACAAGCAGTGAGAGGAGCAGGTAGAAGGGCGATGTATAGGAACTGGTTGGTGAAGTGCTGATCGCAATCGGGGCTAAAATCGGCAGGATGATAAAGGTGATCAGAATGAAACCGCCGAGATTAGCCCGGCCCGACCGGGTGACGGCGATAGTCACAAGATAGGCAGTAATGCCGATCGTAATAATGGCACCTCCCCTGAGCGCAGTATCGCTCAACAAGCTGATCGGGATGGCGAGCACTGCTAACCCAATCATCACTAGCGCCACTATGATCGTGGTGCGGCCGCGGCGCATATCGTCTTCATCCGTGCTTTGAATCTGGGTTAGCCACGCAAAGAAGGATTGCATAGCGTCTCCTGCAAGTATGTGCAAGGATTCGGTCTGTAAGCTCAATTATACCTTTTTCGGTATCGCTTGGCTACGCGCCGTAGGTTTCCTAACCACCTACTGTTGGGCTAAAGCCGCCTGCAAGGTGCTCGCGGTGCGCACCTCTTGGAGATCAATGCCGAGACTCACCAAGCTTTGCGCTACTTCCGGCCTGATTCCAGCCAGCGTTACCCTCGTTCCCATCAGCCGGGCAGAGGCAGCCACTTGCAGCAAGCCTTGCGCGACCTACGGATCGATGGCCGGCACGCCGGTGATATCGAGCAGTAGATCACATGCACCAGTCTGGACAATCTGGCGGAGCGCCTGTTGCTGCAGATCGGCGAGGCGCGCCGGATCGAGCGGGCCAATCAGCGGAATCACCAAGATCGTATCGCGCACCGGCAGCACCGGCACGCTCAGCTCGCGGATGACCTGCCGCTGCTGCTCATTCTCGGCCAGCAAGCGAGCTTGGGCCGCCGTGCGCTGCTCGAGATCACGTAACGTTGCTTGCAATGCTGTGGTTCGCTCCACGATTTCCATCTCTAACCCGGCATTGAGCGCCGTAAATCGGAAGGCGTTCCGGCTGGCTTCTTCACGAAACCGGCGTGTTTCGCGCAACGCCTGCTCAGTGATGCGCCCGCCCACAAAGGCAAAGAGCGTTGTGCCAAACAACAGTAGGATCGCTGCACTCTGGAGCGCGCTCTCAAAGGGGCCGACAAACAGCGGAATGCCGGTCAACCGCCATGCAATGAGCAAACCGGCCAGATTGAACAGAAACGCTAGCCACACCAAAGCCGGTTTCAGCACCATCCCAGCGATGATGATGGGAAAGGTCAGAAAGAAGGGCGAACTGTATGAGGTGGTGTTATCGTTGGAAAAGCCAAAGGTGGCAATCAGCGTGAGCAACGAAATGACGCTTGCAAAGACGACCCCGCTTACCGATACCAACCCTTTCCGGGCAAGGATCGTCACCGCCGTGTAGACGACTAGCCCGAGCAGATTAACCGCGACAAGTTCAAATGCGGTTTGTGGCGTTGCGATCAGCACTAATGGAATTGCGATGATCGCCATGGCATTGGCAAACAAGGCTAACACCAGAATGATCCGCCCGCGCCGGACGACATCTTCGTTTGGGTGCTGAATCTGCATCAACCACGAGAGTAACGATCCCATCCGGCCTCCTCCGTGGATAGCGCTGCGTAACGTGTATCCCAACTGTATTGTACAGCGTCACTCAGTTAAAGTAATGCTTACCAACGCCGCTACCGCTATCGCTGATTGAACAATTAGTACTAGTACGCTGCTCCTATTTCCTGTCGTTACCGGATGCCCCTCCCTGTAGAGCAACGACAGGACTCTTTCGCCCCTCGGCATCTGCGCTTACGCACGGTACAGTGACATCAAGAAACGGCTTTGCCACTCACTCTCATTCTAGCCGAGCGAGGCCGCTATGCGTGCTAACCTTCTTCTCAGCCTGCTGCTTTGCTTGGTCATCGCGCCTATCCCCGCCCTCCACGCCGCCCCGCAGGGGGAACCGAACTTGCCGCTGCCGGTTGATGACGTACTTATTGCCCCGATGCCGGCATCACTCGCGTTTGCTGTCGATAGCGAACAAGACCTACGCTTGCCCAGCCAGTACCTCGCAGGGCGCGTTGCCGTGCGGTTAGTGCTGCCAGAGAGCAATGGCGTGGTTGATCCTTCGAGGGAAGATTGGACGGCGGATCAGATCGAGCAGGTGACCGCCCAAGTGCGCACTGCCCTCGATTGGTGGCGTGAACGGCTGCCCGCTGCCCGCCTCGAGTTCGATCTGGTGGTGCAAGTTGTGCCGACCCGCTACGAGCCGATCCGCTATGGCTTGGCGCAAGAGAGCCTTTGGATTAGTGATGTCTTGTGGGCATTGGGGTACACCAGCAACAACTATTTTGAACAAGCCTTCCAAGCGGCGTTTGACTTGCGCGACCAGCGTGGTGCTGATTGGGCGACAACGTTCTTTATCGTCAATAGCGCGCGTGATGATGGTTACTTCGCCGATAATCGCTTCGCGTATGCGTATCTCAATGGCCCCTTTAGCGTGATTACTTCTGATGCCGGCCCGTATAGCATCCAGTGGCTGCGGGCAGTGATTGCCCACGAATTCGCCCATCTCTTCGGCGCGCTTGATCAATACAGCGCCGCCGGAGTCAGATGCGATCAGCGTAGCGGCTATCTGTTTGCCCCCACAACCAACAGCATGTTTAACAACTGCGGCACTAATGAATCCAGTATTATGCGGGAATTGATCAACAGCTTCATCACCGGCGCCGTCGATGCCTCGGCGCGGGTGCAGCTTGGCTACCGTGATAGTGATAGTGATGGGATCATTGATGTGCTTGATACGATGCCGTCGCTGACGCTGACTGCCGTGCAGCAAGCGCCGGGCCAGCGTCCGCTGGTTAAGCTGGCGGCGCGCGATCTGCCCTATCCTTCGCCAGTGCAACCTGATGTGAGCGTTAATCCGATCACCGCGATTGAGTATCGCGTGGATCAGAGCGACTGGCAATTCGTTGAGCCGGTGGATGGCACATACAACAATGCGAGCGAGCTAGCGCAGTTCGAGCTGCCGCTCTACGATGGCGAGTATGTGGTTGAGTTTCGTGCAGTCAATCTGGCCGGCAATACCTCTGGGATCGTCACGCAAACCGTGACGGTCAGCGGGCTTGGCCCGGCGCCGGAATACCATCTCACCGAACCGGCGCGTCTGAATGGCCAAACCCTCATCATTCGCGCCCAAGCGCCACAAGCAACCCGCGCCGTTGAGGTGAGCCTCCAACGTGCCTTTACCAGTGCGCTCCGCTTGCCTTACGCACCTGAGATAACGTTACCGCTGAATAACGACCTGTCGCTCGCTACGGTTCCGCTCGACACAACCACAATGTACGTCCGGTTCATCGATAACGCTGGCTTGCCGTCGCTGGCCTACGCCGTGCCAATTGAAACGCTGCCGGCGCAACACCACGTGATGATCCCGCTTGTGTCGCGGTAATCCGGATCGATACTCGACGCCAATAGGCAACCGCCGGCCCATCGCAGGATGTGGCCGGCGCCAAATTTTGCAGAAAGTGTTACCGTTTTTGGCCAGCCAAACCGGTATACTACGTTTATTGATCTATTGTAGTTTGAAGAGGAATGCAGTATGAGTTATGCCCGCCATCTCAGCTTGTTACTGCTGGTTGGAGTGCTGCTGGCCGACTGGCCTGCCGTATTGCCGGTTGCACAATCGGCGAACTCTTCAGTCTTTGGCGCGAATACCCACATCGCTGCAAGCTACCCCTTCCCTGACTCACTGAACCGGCCCGCCGACGTGATTGCCCAGAGCGGTTTAGGCTGGGTGCGCGAGGAGTTTCAATGGGGCCGGATCGAACCGCGTCCCGGCCAATTTGATTGGACGTTCACCGATCGGGCGGTGAATGAATTGGTGCAACGCGGGGTCAATATCGTAGGCCTGCTCTACCCGGCGGTGGGTTGGGGCACGCCCGATCCGGCTGACGACAACATTCCGCCTGCGCAAGGTAGTTTCTACCCACCTGATCCACAACTCTTCGCCAATTTTGCCGCGACGGTGGTCAACCGCTACAAAGATCGCGTGCGTTATTGGCAGGTGTGGAACGAACCGGATAATGCGGTGTATTGGCGGCCAGCGCCCAATCCGGCAGCGTATGCTGCGCTGTTGCGCGCGGTCTATCCTGCGATCAAAGGTGCTGATCCGGGCGCAACGGTGCTGGCCGCCGGCATTGTCTCGCCTGAACCGGCTGGCTCGTTCTTGCAAGCCATCGCCGACAACGGCGCTTGGGGATCATTCGACATCATTGCGCTGCATCCCTATACCGATCCGCTCGGCCCGGAAGCCGGTTCGATTGATACGGTCGGGATTGGCGCGATTCAGACGTTAGCCGCCCGGCTTGGCCCCAAACCAATTTGGGTGACTGAATTCGGCTGGGCCGATAGCCCGACCGATCGCACCGGCGAGCAGGCGTTTGATGTGGAAACGCAGGCGAACTATCTGATCCGGGCGATGGCGCTGTTGCGGCAAGCCGGCGTCGAGCGGATCATCATGTACCGCTTCAAAGACATGCAACTGCGCAATGGCGCGCCGTTTAACGCCTACGGCCTCTTACGCTACGGCAACGGACAAGGCGATTACAGCCAATTCAAACCGGCCTTCAACGCCTTCCGCACCCTCAACCAGCAGGTAGGCGGACGGCAGCCGCTCGGTTTGCGCCGGTTGAGCGAAGCGCGAGTCGCATTTGACTTTGAGCGAGCGATAGCGTGGCAGACCTTCCCTACCGGCAATGGCTCGATTGGTCAGAGTAGCGCACCAGTACGCAACGGCGGCGGTGCGGCTGAGGTACGCTACCGCTTCACCACTACCGGCAACGATTACGTCAGCTTCACGCCGCGCGAAGCGATCACGTTCCCTGCAGGCACATCGCAAATTGGGCTTTGGGTGTATGGTGACGGCAGCAGCTTCGATCTCAAAGTACAATTGCGCGATACGCAAGGCGAAATCTTGCAATACCGGCTCGGCAAGATCGGCCCTCCCGGCTGGCAGCAACTAGTGGCGGCAGTGAATGGCCCCGTCGAACCGGGCAACCGGATTCGCTTTGTCGATGGCAAACTCGATGGCGAGATCACGTTGCAGGCGATTGTGATTGACGACGACCCCGATAGCCGCACCGGTGAAGGGGTGATCTACCTCGACGATCTGACCGGCTATAGCGGGCCGGAAGCCTACGCCGCCCGTTTCGCCGCCGATCGCGGCGTGGTCGAGGTTATTTGGGCGGTTGATGGCGGGCAGGTGCGCATCCCTAGCGCCGACGCCGAAGTGACAATCATTGATCGCGACGGCGGGCAACGCCAGCAAGCCGCACCGGGAGGCGTCGTAACACTCGATGTCGGGCCACGTCCGATCTACCTCATCTATCAGCCGGGAGCGGCCCAGCCGCAACCACCCGCACCACCGCAGCCTCCAGTGAGCGACGGCTTTGTGCCGGCCAATGGCGCCTTTGCCGACGATGCAATGCGCAACGTCTGGCAGCGCACCGATCAACCGGTGGCCGGCGGCGCACCGGGCCTACGCCCGCGCTCGTGGATTTGGGGGCCGCAACCGATCAGTGGCGCGATGCGCGAACCATACACGCAAAGCCCTGGTGGCAGCCGCTTGGTGCAGTATTTTGACAAGAGCCGGATGGAGATCAATAACCCGGATGCGCCGCGCAACCAGTGGTACGTCACCAATGGCTTGCTCGTCGTCGAGATGCTGACCGGGCGGATGCAGCTTGGCGATGCCCAGTTTGAAGATCGCGCGCCGGCCAACGAGGCAGTGGCCGGCGATCCGGCTGCCGTTAACCCTAACGCACCGACCTACACCACGCTGCGCAGCGTCGCCTTCCCGGTCAACCAAAACCGCGCGCCGGATCAAACCGGGCAAGTAGTGACCGCCTTCCTCAACCGCGACGGCACGGTGGTTGACCGGTCCGATCTGGCCCGCTACGACGTGTGGATCGGTCGCTATGAACCAACCCTTGGTCACAACATCCCCCAAGTCTTCCTCGACTACTTTGCCCAACAGGGAGTCGTGCTCGAAAATGGCCGGTATGTCAACCGCCAGATCATCGACTGGCTCTTCGTGATGGGCTTGCCGATCAGCGAACCCTACTGGGCGCGGGTCAAAGTCGGCGGCGTCGAGAAAGATGTGCTGATGCAGGCCTTTGAACGGCGCGTGCTGACCTACACCCCCGACAACGATCCGAATTGGCGGGTCGAGATGGGCAACGTCGGGCAGCACTATGTCCGTTGGCGGTACGGCCCGTAGGGGTGTAGGGTCATAGCGACGCTTGCTCCCAGGGTCATAGTGACGCTATGACCCTACGGGCCGCCACATGGCGGGGCAATGGGGTACTAGTGTCCCGCTATGCTCTTGTATTCTGCGGTATAATTACTTGCGCCCACTTGACAGGGGCGCAGGAGTGCGGTATAGTTGTGCTTGAAAAGGTTGTAAATAAAACAATGTCTAGTACAACTATTGTCGTCCAGCGCAGGGGAGGGAAACATCCCCAAATGCCCTTTGGCTGGCCTCTTGCCTGACAATGGCGAGAAGCAATGCCGGCCTCCACGTATACCTGTTCTCCTTCCCGGCTGCGCGTGATGCGCTCCTGTTGAATGCGTAGAAAGGAGGTGGATCGCATTCAATTGTCGCATACCGCTCAGTTCATGCCGGATTTGTTCGCCCGTTAGCACAAATTTCCCTTCAGAGTGCTTTCGTCGTCGTAGACACAGTTAAGGAGTACAACCGTGAATGCAATGAAGCGTGCCTTGATCGCTATGTTCCTTGCCGCGGCCATGATGCTGGCGGCGTGTGGCGGCGGCCAGACGGCTCAGCCGACCGCTGCTCCGGCTCAGCCGACCGCTGCTCCGGCCGAGCAACCCACCACTGCACCTTCCGGCCAGCAGGTTACCATCCGCATCTGGCACCAGTGGGATGGTGCGTACCTCACCGCAATTGAGCAGGCGTTCCGTGACTATGAGGCTTCCCACCCGAACGTAAAGATTGACCTCTCGAAGCCTGAAGACGTAAGCAACGCGCTCAACGTGGCTATCCCGGCTGGTGAAGGCCCCGATATCATTGGGTGGGCCAATGACCAGATCGGCCAGCAGGCGTTGGTGGGCAACATCGTCGCCCTCAACGACTACGGCATTACCGAAGACTTCCTGCGCAGCACCTACGAGCCGGCGGCGGTCAACGGCGTGATCTGGCAAGACAAGATTTGGGCCTTGCCGGAGACGCAGGAAGGCATCGCGCTGATCTACAACAAGAAGGTGATCGGCGATATGAAGCTGCCGACCACCCTCGATGAGCTGTTGCAGATGGCGAAGGACTTCCGCGCAGCCAACCCCGACAAGACACTGGTCTGCAATCAGGGCTTTGGCGGCAGCGATGCCTATCACGTTGCACCGATCTACTTCGGCTATGGCGTGCCGAGCTACGTTGATGACGAAGGAAAAGTCTACGTCAACACCCCTGAAATGATCAAGGGTGGCGAGTGGCTGGCCGAAATAAGCAAGGCCTCGTTCAGCGAGCAGAGCTACGACATCTGCAAGGCGGCGCTGGCCGAGGGCAAGGCGGCGATGTGGTGGACTGGCCCGTGGGCGATTGCCGGAATCGAGCAGGACGGCGTTGATTACGACATTCTGCCGCTAGGTAAGCCCTTCGTCGGCATCAAGACCCTCATGCTGACCCGCAATGCGGTTGAGCGCGGCAACGCCGAGGTGGCGCTCGACATTATGAAGTACTTCACCAGCGCCGAGGTGCAGGCCAAGCTGGCGCTGACCAACAAGACGGTGCCGGCGGCGACTGCGGCGTTGAAGAATCCGGAAGTGGCGGCGTTGCCGACATTGGCCGGCTTTGGCGCGGCGTTGAATGCTGGCGTGCCGATGGCGAATACCCCGTTTGCCTCGGCCCAGTGGGGTCCGGTGGGTGATGCGAGCGTCGCGATTTGGACGGGCACGCAGTCGCCGGCCGATGCGCTGGCTGCCGCCGCGCAGGCGATTGAAGCGGCCATTATGCAGATGAAGTAAGGTGGTGGCGGCAGTGCAAGGTACAACAGCTTGCCCTGCTGCATCGTCAACGCTGATGATGAATATGAGCCGGACCTTGCCGTCCGGCTCACTCGCTACCGTCGCGCCGGTCGGGTGCCCGGCGTCCGCTCAATAGCCTTCCGGCTGCTTCCAGTGAGGTAACGCACATGGTGTCGTGGTCTAATCGCCGCAAGGCGCTCACCGTTTTGCTCTTCACCGGGCCCACCATTATCGGCATTCTGCTGTTTAATATCTATCCCATTCTGCTCAGCGTTTATACCTCGTTTACCAATCGCAACCGTTTTCGGCCCAATCCTGATTGCAGCGTCTTTCTCACCAGTGTGCTTGACCCGCTCTGCTGGCCGCAATTCCGCACTAGCGCGCCGGTAGGGATGGGCCAACCGTACCGCCTGCAAGACCCGCTCTTCGCTAACTATGCCAATCTGATTGGCAATCTCTTCACCCCCGAAGCATTGGGCGCGTTGGCCGCGATTGCCCTGTGTTTCGTGCCGCTAATTACGGCTGGGTTTATTAACCGGCGACTCGAAAAGATGATGGAACCGCCGGTTGCACCGTCGATTGTCTGGCTGGGGGCGTTGGTATTGGGGTTTATTCTGGCCGCTGTGGTCAATGTGGCGCAGGCATATGATGTCCTCATGCGCACCGGCGATTTTGTGGTGGTGGTCTTCCGCACGCTACTCTTTGTGATTGCGCGGGTGCCGTTTAGCTTCTTGCTCGGCTTGACGTTTGCCCTGATCTTAAATAGCGAGAACCTCCCCGGCCGGACATTCTTCCGTGTGATGCTGTTTGTGCCATGGGCAGCATCGTCATTGGCGATCTTGATCGCCTTGATCTGGCAGTTCTTCTTCCGCGAGCAAGGCACGATTAATCAGGTGTTGGCCTTCTTCGGCATTGCCGGCCCGTTGTGGCTGCGCGATCCGGTCAGCGCGTTTCTGATTATCGTGCTGGTTGATACGTGGTTTTCGTACCCCTTCTTCATGATCGTGATCCTTGGCGCGTTGCAAGCCGTGCCGCGCGATGTCTATGAGGCAGCAGAACTTGATGGCGCTTCGTGGTGGCAGCAACTTACCCGGATTACGTTGCCGCTGATCCGTCCGGCGGTATTGCCGGCCACGGTGCTGACCTCGATTACCGCGTTTCAGATGTTCGGCACCGCATGGGCGATCACCGGCGGCGGGCCGGTCAATGAGGTTGGCCGTCCCGGCGCAACTGAATTTGTGATTGTCTATGCCTACAAGCAGATTTTCCAAACCCAGAACTTCGGCAACGCGACGGCTTTCTCGGTCATTCTCTTTATCTTCCTGTTCTCGGCGACGCTCTATAGCCTGCGGCTGACGCGCATCACGAAAGGGGCCTACGAGTCATGATCCGCAAACCTTCGCGACCGGTCTTCGTCTTGCAGTACACCATCCTGATCCTTGGGGTGTTGTTTGCCGTCTATCCGCTCTGGTTTGCCTTTCTGGCTTCGGGCCGCACCGGCGACCGGCTCTACACCCTCAATTTGCTCGGTATGTTTATTCCTACCGAGTGGACGTTTGAGAATTACCGGGCGATGATCTTTGACCGTCCGCTGCTGACGTGGTTGCGCAATAGCCTGTATGTGGCCGGCGTGACGACGGTGGCCTCGCTGGTGATTACGACCTCGGCGGCATTTGCCTTCTCGCGGTTTAAGTTTTATGGCCGCGAGTTTGCCCTCATTCTTCTGCTGGCCATTCAGACCTTCCCCGGCGTGTTGAGTCTGGTGGCGGTGGCGCAGTTGCTGACGGCGCTGGGTTTGTACGGCAAGCATGAGGGTCTGATCCTTGCCTACACCACTGGCACGCTGGTCTTTAGCACATGGAATATGAAGGGCTATTTCGATACGATCCCGATCGAGCTGGAAGAGGCGGCGATGATTGATGGCTGCGGGCCGATCCAGTCATTTATCTTGATCGCGTTGCCACTGGCCCGCCCCGCATTGGCAGTCACCGCGCTGCTGGGCTTCTTGGCAGGGTGGGGTGATTTTATCTTTGCCTCGGTGCTGGTGCCGGCTCCCGACAGCATGAAGTTGGTGGTGCCCGGTCTCTTCAGTCTGGCAAACAGCATGAGTGTGCCGTGGGGCAACTTTGCTGCTGGCGGGTTGCTCATCATTCTGCCGACGATCATCGTCTTCTTGATGCTTCAGCGTTTCCTCGTGTCGGGGTTGACGGTTGGCGGTGTCAAGGGATAGACAACCGTGAACGCTTCTTCGTCGCGCGGCTGGTTGATCGGCGTGATCGTACTGGCCGCGCTGCTGCGCTTGTGGGCCGCCTTGGCGCTGCCGCGCGATTTTGATGAGCCGGTGTATGTCGGAGCGGCGCTTGATTATGCGCGCATAATCCGGCAGGGCGATTGGGCGGGAGTGATCGATTACCCCGGCAACCGCCAGCATCCGGCGCTTGCCAAGCTGGTCTATACCGGCGGCGCGCTGCTGTTGGGTGAGAGCGCCAACCAAACGACCGTCCTTTTGGCGGCACGCTTAATCGCGGCGCTGTTCGGCACGCTGGCGATTGCGTTGCTGGCGTTCAGCTTCGGTCCGCTGGCCGCCGGCTTGCTGGCTATCCATACCCTGACGATCAAATACACAGCGCAGGCGTACCTTGAAGCATTGCCGTTGGCGCTCGCAGTGGCGGCCATCAGCGCATGGCAACGCGCCGGCCTGCCGGCCACGCACTACCGACGGAGCTGGCTATGGATCGGCGCCGTTGCATGGGGGCTGGCAACGGCGGCCAAGATGTCGTACGCGATCGTTGCCTTGCCGGCGATGGTGGCGCTCGCGCTGGCTGCGTTGCGCGCCGAGGCAACGGCGCAGCCGCGAGCACGCACGGGGTGGGTGTGGTATGCGCGGCGGCTGGCTGAGTTGGTCAGCCTTGCGTTGCTGGTCTTCGCACTCGCGAACCCCACGATCTGGCGCGAGCCGGTGACGCGACTTGGCGCTATGGCCGGTTTCTGGACGGCCTACACCCACGGGAGCGAGGTGCAGGCCGCCGCCTATCCGTGGTACCAACCGCTGATCTGGGTTGTCACGGCGCCGGCGGTCGCATGGCACCCTGAAGTCTTCTTCTTCCCCGGCCCTGATCCATGGCTGACCCTACTGGCTCTGATCGGTCTGCCCGCCGCTTGGCGCGATCCGCAACGCCGCTATTTGGTCGTCTGGTTTGTAAGCGGGTTGCTGATCTTGCTCTGGTGGCCGGTCAAATGGCCGCAGTATGCGCTTACACTGGTCATTCCCATTGTGTTATTGGTGGCGCCGGTCTTGGGTCGGATCGTCACGTGGCTGCGTGATCTCAATGAGTATTGGGGATGGAGCGAGATCATGTTTCTGCGCCCGCCCCGCTATGCGTGGATCGCGCTGGCGCTGTTGGTAGGCTTTATTGCGACGGTCTACGGCACCGCATTGGTGATGGTCACGCTGGGTAGCATTGGCTGGAACACCATCAAGCCGAGTGCTGGCGGGTTGCCGCCGGGAGCGATATACGCGCTGCAACCGTTACGCGATGGGCGAGTGGCCATCGGCAGCGAGACCGGCTTGGTGATCTGGCAAGCGCCGGCAGTGAGCGAAGACCCGCCGCGCTGGACGCGCCTACCATTAGGGCGAGTCTACGCGCTGGCCGAGACAGGCGCTGGGTTGTGGGCGGCGAGCAATCGCGGTCTGGCACTCGTCACCAATGGCAGCAACTGGGTATGGCAGACTCCCACGCTTGGCGGGCAGCGTGATCTACTTGTCCGCACGATGGTCGCTGGGTCAGACGGCACACTCTGGCTGGGCACGAGCGCCGGCGGCGCAGTGCGCCAACCTGATGGCCGCTGGCAGCCGTTGCCGCAAGCGGCGCGCGGCGGTTTGGTGCTTGCGATCGGGCTTGATCCCGCCGGCGCCGTGTGGTTTGGCGGGCTTGGCGTGGTCAGCCGCTACACACCGGCCACCGGCGTCTGGCAGCACTTTGACCGTGCCGATGGCTTTGGCGGGGCCGGCGTCTCGGCTATTCTGGTTGATCACAACGGCATCGTGTGGGTGGCGACGCTAGGTGAAGGGCTGGCGCAGTGGGATGGCACGCGCTGGGAGTGGCTGACCACCGCCAATCGGCAGTTGCCAGCGCAGACGATCACCACCTTGCTTGAGACCGCTTCCGGCGAACTGTGGGTCGGCGCGGCCCGCCCGCTCACCACCGGCGGCTTTCTGCTCAGCTACGATGGCCGGACATGGCGCAATTTTCTGCCGCGTGATTCAGGCTTTACCGGCGCTGAACCGCTGGCGCTGGCAGTTGATCAGCGGCGGGTGCTCTGGATCGGCACCCGCACCGATGGGGTGATCACGTACCAGTTAGGGCAGTAACATCGCAGTGAATCAAAGGGAATAGGTTTATGCCTCTCACTCGCCATACGAATATCACGAGCCGCTATGTTCCATCACGCCCCGTCGATGTCTGGCTGCCGGCGGCGATAGGCGAACAACGACTGCCGGTCATCTACATGCACGATGGCCAAAACCTGTTTGATCCCGCTCTCCGGGCCGATGGCGAGGTCTGGGCAGTTGATCAGGCGATTGAACGATTGCGCGCCAAGCGCGGCTGGCCCGGCGCGATTGTAGTTGGGATTTGGTGTACCGATCAACGCTGGCGCGAATATGCGCCGCAACAACCGTTCGAGGCGCTCCGCCAGACGCGCGGATGGGAAGGCATTGTCGAGCGGATGGGCGGCGAGCCGGTGTCGGATGCGTATCTGGCCTATCTGGTGGAAGAGGTCAAGCCGTTTGTCGATGCCCATTATCCTACCCTGCCCGATCAAGCCAATACCTTCATTATGGGGTCGAGTATGGGCGGTTTGGTTTCACTATACGGTCTCTGCCGCTACCCGGATGTCTTTCACGGCGCGGGTTGTGTCTCGATCCACTGGCCGGCAGGCGGTAATATCTTGGTTGATGAATTGGCGGCGCTCTTGCCGCCGCCGGGCCGTCACCGCTTTTACTTCGATTACGGCACGGTTGGGCTTGACGCCGAGTATGAGCCGTTTCAGCAGCGGATGGACGAATGGATGCGGCGGGCAGGGTATCGGCACGGCCTCGATTGGATTACGCGCAAGTTTCCCGGCGCCGATCACAACGAAGCGGCATGGCGGGCGCGGGTGGCTGAGGTGATCGCGTTTGTGGCGTTGGGAGAGGCACATAGCGGTACGCCATGACAGGCCCGTATGTCATTGCGAGGGCGCGGAGCGCCCGAAGCCGCGCGAGGACAGAGCCGCGCTCTGCCCCTACCGCGGGGCTCGCAATGACAACCGGGGCGCGAGCAGCGGCTTGCCGGGCCGCCCCTATTCCTGCCGTTCAAACAGCGGCATCTGCTCGAGCGGCGCTGGCACGTCGGTCAACTGGGCCGGCCCCTGATGGATCGCACCGCTCCAGTAATCGCGCCAGACGCCTACCGGCAGGTAGACGTCGCGTTGGCGCTGGCCCGGCTGCACCACCGGAGCCACGAGGTAGCGCGCGCCGAGCAGGAATTGGTCGTTGCAACGCAGCGCTTGCTCATCATTGGGATCGTGCCAGAACAGGGGGCGCACCAGCGGCGTGCCGTCGCGCAGGTTTTCGTCGATCAGCTCGGCGAGATACGAGTCAAGTTCTGTGTGCAAGTGGGCATACCGCCGGCAAATCGCATCAACTTCAGCGCCGTACTGCCACGGGTGAACGCTAAACTGCATGGTTGGCAACAATGCGCTCAGTTGCGTCCAACGCACCATGAGTTCGCCGTCGGGCACTTCATCTTGGTAGGCGTTGCCGCCGATCATATCGGGCAACACGAACGGAAAGCCGCAGACACTCAGGGTTAGCGCCTGCGTCAGCACACTGTGCAAGCCGTTATCAATTCCCCAACGGCTCCACTTATCCCACTCGCGGAAGAGGATGCCGCGGCGCTGGCTGCGCCAACCGGCGCGCACTTCGGTGTAGGCGAAGTGGTCGGCGACAAACTCGGTGTAGCGGTCGGCGTAGCGGCGGCGCGGCTCTCGCGCATAGCAGATGGCGTCGAGCGGGATGAAGTTGGCTTCGCCAGCGTCAAACTTGAAGCCGTCAACCCCGGTTTCAGCTTGCAACGCGCGCAGTTCGCTCAGCCACCACGCTACCGCTTCAGGATTGGTCAAGTCAAGCACGCTGCCATAGCCTTGCCACCAGCGCACGAGGTAGGGTGAACCATCAGCGGGATGTCGGATCAGGTAGCCGCGCCGAGCAGCGACGGCAAAGGCTAGATCGGCTGGATCGAAGAAGATCGGCGTCCAGAGCGTGACCTTAAACCCAGCCGCGTGCAGCTCGTCAACCATTGCCCGTGGATCGGGGAATTTGCGTTGATCGAACACATAGGCGCCATAGCCGCGCTGCCAACGGTCATCAATTTCGAGCACCGAGTAGGGGTAGCCGTGGGCAACGATTTGGGTGGTGAACTCGGTTACATCGCGCTGGGTAATGTGCATCTTATAATGCGCCCACGTCGTCCAGATCGGGCGAGCGAAGAGATCGCGCGGCGGAGCGGCGGTTGGGCGGCCAAGCAATGGCAACGCGGCATGGAACGCAGCCGGGGCATTGGCGGCCAGAATGACGTGGCCGGCAAGGTTGGGGCAGGGTGCGGCATAACGCTCGTCAAAGCCAAGATTGGGCGGCGGCGGCACTTCGCGGCTGGTGATACGCAACAAACCATCTCCCGCTCGATCCATCGTTACCGCCAACTCGCCATCGCCTTCCTCAAGCAAGATCGCCGCACCAGCAGCGTTGAGCCAAAAGGGGGTGGCGATGTTTAACGTTCCATCACGGCCATGATCGATCGGCTCGAACGGATCGGAAACGACTGGCGCGCTATCGAGCGGCCAATGCTGGAAGATGCGCTCGCCCATGCCATACCATGGCCGGCCCGGATCGAGCTGCCACTCAACCCTTACCGCATGGAGATGGGGCGGCCCAGACCAGACTAAGCGAAAGCCGGTCGGAGTTGATTCGATCTCGACGCGCAACGTGACTTCCGGGCGAGTCGTGGTGTAATGAATGCGGGCATGATGGGTGGTGACATCGGCGCTGGCGACGCCGGTAATGGGAAAATCAACGCCGTAGGCATGGGCTACTGCGCCGTAGCCACGCAGCGCCTCGCGACCGTCGTGGAAGAAGACCATCCGGCCAGCGTTATCGATCACGACCGTGCCAGCAGGACTGTGCAGTTCATGTCGCATTGCCGTCTCTCCGTCTGCGTGCCACAGACGCCAATTGTCTGCGGGTAGCGGCATTGTAGCATGAGCGGGCAGGTGGTAGGATAGGTAAGCGAGTAGTCTAACGGCACTGTGGAGTGCGGCAGCCATCCAACGCACTCTATACCTTCTTGAGTGCGTTGGATGGCTGCATGGAACACAGTACGCCGCGGGTACTGCACGTATGGACTGCCTATGCGTTAAGGATACCGCAATGACTGAAGCTGCCTTTCGTGTGTTGCGTGCGCAAATCTTTGCGCTCTACAACCAGCATTCGTATGCGGCGGCGTTAGCGTTGATCGCGCAACAAGCGCCCCGCTTCCCTCAATACGAAAGCGATCTCTTGTTCTGGCGAGCATGCCTTGCCGGTGCTATGGGCGATCAGGCCGGCGTCATTGGTTGGCTGCAACAAGCCGCTGATCGGGGTCTCTGGTATCACGAGCGGATGTTGCGCGATCCTGATCTCGATAGCGTGCGGGGAACGGCTGCGTTTGCGCAGTTGCAAGTTCTGTTTCAGCAGCGATATGCGCAAGCGCAGGCCGTGGCCACCCCGCAACGCCGAGTGTGGGAACCGGCGGGATCGGCGCAGGAGTTACTGGTTGCGCTGCACGGGGCGAACGGCAGTATCGCGAGCGATGGCGACTACTGGCAACCGGCGACGACGTTTGGCTGGCGGGTAGCGATGCTGCAATCGGCCCAGCTTTGGGCTCCCAACCGTTACCATTGGGCCGATCCGGCGCAGGCACTGGCCGAGCTGCGCCAGCATCTGGCTGAGCTAGCGCCGCCGCCGCTGACGGTGATCGGCGGTTTTTCGATGGGAGCAGCGCTTGCGGTGCGCGCGGTATTGAGCGGGGCTGTCGCTGTGAACCGGTTTCTCGCCGTTGCGCCAGCGATCCGGCCAGAGCAGGTCGAGCCGCTGCTCGCGCATGCTGATCCGCACACGCGGGGCTATGTAGTGATTGGCGACCTCGATAGTCTCTCCCAGCCAGTGCACGAGTGGGTTACTGCCCTCCAACAAGCCGGTGTGCCGTGCGAGCTTGAAGTGCGCCGCGGCGTAAGCCACGACTACCCGCCGGACTTCACGGCGACGGTGCAGCGCGGCTTGGCCTTTCTCGCCGCTTAATCACCCCACCACTCCGGCTGCGCGCAGCGCGCTGATCTGGTCAGGTTCATAACCCATTTCGCGCAAAATCGCTTCGGTATCCGCGCCCAGCGCAGGCGGCGCACTGCAGATCGTCGCCGGAGTTGCGCTTAGCTTGAGGGCGGGAGCAACCATGCGCACGCCGTCGACACTCTGCACCATCGCCCGCGCTTGCGCCTGCGGACTGTGCAGTGCGGTTGGAATGTCGTTCACCGGCCCGCACGGCACTTCAGCGGCGCGCAGCCGTTCGAGCCAGACCGCCACCGGCGCGCGGGCAATGACCTCTGCGATCAGCGGCACGAGGATGGCACGGTGGGCAACGCGGGCCGGGTTGGTGGCGAAGCGTTCGTCGGCCACCCATTCTGGGTGTTCGAGCGCAGCGCAGAAGCGGGCGAATTGCTGATCGTTGCCAACCGCGATCATAAGATAGCCGTCGGCGGCGGCAAAGGGCTGATATGGCACGATCGTGGCGTGACCGTTGCCGTAGCGCCGCGGCGGTTGGCCGGAAACGAGGTAGGCCGAGGCGACATTCGCTAGCCAACTGAGCTGCACATCAAAGAGGGCGATGTCGATATACTGGCCGGAGCCGCTCTGCGTGCGGTAATGCAGCGCGGCCAAAATGCTGGTGGCGGCGTACAAGCCGGTGGTGATGTCTGCGACGGCCACGCCGGTCTTCACCGGCGGGCCATCAGGCTCGCCGGTGATGCTCATCAATCCGCCTTCAGCCTGTATCACCGTATCGTAGCCGGGCCGCTGCGCGTCGGGGCCATATTGCCCATAACCGGTAATGCTACAGTAGATCAACCCCGGATTGAGCACGCGCAAATCTTCATAACCCAACCCCATCCGCGCCAACGTCCCCGGCAAGAAGTTCTCGATCAGCACATCGGCCCGGCGAGCGAGTGCGCGCACGATCGCTTGCCCATCAGGATGCTTGAGATTGACGGCAATACTCTGCTTATTGCGGTTCACGGCAATGAAATAGGCGCTCAAGCCATTCTCGGTGAAAGGCGGCCCCCACTGGCGGGTTTCATCACCAAGGCCGGGTTGTTCCACCTTTATCACCCGCGCTCCTAGATCGGCCAGCATCATCGTGGCGTAGGGGCCGGCCAACACCCGGCTGAGATCGAGCACCAGCAGATCGGCGAGCGCAGCAAGCATAACGAATGAATCCCTCCTGTAGAGCTGCACGGCTGTGCGGCTCCAAAAACAACATGATTTGCCCACCGGCAGGTATGATACCATTAGTTGCACCACGCACATAGCAATGAGGAGAGTGCCATGACCGAACGGATCGGCTTTATCGGATTGGGCATTATGGGGCGCGGAATGGCGGCCAACATCCTGCGCGCCGGGTTTCCGCTAACGGTCTGGAACCGCACGCTGGGGCGTGCCGACGAGCTGGTGGCCGCTGGCGCGCAACTGGCCGCATCGCCGGCTGAGGTGGCTGCGCGCAGTGATATTGTGATCAGTTGCGTGAGCGACACGCCTGATGTCGAGGCAGTGATCTTCGGGCCGCAGGGGGTGATTGAGGGCGCGCAGGTTGGAATGCTGATGATCGACATGAGTACGATCAGTCCGCAGGGAGCGCAGCGATTCGCTGCCCGGCTCGGCGAGAGCGGCATCAGCTTCCTTGACGCGCCGGTCAGTGGCGGCAGCGAAGGCGCAGCGCGCGGCACGCTCAGCATTATGGTGGGTGGGCCGACGGAATTGGTCGAGCGGGCGATGCCGGTGTTTCAAGCCATGGGCAAAACGATCACCCATGTTGGCGGGCACGGCGCTGGCCAGACGGTCAAGCTGGTCAATCAGATTTTAGTGGTCGGCACGATGCTGGCGATCAGCGAGGCGCTCGTCTTTGCGCAGGCCAGCGGCGTCGATCTTGAAAAGACGCTGACAGCGGTCAGCGGCGGTGCAGCAGCCAGTTGGATGCTCTCGAACCGGGGGCCGCAGGTCATCCGGCGCGATTGGCGGCCCGGCTTCACCATCGACCTGCAACAGAAAGACTTGCGGCTAGTGCTGGCCGCCGCCGATGCCGTCGGCGCGCCGATGCTCACCACGTCAACCGTCTTCCACCTCTACCGCACGCTGCAAGCCGCCGGTTTGGGCCACGAAGGCAATCACGCTTTGATCAAAGCGATCGAGCGGCTGGCCGGGATTGAAGTAGGGGACAACGAATAATTGAACGAATAAACGAATGGGGAGGTTGTATTGCTTCCCCATTCGTACATTCGTTATCCCATTCGTACATTCGTTATCCCATTCGTACATTCGTTATCCCATTCGTACATTCGTTATCCCATTCG
>NZ_DAOUDC010000004.1:0-15553 GCF_034431535.1 Chloroflexus sp. | reverse complement strand
CCGAGAGTGGCAAGGATGCGAAGGATGGAGACATGCTTCCCCATTCCTCTGCGTCTTGGCGTTTTACCCGTTGTGCGCTTTGCACCCTTTGCGGCGAGGTGATCGCTCTCACCCCACCACTCCCTCGGTCACTTTGAGGAAGATCTCTTCCAGATTGCTGGTTTGGGCGGCAAAATGGACAATCTCGACCTGATGGCTCACCAGTCGGGCCAGCAGGGCGCTGACCGCATGATCATCGCCGTCAATGTCCACCTCAATCCGCGCCGGACCATCGTCGTTGAGCACCCGCACTGCCAGCACGTGTTCGGCAGCAGTGGCTACCTCAGCCGCCGCCTTCGCATCGCTGATCACATGCGCCACAAAGGTGCGGTGCGGGCGCAACGAACGCATAATCGTCTCGACATCACCCGATGCTAGCAACGTGCCGCGCTCGATAATGCCGATATGGGTACACATCTCGGCCAGCTCGGTGAGGATGTGTGAGCTAATCATAATCGTCTTGCCCAACTGGCGCAACTCGCGCAACAGTTCGCGCAATTCCACCCGCGCGCGCGGGTCGAGCCCGCTGGCCGGTTCATCCAAAATCAGCAATTGCGGGTCGTGGATGAGCGTGCGGGCCAGACTAAGCCGCTGTTTCATGCCGCGCGACAGCGACATCACATCGCTATCCCGCTTGTGGCCGAGATCAACCAGCGCCAGCAGATCGTTGATGAGGGCGGGCCGGCGGGCCGGCGGCACATGGTAAGCGGCGGCAAAGAAGTCAAGGTACTCGGCAGCGGTCATGTTGTTGTAGAAGCCGAACGAGTCGGGCATAAACCCCACTGCGCGCCGCACGTCGGCGCGTTGATGCGTAACCGACAACCCCGCCACCCATGCTTCACCGCCTGATGGGCGCAGCAGTGTCGTCAAAATCCGCATAGTGGTCGTCTTGCCGGCGCCATTCGGGCCAATAAACCCGTACACTGCTCCCGCCGGAATCTGCAAGTTCAAATGGTTGAGGGCCAGATGCTCGCCGTAGTAACGGGTCAGGTTTTTCGTTTCGACGATAGCGGTCATAAGTGATTCCAATGCGCTAACGCAGCGCAATGATATACAACGTTTCGCCACGGGCGGCCGCCGGTGTTCCATTGATCTGCACCACCGGCGCCGCCTGATCGCTCCACCCGATCACGTAGATGTCATCACCGGGTAGCGTCGGGCCGTTCATGAACGGGTCGAAGCGATTCGACACGTACCAAAACAAGTTTTCCAGCACAAAGGTATGGCTAAACAGACTGCCTTCCTCAATGGGCATGAAATCACGCAGAAAGTTATCGCTGTCAGTACTCAGATCGATCTCGACTTCGGCGCCGGGTGCTAGGGATCCGATCCACTGCATATCATTCTTGTATACCACCATTGCATCGCGTAAAGGAATGGAACCGGCGTTGGTGAGGGTTCCGCGCCAGCGCTGGCCATTCAGCGCGATTTGATGGCGGATTTGCGCGGAGCTGGTCGTGATCTGTTCGACGATCAAGGTGCGGAAGGCCGCCGCATCGAGCAAGAGGTCGGGCATAGCGAGGCCGGCATCACTATGTTCGATCACGAGTCGTTCGTCCATCTGCAATGGCGCGACGAGAGCTGAATCGGCAAAGCTCAGGGTATAGCTTTGCCGTTGCGGCGCAAAGATGCCGGTAAAGGTCGTGACGGTCGCTTCGCCGCCGCTAGCGACACTTTGCACGATCGCCAATTGCAGCACTTGGGTTTGCGTGCCGCGCAGCGCAAAACTCATCCCGTATGATCCAGCCAGAAAGATGACAATAAGGAGCGGTGTTGTCACCCATGCCCATTCTAACCGGCGCAACCGGCGCAGGGCGAGGAAGTTGGCTGGCCCGATCACGATGATATACACGCCGATCAAGACCAGTAATGCTATCGTGGATGGAAGCGGGAAGAGGCTGGTGTTTAAGCTGCTTTGCAGCAGGTCATTAAAGCCGAAGCGGAAATTAGCGCCGATGTCGAGATCGAGCTGTGGTTGCAGGTTGAGCACCCTTGCCCACACATCGCTCTCTCCCGGCCAAGCCCGTAGTGCAGCGAGATCAAACGCGGCGAAGATGATCTTGCCGGCGCCGAATGTTGTTTGGCTGATCAAGCCATCGTTGGTCAGCGCCTGCGCATTGGGCCGGAGCGTCACCGTCTGAGCGGTCAGCGACGGCACAAAATTGCTGAGCCCGCTCAGGTTCGCTAGCCGTTCCAATTCGCTGACCGGCGCAGCGCGGCGCAGCGGCCCCACGGTGACCGGCAAGACATCAGCAAACGCACGGATCGCCGTCTCGCCAATGGCGCCGCCGCCGATCAACAACGTGCCTCCTTGTTGCACCCAGAGGAGTAGTGATTCGCGTTGGGCTGGACGCAAGTCGCTCGTCAATTCGCGCACCGCAATTGCGTCGAACGCGCTCAGCAAGAGGGGCTGATCGGCCAGCGCCGCCGGATCGAGCGGCAACATCACCGCTCGCATCCCAGCGGCGAAATCGGCGGTCGCCAAGCTGCTCAGCACCGATGGATCCGCGCTAAGGAGGCCGATAGCAAACTGATCGTTATTCAGTTGGTTGAGGTTGATCCGTTGTCGGAAGATCTCCTGTCCATCAGCAGTGGCGACGAGCTGTGCTGATCGGCCCGACTGTACTACTGGGAAGGTGACCTGCTTGCGCGCGCCGCCGGGCAAGTCAAGCGCATACCGTTGGCTCAGGACGGCATTGTTCAGATCGCGCCATTCGAGCATCACCCGGCGATCAGGCCCATCATTGGCGAATGTGACGAGTACTGGAAACCAATAATTTGAGCGAAACGCCCCTTCGCCATCCAAGCCAGCTTTGACCGTCACTGTAATTGGTGACGGCGGTTGGGCAGCAACGGGGAACGGCGCTACCAACAGCGCCAACAGCAGGATCAAACGAAGATATCGGATCATGCAGACTTCTGCTCCTCGGTAGCGCGCGGTTGCTGATTGTCGTGGCTTGGTGGCGTCCCATTCCCTTGCAGTGGGAGCAGTTCGACTGTTGCGGCCGATTGGCCGGCAGAAGCGGGTGCTGTCTCATTGCCCTGTGGTAAGAGCAATTTAGTTGTAGCATCTGGTGCTGGTTCAATATGCGTAGCGCCATTGGGCTGCGCAGGGAGAATTTCGTTGTGCCGTTGTTGGGCCAGATGATAGTGACGCAACAGTTCGAGCATATCATTTAGCGAGCGCTCTTTTTCGGCACGCTTGAACATCACGTAGTAATCATTAATCTTGGTGACGACGTCGCGTGGGTTGGGCACGTGCGTAAAGGTAAATTTACCGCCGCTGCCTGCTGTTTCAACCACGACGTTGCCGTAGCCGAGCAAGTTGCTGATAAACGTTGTCTCGAACGAGACATTGGTAATCGCGCCGAGACTGGCGGCGCGCCGATCTTCCGGGCCAATCGGTTTCTTCTCTACGTCAATGATGTTGGTGGGGGTGAGAATGTACACATCGTTACGATAATCCTCCACTTCCCACGCTGACCATGCTAGAAATGCGAGTACGAGAGCAATACTCAGCACCGTCAGCCACACCGGTGGCAACAACCCCCAACTCCCCAGCAACACGATCAGGATCCAGCCCACGAAGAGCATCACCAAGGGCGGAAAGACGCCTTGCAACAAAAACAGCCAATGCTGGCGCCAGATAATTGTCTCTTTTTCCGCTTGCACTTCCGGGTTCGGCGGCAAGAGCCAGCTCAACCATTCCAAGATTGGCCGCGTTTCCGGCAGCGGGCGCTTCACCTTGGGCGGCGGTTCGTTATACACCCGCGTCTCGATCATCTTCTCTAAATCGGTTTCGCTCCGTTTACGCCGGTTTTCATTCACCTGCGTCATAATCCGGCGCTGCATCTCTTTCGGGTTGCGCGCGCCGTGAAACACGATGTTGCCGCCGATCCGGGCCGATTTTACTTCGATCGTGCCGTATTTGAGCCAGTGTTGCGGGTAAGTCTTGGTCGCCGCCTGCACGTCTTGGATTTCATCAATAAAAATCTGTTGTTGGACGCGCTGTTCGAGCAATTTGGGGATGAAGACCTGATCGTTATCATACACCACGCGGCGGTTGGTGAGGATCAGCTCGTCGTTGAGCCAATCGTAGACGACGAAGAAGATCGAGAAGAGGCTGATCGTCGCTAACCCGATCAGCAGCAGGTTGAGCGGGTCGAAGGCTTGACCGAAAAAGCGACCGGGATCGATAAAGAAGATGCGGCCACCGTTGTAGCGGAAATAGATCAAGGCGAGCACGGCCAGATTAGCTGCCAGCAGCACCCGACCCGGATTGGGATCTTTGCCGCCGCGCACCCACAACGCTACCCAGAAGAGCATCAACACCGCTTCGATCAAGACCAGAATGATGTTGAAGAGGTCGAAGCCGGTTGGCTCGCCGGTTTCGGTGACGAGAAAGCCGCCGCCGATCGCGCGGTAGATCGCAATGCCGCCAAACAAGCTAATTCCCAACAACGGGATAATCAGACGTGACAGGAGAATCACCCAATGCCGGCCCGTCACGTAGAGAATCTGCTCATTTTCCGCCAGATCGAGGGCGGCATCGGCATCTTCATACAAAAGCTGGTCGATGAGCTTGCCGAGCTTCACGGCGTTATCCCCTTCTGCAACCCGCAGCGGGGCGAGTGCTTAATGCCCGCTCTCCAGCGCCTGTTCGCCATGCACAAACTGGCGCAGCACCCATGCCACCTCTTCATCGGGCGATAACCCGTCGTTCACCAACACAATCGCATCGGCAGCCGGTTGCGACACGTGCGCATCGAGCGCGTCACGTTCGGCCAAGGCTGCGGCAATCTGATCGAGCGGCAGCTCGATATTGCGGCGGCGCAGATCGGCCAAGCGCCGGCGGGCCCGTTCGGCCAGCGACGCCTGTAAGTAAATCTTGAGGTCAGCGTCAGGCATAACCACCGTGCCGATGTCGCGCCCGACCATCACCACCCGCCCACGGTGGCCAATGATCTGTTGTTGGCGCACCATCTCGCGCCGCACCGCTGGGAAGCGGGCCGTGTGCGAGACGATCCGTTCGACTTCCGGTGTCCGAATCGCCCACGTTACGTCCTCGCCATCAATCAGCACCGTGTATTGTCTCCCGTCAGCGACGGTGGGCGGGATCACATCAATGACCAGCCGGTGCGCCAATTCCGTCAGCGCCGTTTCGTCATCAGGGTCGATGCCGGCGCGCAGGGCGGCCAACGCCAATGCGCGATACATCACGCCGGTATCGAAATACAGATAGCCGAGCGCATTAGCCAACAATGCGCCGAGCGTGCTCTTGCCTGCGGCTGAGGGACCGTCGATTGCGATGGTTTGTGGTACACGCATGGCTTCATTGTAGCATGTTTGCAGTGATTGCGGCTACTCCCACTCGATCGTTGCCGGCGGTTTGGAAGAAATATCGTACACGACCCGATTCACGCCTTCGACCTCATTGACGATCCGGCTGCTGACATGGGCCAGCAGTTCGTATGGCAAGCGCGCCCAATCCGCCGTCATATAGTCTTCGGTCGTGATGGCCCGCAGTGCAATCGTCACCCCGTAAGTGCGGCCATCCCCCATGACACCGACGCTCTGCACCGGCAGCAGCACGGCGAACGCTTGCTGGGTGGCGCGATAATAGCCGCTCGCGCGCATCTCATCAAGGAAAATCTTGTCGGCTTGGCGCAAGGTCTCCAACCGTTCCCACGTCACTGCGCCGATAATCCGCACCGCCAAGCCGGGGCCGGGGAAGGGGTGCCGCCAGACCCACTCTTCGGGCAGGCCGAGCTGTAAGCCGGCGGCGCGCACTTCGTCCTTAAACAGGTAGCGCAGCGGTTCGACCAGTTTCAACTGCATATCGGCTGGCAACCCACCGACATTGTGGTGGGTCTTGATCTTGGCCGCCTTGGGCCGATCAGGCGCGGTTGACTCGATCACGTCGGGGTAGAGGGTGCCTTGGGCGAGAAACTCGACCCCTTCCAGCGCGCGCGCTTCGCGCTCGAAGATGCGGATAAACTTCTCGCCGATGATCTTGCGCTTCTGTTCGGGATCGACGACCCCCTCCAGCGCAGCCAGAAACTCTTCGCGGGCATCGACCGCGATCAGCGGCACGTGGAAATGTTCGCGGAAGGTGCTAATCACCTGCCCGGCTTCACCGGCGCGCAAAAGACCGTTATCAACGAACACGCAGGTCAACCGGTCGCCGATGGCGCGATGGATGATCAGGGCCGCCACCGCCGAATCGACCCCGCCAGAGAGGGCGCAGATCACGCGCCCGTGCGGGCCGACCTGTTCGCGTACCCGCTCGACCGCTTCGGCCACGAAACTGCCCGGCTGCCATTCGGGTTGGGCACCGCACAGTTTGGCAAAGTTGGTCAGCAACGTCCGCCCATACACCGTATGCACCACTTCAGGATGGAATTGGACGCCATACCATCGTCGTTGATCGTCAGCGATCGCGGCAAACGGCGTTGCCGGGTTCGCGGCGATCGGGCTAAACCCGGCGGGCAACTGCTCGATCCGGTCGCCGTGGCTCATCCAGACCGGCTGCTCGGTGGGAGTATCGGCGAAGAGCGGGTGCGGTTGGGTGACGGTAATCATCGCCGGGCCGTACTCGCGCCCGGCTGGCCGATTGACGACCCCGCCGAGGGTATGGCTGATCAACTGCATGCCGTAGCAGATACCAAAGACTGGCAGCTTGCTTTCAGCCAGCCACGCCGGCAAGGTCGGCGCACCCGGTTCGTAGACGCTGGCCGGCCCGCCGCTCAACACGATCCCAACTGGGTTAAGGGCGCGCACCTGCGCTTTAGGCGCATCGTGCGGCAACAATTCGCTGTAATAGCCCAATTCACGCAGCCGGCGCACGATTAATTGCGCCGTCTGCGAACCAAAATCAAGCACGGGTATGCTATGTGTGGTCATGGTATGCCTTATGCTGGTAGCGCGTGATTGGTGATGATCGATCTATATCAATATACGAAAGGGCGCAGGTCGCTGCGCCCCTCTCGCGTCGCTATCGGCATTATAACAAACTTTTTTCTTAGCCGGTTGAGACGAGGCGCAGGCGCGTATGGAGCGCCGGGGCAGGGGTTGCAATTGGTTCGCCGACGGCGCGTGCCCCTTCTTGAGCAAGCTCGGCAAAAATGGTCGTATCGACAACCGAATTGTCGCCGCCGTATGGGTTTGGCGCATACCCGTCCGCGTTCCAGTCGTTATGCCATTCGTTGTCATTAATCAAATAGCGGTACTGGTAGGTGCGGCCAGCTTCGAGGTCGAGCGTGATCATCCAGCCGTGTTCAGTGGCACGCAACGGGGTAGCGCGGCGATCCCAACCATTAAAATCGCCGACGAGGTAGATGGTGTCGGCCCACAATGCTGAGGGCAATGAAAAAGTAACGCGCACTTTGCCGACAGGGCCGAGACGTTTCGTGATCATGGCCAAACTCCTTTGTCGGGCCGTTGGTCTGACAACATTGTCACAGTTTGATTGCCATTATAGCATGGCTGTTGCGGTGAGTCGAGGGGAAGAATACTCGTCGAATGCCAACCATCGCTTGCCGGCTAAGCGAAGGAATGCTGGCTCGCTCAGTGATTTGCGGTAGATGGCAGTTCAGCGATGACAGTCTGGTTGCACCATATCAGCACACAACGCTGATGCGCAACATCCCAGTAGATGGCAGTTCAGCGATGACAGTCTGGTTGCACCCGTTTTGTTTAGCCTGATAGAGCGCCAAATCGGCGCGTTGCACCAGTTGTTCGAGCGTCTCGCCGGGGGTATACGCGCTGATGCCGGCGCTAAACTTGATGGCTAGATGTTCGTTGGGAACAGCAATCGGAGTGATAAGCGTCTTGTTCCGGATGCGCTCGACCAGTTGCCGGGCCTGTTGCTGGTTAGTTGCTGGCAACAGCCAAATGAACTCTTCGCCGCCCCAGCGGGCAAAGATGTCTTGAGCACGCTTTTCCGCCGTCCAAACCGCTGCAAAGCACACTAACGCTTTGTCGCCGGTGTGATGGCCGAACCGGTCGTTGATCGCTTTAAAATGATCAATATCGATCAAAACCAGCGCCAGATCGTGCTCATAGCAATGCGCACGTGCGAGTTCGATAGTAGCCAGCCGCACAAATTCGCGCCGGTTGTACACCCCTGTCAGGGTGTCGTAATTGGCTAAATACTGCAATTGGACTTGTAGACGCTTGAAGTCGGTGATCTCGCGCCATACGATTAAACGTCCGATTAGGCGCTGGCGGCGATCGTAAATCTAGGTCACGTTCAGGTCGAGCACGCACCCTGTTCGCTCGAGCGCGATTTCGAGTCGCTGGTCGTGATCGAGCGAAAGCTGTTGCAATGAGGCCGGTAATTGATCGTGCAGTTGGTTGAGCGAGTCGCCGATCTCGGCGTGCGGCAACCATAGCTTCCCCGCTGGGTTGATGTCAACGATCCGGTTGTTGGCATCGAGCACTAATACGCCATCTTTCATCTGCTCGATCAACAAACTGCGCGCTATCGGTACAACATCAAACAGGCGGTAGCGGAAGAGCGCATACGCAAAGAGGATACTCGCGATTGAGAAGGCGAAGGGCGTGCTATCGGCTCCCGGCAGCGGATTGAGACTGGCGACGAAGATGATGCTGTTGGCCCACGCGATGGCAAAGCTCAGCAAGACAATCAGAATCTGTTTGCGGAAGACGCCGTTGGCCCGCGCATAACCGGTGACCAGAATGATCAGACTGAGCAATAAGAGGAGGTACGATATAGATGACATTGCTCCAGAACAATATGCCGCCGCGTAAAATCACGCCTTGATAATTGGCGCGCAACCCGGCAAAAAAGAGGTTGTGCCACGGGTCAGTCCATGAATGCCAGCAAGGTAACGGTTGACTCAATCGCCATAACGAGAAAGAAGGGCCAGCGCAGCAGCCGCGAGGTTTCGAACAGGTCGCTGATCTGCATCGCAAAGATGAGGACGAGGGTTGGTGCGCTGACGACGCCAAGAAGGTAGGTCACATCAACCCAGAATTGGTCATTGGGCGCCGGCGCGTCAATCCAATACAATGCATAGGTGATGTCCCACCAACTCAGCGCCACAAGGAGCAATCCCAGCGCGATCGCTCCCGGCGATTGGCGTAGGAACAGGAAAATCTGTAAAGCCAAGATCAGGCACATCAACCCGATCACAAACAGCGCTGAGCCATACCAGAACACCGGTGGGTTAGGGCGAAACGCTCCGGCACGGGCTGGCTCCTTTACGCCGATAGTTGGGGATACGTCATTATTGGGAGCGCTGAGGCAACGTGACTTGTCGGATACGTGGCCTCTATCATACCGCAGCTTGGATGGATGTGGGGGATGAACTGATGCACGCGGGATGGAGGACCTGTACATGTGGAGTGCGGCAGTGATACTGCCGCACTCTATGCGATGTCGCTGTGATAACGGTAACGCTTAGGCTAGATACACCGGCGGAAGGGTGGATGCGGTAGTTTGACTGCCGCACACCATACGATGGCGCTCACGCTGGATACACTGGCGTACACCAGTGGCGGTACGCGCCGATCCGCCCGCGCACCACGTCGGCGTACAAATTGACCAGCATTGTGCCAATGGGGCCGATCGCGCCGGCGCCGATCGGGCGGCGGTCGATCTCGATAATTGGCTTGATCTCGGCTCCGGTGCCGCAGAAGAAGGCTTCATCGGCGACGTAGAGTTCGGTGCGGTCGATTGGTGCTTCCCGCACTGGAATGCCTAACTGGTTCCGGGCCAGTTCCATCACCACCTGCCGGGTGATGCCTTCGAGGATGTCGCCGCTGGTCGGCGGCGTAATCAGCACGCCATTGCGGACGATGAACAAGTTGGCTGCCGATGCCTCGGCCACGTGGCCGTCGTTGCTCAGCACGATCGCTTCGTCGTAGCCATTGAGCAGCGCCTCGCTTTTAGCCAGCGCCGAATTGAGGTACGAGCCGCAAGCTTTGGCCCGCGAAGGAATAATGTTGTCATCGATCCGCCGCCACGACGAGATGCATGCTTTGATTGCCGAGCCGGCCAGATATTGGCCGAAGCCGACCGCGAACATCGTGAAGCTGTCAGTCAGATTGTGCATCTGCACCGCAATCGCCGGATCGCTCTTGTAGAGCAAGGGCCGGATGTAGACATCTTCGCGGAACTCTTCGCGCCGCAGCAGATCAATGGTAATCTGGCACAGTTCATCAACACTGTACGGCAATTTCATCAACAAAATGCGCGCCGAGCGGTGCAGCCGCTCCATATGTTCGCGCAGACAGAAGACGTAGAGCTGCTGGAGATCAGGGTTCCAATAGCCACGAATGCCTTCAAAGCAGCCAGTACCGTAATTGAGTGCATTGGTCATCACGCTGACCTGCGCTTGCTCGATGGGCACAATCTCTCCGTTGAAAAAGGCGAAACGGTTGTTAGGCACGGTAGCGTTTCCTTTCTAGGACAGCATGGTGTGTTGCCTATTGTAAAAGATTCTGTGCTGATGCACGGCAGGCCGTGCGGCGGGATGGGTATCCACTGTTACCGCTGTTGCGCCCCAACCAGATGGGCAGTGGCGCGGCGTTGTTGCAGGTAATTGCCGAGGATCATCAGGCCAATGGCGCTGGTCAGTCCGATGTAGGCGAAGGCGATCCACGGTAGGGCCGGGGCTTGGAGGGCGTTGGCGAGGTCTAGCAGCAGGCCGCCGCTGAGGTTGCCCAACCCGCCGCCAACGGCTAAGGCCAGCGCGTTGACGCCAAAGTATGAACCGAGCGCACGCGGGTCGGCCAGCGCCGCCGTAACGCTCTGCTGTGCGGGGGTAGCAAGCAGCGTACCGACCGTGAAGACAACGACGCAGCCGATCAAGAACGGGAATGAGTCGGCTAGTGCTACTATGCCCAACCCCAACGCCATCAGGGCAATGCCAAGGATGAGAATGCTGAGCGGGCGCAGCCACCGTTCCATCAACCCAATCACCGGCAGTTGCAACGCCACCGTTATGCCGGCGTTGACGCCGTAGATCCAGCGTACCGCATCGGCGGCGTTGGCCAGCCGCTCGCCAGCCAGCGGCAAGCTGATGGTCAGTTGCACCCACATAAACCAGAAACCCATCAGCAGGGCTGTGAAAATGAGGAAGGGTCGGTCGCGCAACGCCAGCCCCAAGCCGAAGCCGAGGCGGCTGCGGTCGATGCCCGTTTCGATCGGGGGCAAGAGCAAACTCATCGCGCCGATCAGGGCGAAACAGGCTGCCGCAGCCAGCGCCACAGTGCTGAAGCCGAAATCGAGCAGCAGTGATCCCACAAAGGGGCCAATCACCATCCCCAACCCGCCGCCAACGCCGTTGATCGAAAAGGCCCGCGCCCGTTCATCCTCGGTGGTGAGGGCGGCGATTCCGGCCCGGCTCGGCGCTTCAAACAACGCGCCGCCCAACGCCGAGAGCAGCATGGCGAAAAACAGCAGCGGAGGCGTGGTAGCAAATGCAAGGCTGGCAAAGCCGGCGGCGCGCACTAAGACACCGGCAGTGATCAAGCCGCGCCCGCCAAACCGATCCGACAGCACCCCGCCGCCGACGCTGACCCCTTGCTGCACCAATTGGCGTAACGCCAGCGCCATCCCGACCGTTACCGCGGCAAAGCCGAGCGTTTGCACGTAATGCACCGACACCAGCGGGATGACCATGAAGAAGCCGGCATACATCATGAAGTTGATGACGATCAAGAGAATCAAGCCCCGGTAACGGGCGGCGCGCGAGAGGATCATGGCGTCCAACTTTCTGATCCGTCAACGAATCTCGGTATACAGTACCATAGCCGGTTGCGGTTTGCGATCAATCGTTAGTTGGATCGTGGCGATGCTTGCGTTCGGTTGAGTATGGAGTGCGGCAGTGATACTGCCTCATCGGGCGCGGGAGCAGAGGTGAGTAACGCAAAGACGCGAAAGCTTCTAACGCAAAGGCGCACAGATCGCAGAGGGCGCAAAGGTTTTTTGTCGCCTCGCCTCTCCAGCGCAGCAGGTGGAAGAGGTGGGGTAATCCCTTCAGCGCGGAGGTGACGCACACTTATGTCATTACGAGGAGGCGTAGCCCCCGAAGCAATCTCCTGCATCGGCGCGAACGAACACTGAGCGGGTTGCACCCGTGCGCGCAGGGGATTGCTTCGCCGCGCGTTGCGCGGCTCGCAATGACAGGCGGGGAGTGGGTTTTTGCTACCTCGCCTCCCTCTGCGTCCTCGGCGCTCTCTGCGGTAAAATGACCATCCTCCCTACGCCCCACTCCCTATTCCCTCCACACACACCACTGCGATCGGCCCGCTTGGCATCTGCGTCAACACCACCACCAACGCCCGGCGCCCTTTTCCGCTCAGTTGGCGCGCTAGCGCATCGGTGTCGAGCGGCGAACCGCGCTTCTTGACCGTCACCGGCCCGGCATCGAGGTCGCGCAGCAACGCGCGCAGCCGTTTGAGTTGGAACGGAATCCACGCCACCACCGGCCATGCGCGGGCGAATGGCGTCAGGCGATAGACCGGTGCGGTGAGGTAGGCAATATCGGGCGCTAGTTGGGCCGCGCCGAGTTCGGCAGCCAAGGCGGCCACCAAGCCGGCCCGAATCACCGCCGGGTCGGGTTCGTAGCAGAAGGCTAGCGGCTCACTCAACGGCGGCTGCAGTGCAGTAGCGTCCGCCATCGTCGCCGTTGCGCCATCGCTGCGCAACACCGTCGCTCGCCGGTTGGCCGTCGCCAACGGCCCACACCAAAGTACCGCTTCTTTCAGTTCACCATCCAGCGAAACAAACTCAACCTCGGCATCAACCGGCAGGTGGGCCAGTTCAGTCCCCGGCGCCAGTTTCACCGCCAGTGCCGCGGTCTGTTGCCGCCAACCCAGCACGTGACTGAGCGGCGGCTGGAACGACTCGGGATTGAACACGCGCCGGTCACCGGCGCGCCGGGCCGGATCGCAAAACAACGCCGGCGCTGGTGGCGGCGGTTCACGCAGCAGATCGCGTTCAAGGAACGTCACCCGTTCGCTTAACCCCAGCGCCGCAACATTCGCCTGCGCCAGCGCCAGCCGCACCGGGTCGTGATCAACGGCCATCACCTGCGCACCGGCAGCGGCCAGCGCAATCGTGTCGCCGCCGATGCCGCAGCCGAGATCAGCCACCAACCCAGTGCGCGCCAAGCGGGTGGCACGGTGGACCGCCACCGGCGCTGCTGATGCCTGTTCAAGCGCCTCGCGGGTAAAGAGCATACGATCGGCGTGGGGAAACTTCGCCGCTGCCTTGCGTCGCAACAGCGCCTGCTCAACTGCTGCCCGCGCCCGCTCGGCGGGCAGATGGCGGCGCAACCGGCTCAATTCAGCCAAAACATCACGCTCGCGCAGGTCGCGTCCGGCTAATTCGGCCAGCAGCGCAGCCCCTTCGGCTGAACACAGCCAGTTGATGAGGTCGAGATCCATAGCGTGATGGCGTTTATGCATTGCTTTCCCGCAACTTCTCGTGTTGCGCTGCGTAGTATATCCCAAACCTACGGTAAGCGCGGTACAATAAACAAGCGAGATCAAATGCTCTCTGGGGAGGTTTTGTGATGCGCAGGATTAGCTGGCTCATCCTTGTTGCGTTTGTGTTGGCGGCTTGTACCACTCCAACCAGCCAATCGCCAACCGCTACCGTCGCCCCGCCGCCTCCGGCGACGCCGGCCACCAATACCCCGGCCCCAGCGCCGAGCGAGCCGACGCCGGTTATCGGTGCATTGACGCCAGAAGCTGTGGCGGCTGGTATCCAACAGGCGCTCGATAGCTATATCGAAGCGTACAATACCAACAACGTCGAACTGCTCCGATCAGTCGTTGACCAGACCAACGCCCCTTTCCGGCGCTTGGTCGAAGAGCGCTTCAACACGTTTCAACAGTCGTCGTTCAGCGGTTCGCGGTTTAGCCGCATGCGCGTGATCGAAGTCAAGCAACGCGAACACGGCTTCTGGCAGGCGGCGATCGATGATGGCGGCTACCGGCGCGACATTCTCTTTCGCCAGATGGAGGATGGGCGCTGGGTGATGAGCGAGCCGACCGAAGAGCAGCTCGGCGCGAAGATCAAGATTGACAACGAGTATTTCACCCTCAATACCTACGAATGGTCGGCGGAGGTGAATGAGGTGATCGAGGATATGGTGTTGCGGGCGCGCCAGCAGGTGATCGATACCCTTGGCCGCACGCCCGAAAACAAGTTCAACGTCTACTTGCGCCCGATCTTCGGGATCACGCCGCCGGTCAATCCCAACTCGCTGGCGTGGTATTCAGCCGGTTCGCGCCCGCGTAACGACCGGGTTGATATTTTTGCCCCCTTCTCGTATGCCTTTGGCTTCTACGATCCGCAGGCTGGTTGGGAGGAGGATTTGTACGGCACGATTGTGCATGAGTTGACCCACTGGTCCTATACCCGCGCCTTTGCCCAAGAGTACCGGATTACCGACTGGATGAGTGAAGGATTGGCTGAGTATGTCTCGAACAATCCGCGCCGCAACGCGGTGAGCGCGGCGGTGCGTATGGGCCGGATCATTCCGCTGGTTGATCCGAACGGCGGCGTGCGCCCGCAAGATATGGATCACATGACGACGCTCGAAGTCGATCGGAGCCTTGCCTACGGGTTTGCCTACTCGTTGGTTGCCTATATCGTTGAGACGCAGGGCGGGCTTGATGGTTTCTGGCGTTTTGCCGCGGCGGTGCGCGATACGCCGGGTACCGGGATCGAGTTTTACGATAGGGCGTTGCAGAAGGCGTTTGGTATCACCTACGCCGAATTTGATGCCGGCTGGCGGCAGTGGTTGAAGGAAAATTATTGACCCAGCAGAAACGGACGGCTGTCCGTCTCCATGATGGCAAACAAACCGCAACATTACCCGCCAGCAGGGGCAGGGGGTGGTGGTAACGTCGTTTTGACCACCGAGGGCGCAGAGGCCGCGGCGGATGGGGGGGGCGCAAGCGCGCTTGGTTTCGTTCCAGCGAACCCTTGGCGGGTGCTCTCCCCCCCCCGTCCCTCAACCCCGCTAAAGGTGAGGAATAGCCACAAAAAGACACAAGAGGCGCGAAACAATCTTTGTAGCGTTTGCGACTTTGAGTAGCTCTTCCTCTGCCCCCTCACGCGGGGAAGTTGCGCGGTTTGCGGGAACGGTGTCGTAGAGCGAGATACAGCAGCGCCCCTCTCCCGCGCCAGTGGGAGAGGGGTTGGGGGTGATAGGCAGCTTTCCTGTTGTCATTGCTTCGGGCGCGTAGGGGCAGCGCGGCGCACTGCCCGCGCGCCCGAAGCAATCTCCTGCTTCGGCGGGAAGGATGCCTGCACGGACTGAATAGGCCTCCCCTCTCCCGCGTCAGTGGGAGAGGGGCTGGGGGTGAGGGCCTCTCCTTCCTCAGCGGGGGAGGGGTCGGGGCTTTCGGGGGTAGATTTCATCGGATCACCTCCTGCTACGAGAACCGGTGCTCGGTGGTCATCGGTGCGGACGGGTGATCCCGCGCGCGAGGGCGGGGTACGAGTGGAAGGTGAGTTTAAACGCAGAAT
>NZ_DAOUDC010000003.1:0-12209 GCF_034431535.1 Chloroflexus sp. | reverse complement strand
GCGTGCCGTCCATTCCGCTCCTGCCTTGTGGTGAGTCATGCGGCATCTCGTATCACGGTGGGAGTGGGGACATCTATGATACGAGGTGGGCTGCCTCAAATACCTGCCCCCGCAAGGGAGAGGGGGTGGGGGCGAATCACTCTCTACTTATGGTATACTACCAATAACAAGACACTGTCTCGCTTCAAAATCTCCTTGATCTTTTCGCAAGTACGTGGTATCATTGTCTTTCGCGATCTATAAGATGCGCGCCGACAAGCGTGAGTAGCACGATGGCAGGATGTCCCCGTGCGGGGCGGAACGAATATTGAACAGCGAACGAGACGTGTGCCAGTCTGCCGGTAACCCGCTGAAGGGAGAGCGGCAGGGCGGCTGTTTCTGTTTTTTTGACGAAACTGGTTGCCACGGAGCGCCGTGAGCCCACCTATAAGTGATAGAGGAGAGGTGCGTATGCCCCCGTTGATTGAGAGCGTGGTCCTTCAGCCGCTGATCGCCCCGATCGACCCGGGCGCCGATGGTCGCCGGTCGCGCCGGATCGAGCGCCGTTCCTTTGCCCGGATTAAGGACGCGATTGATCTGCCGTTGCTGATCGAAACCCAACTCAAGAGTTTTGAATGGTTCAAACGTGAGGGGCTGCGCGAACTCTTCGATGAGATCTCGCCGATTACCGATTTTACCGGTAAGAATCTTGAGCTCCACTTCCGCGATTATACCTTCGGCGAGCCGCGCTACGACGAGTTCGAGTGCCGTGAACGCGATCTGACCTATGCTGCGCCGCTGCGGGTGCGGGTGGAATTGCGCATTCTCACCACCGGCGAAATTAAGGAGTCTGAGATCTTTCTCGGCGACTTCCCGATGATGACCGATAACGGCACCTTTGTCTACAACGGGGCCGAACGGGTGGTGGTGTCGCAGTTGATCCGCTCTCCCGGCGTCTATTTCAAAGACGAGAAGGATCCGACCAGCGGGCGGGTGTTGCATACGGCTAAGCTGATCCCGAACCGCGGCGCATGGCTCGAATTCGAGACCAATAAGCGCGATGTGATTAGCGTCAAGGTTGATCGCAAGCGCAAAATTCCAGTCACGATTCTGCTGCGCGCGATTAGCGCATGGCTGGCCGAAGAAGATGGCAGCGGGCGCTGGGCGCCAGACAGCGAGCTGGACAAGTATGGTCACAACGACCAGATGATCGAGCTGTTCCGCCACATTGACACGGTGGCCGAGCATCCGTATATTCAGGCGACGCTCGACAAAGATCCGTCGCGTAACGCGAAAGAGGCGCTGCTTGAGTTGTACAAGCGTTTGCGCCCCGGCGATCCGCCGACGCTTGAGAATGCGCGTTCGCTGATCGAGTCGCTGCTGTTTAGCCCGCGCCGCTACGATCTGGCGAAGGTGGGCCGCTATAAGTTGAACAAGAACCTCTGGGAGCGCGATGCGCGCCGCGATGGCGCGAAGGCGCCTGATCTGAGCGTGCGGGTGCTGTTGCCGCGTGATATCTTCCGCATCGTCGAGCAGATGATTTTGCTCAACAATGGCCACGGTCGTCCCGATGACATTGACCATCTCGGCAATCGCCGCGTGCGCACCGTCGGCGAGCTGATCCAGCAGCAATTCCGGGTTGGTCTGCTGCGCCTCGAGCGGGTGGTCAAAGAGCGTATGTCGCTGCAAGAGCCGGCTAGCGCGACGCCGAACGGGCTGGTGAATATCCGGCCAGTGGTGGCGGCGATGCGCGAGTTCTTCGGCGGTTCGCAGTTGAGCCAGTTTATGGATCAGACGAACCCGCTGGCGGAGCTGACCAATAAGCGCCGCTTGTCGGCCCTCGGCCCTGGCGGTCTCTCGCGCGATCGGGCCGGCTTTGAAGTGCGCGACGTGCATCACTCGCACTATGGCCGTATCTGCCCGGTCGAGACGCCGGAAGGCCCGAACATCGGTCTGATTGGCACGATGTCCACCTTCGCCCGCGTCAACGAGATGGGCTTCCTTGAGACGCCGTACCGCAAGGTGTATAACAGCGTCGATAACGCGCAGGTCTGGAAAGAGAAGGGCGTGTTGCTGCGCGATGTGCGCGATCTGCGCACCGGCGAGCTGATTGCGGCGAAGGGTACGCGGGTTGATGACCAGATTGCCCGCCAGGTTACGATCGGGCTGCTGCGCGGCCAGATTCTGCGCGAGGATGTTGTCGATCCCGATACCGACGAGGTGATCGCCGAGGCCGGCACCGAGATCAATCGCGCCTTGGCCGAGCGGATCGTGGCGTTGCCGATTAAGCATATCAAGATCCGCCCGGTGGTATCGCAAGAGGTCGATTACCTGAGCGCCGATGAGGAAGACCGCTTTGTAATCGTGCAGGCCAATGCGCCGCTCGATGAGCACAATCGCTTCCTCGAAACGACCGTCTCGTGCCGCTTCGGCGAGGATTTCGTCACCGAGCGGGTTGAGCGGGTGGATTATATGGACGTGTCGCCCAAGCAGGTGGTGAGCGTCTCGACCTCGCTGATCCCCTTCCTTGAGCACGATGACGCCAACCGCGCCCTGATGGGATCGAACATGCAGCGGCAGGCGGTGCCGTTGCTGCGGCCCGATGCCCCGATCGTCGGCACCGGGATGGAGTACCGCGCCGCTCGCGATAGCGGTCAGGTGGTGGTCGCGCGCCGCGCTGGGGTAGTGCTCAGTGCCACTAGCAGCCGGATTGTGGTGGAAGAAGACGACGGTACGCAGACGGAGTATCGCTTGCGCAAGTTTATGCGCAGCAACCAAGATACCTGTATCAACCAGCGTCCGGCAGTGGTGCGCGGGCAGCGGGTGCGGGCCGGCGAGGTGATCGCCGATAGCTCGAGCACCGATCAGGGTGAATTGGCCCTCGGCCAGAATGTGCTAGTGGCCTATATGCCGTGGGAAGGCGGTAACTTCGAGGACGCGATCCTTGTCAGCGAGCGGCTGGTGCGCGAAGATATCTTTACCTCGATCCATATCGAGAAGTATGAGGTGGAGGCGCGCGATACCAAGCTCGGCCCCGAAGAGATTACCCGCGACATTCCTAACGTCGGCCAAGAGAGCCTGCGCAATCTCGATGAGCGCGGCATTATCTACATCGGTGCCGAGGTACAGCCCAACGATATCTTGGTCGGCAAGATTACGCCGAAGGGTGAGACTGATCTGACCGCGGAAGAGCGGCTGCTGCGCGCGATCTTCGGCGAGAAGGCGCGTGAGGTGAAGGATAGCTCGTTGCGGGTGCCCAACGGTGTGCGCGGTAAGGTGATCGATGTCAAGGTCTTCTCGCGCAGCGAGGGCGCTGATCTGCCAGTTGGCGTCAATCAGACCGTGCGCGTGTTGCTCTGCCAGAAGCGCAAGATCAGCGCTGGCGACAAGATGGCCGGTCGCCACGGCAACAAGGGTGTGGTGTCGCGAGTGCTGCCGATCGAGGATATGCCCTTCTTGCCCGATGGCCGCCCGGTGGACATCATCCTCAACCCGATCGGTGTGCCGTCGCGTATGAATATCGGCCAGATTCTCGAAACCCACCTCGGTTGGGCTGCTGCCCGCCTTGGCTTCCGCGTCGCCACGCCGGTGTTCGATGGCGCGCACGAGGAGCAGATCAAAGACCTGCTGGTGCAGGCCGGCTTGCCCGCCGACGGTAAGGTGACGCTCTACGACGGGCGCACCGGCGAGAAGTTCGATCATCCGGTGACGGTCGGCTATGCCTATATGCTCAAGCTGGCCCACCTTGTCGAAGATAAGATCCATGCCCGTTCGACCGGCCCCTACAGCCTCGTGACCCAGCAACCGCTCGGCGGTAAGGCCCAGTTCGGCGGCCAGCGCTTCGGTGAGATGGAAGTCTGGGCGCTGGAGGCATATGGGGCGGCCTACACCTTGCAAGAGATGTTGACGGTGAAGTCCGACGATGTGGTTGGCCGCGTCAAGACCTACGAGGCGATCGTGAAGGGCGAGCCGATCCAAGAGGCTGGCGTGCCCGAAAGCTTCAAGGTGCTGATCAAGGAGCTGCAAAGCCTTGGTCTCAGTGTCGAGGTGTTGAGCGCCGATGAGAAGCCGGTTGAGCTGAGCGATGACCTCGACAGCGACATCGGCGCGCTCGAAGGCATCAACCTGAGCGGCATGGAACGCGGCGAGTTCTAACCACGACCCCATCTGGGCGGCGGTACATCCCGTCGCCCGGCCACGCCGAACACAACGGATCTGACCCAATAGCTGCGCCAACGCGGGCCAGCCGCGCTGGGCGCGTGGAGTCTGGCGGTACGCTTCCGCTACAGGAGTAAGCCCACATGCTGGAAATTAACGACTTCAACGCCATTCGGATCAGTCTCGCCTCGCCTGAGGATATCCGATCGTGGTCGCACGGCGAAGTCACCAAGCCTGAGACGATCAATTACCGCACGCTCAAGCCTGAGCGCGACGGCTTGTTTTGCGAACGCATCTTTGGCCCGACCAAAGACTGGGAGTGCTTCTGCGGCAAGTACAAGCGCGTGCGCTACAAGGGCGTCGTCTGCGATAAGTGTGGCGTCGAGGTGACGCGGGCTAAGGTGCGCCGCGAGCGCATGGGTCATATCAATCTGGCCTCGCCGGTCAGCCACATCTGGTTCGTCAAAGGCACGCCGTCACGGCTCGGCCTGTTACTTGACATTTCGCCGCGCAACCTTGAGCGCGTGCTCTATTTCGCCTCGTACATCATCGTCGAGGTGAAAGAGGACATGTTGCAGGTGGCGCGCGAGATGATTCAGGAAGAGTACGCCGCCCGCCGCGAGAAGATCCAGCACCAAGCCGAAGAGAAGCGGATCGAGCTGAGCACCCAGCTCACCCAAGACCTCGGCGGCATGGAGACGGCTCAGCGCAGCACCCAGCGCCAGATCGAAGAGGAGTACCGCCGGTTGCGCGATGAGATCGCGAATGAGGCCGAGCGGCTGCGCGAGCGGTTGGAAGAGATGAGTGGCACGCTCGCCGACGAAGATGTTATCTTCCGCGGCGTGACGGTGGTCGAAGAGGGTGAGCCAATTAATGACAACACCCTCGACCAGCTCGACGAATTGGTTGAGCAAGAGCTTGAGGTGCTCGAAGAGCGCCGCCGCCGCGATCTGGCCGATGCCGAGATGTTGACTGACGCCGAGCGCGAGCGCAAGGCGTATGAGGCGACCCAAGAGCAAGAGCGGTTGCAAGAGCGGCTTCAGCGCGAGCTTGATAGTCTCGTGCGCGAAGAGAAGGATAAGATCGAACAGCTCAATAACCTCAAGGTGGGCCGGATCATCACCGAGACCGAGTATCGCCAGTTGCGCGATATTGCCCCCGGTGTCTTCCGCGCCGATATGGGCGCCGGTGCGGTGCGCGAATTGATCGAGCGCACGGTGAATCTTGAAAAGCTGGCCGAGGAGCTGCAAATGGAGGTGCAGACCTCGCAGGGCCAGCGCCGCAAGAAGGCGACCAAGCGCCTGCGGGTGGTGGAGGCGTTCCGCAAGAGCGGCAATCGCCCTGAATGGATGATCCTCACCGTGCTGCCGGTGATCCCGCCCGACCTGCGCCCGATGGTGCAGCTTGATGGCGGTCGCTTTGCCACCAGTGACCTGAACGATCTCTATCGCCGGGTGATCAACCGCAACAACCGGCTCAAGCGGCTGATCGAACTCAATGCGCCCGAAATCATCGTGCGCAATGAGAAGCGCATGCTGCAAGAGGCAGTTGACGCACTGATCGACAACGGTCGCCGCGGGCGGGCCGTGAGCGGCAAGGGCAAGCATCGTCTCAAGAGTTTGAGCGATATGCTCAAGGGCAAGCAGGGCCGCTTCCGCCAGAACCTGCTCGGCAAGCGGGTCGACTATTCGGGCCGCTCGGTGATCGTGGTCGGGCCGAACCTGCAACTGCACCAGTGCGGTCTGCCCAAGAAGATGGCGCTGGAGCTGTTTAAGCCGTTCGTGATGCGCCGGCTGGTCGAGCGGGGTGTGGCCCACAATATCAAGAACGCCAAGCGCGCCGTCGAGCGTGTCCGCCCCGAAGTGTGGGATGCACTCGAAGAGGTGATTAAAGACTATCTGGTGCTGCTCAACCGCGCGCCGTCGCTGCACCGGCTCTCGATTCAGGCCTTCGAGGCCAAGCTGATCGAGGGGTCGGCCATCCAACTGCACCCACTCGTCTGCGCCGCGTTTAACGCTGACTTCGACGGCGACCAGATGGCGGTACACGTGCCGCTCTCGCGCAAGGCGCAGGAAGAGGCTCGCACCCGCATGCTGAGCAAGTATAACCTGCTCAGTCCGGCCCACGGCGAACCGATCATTACCCCCTCGCAAGACATCGTGCTCGGGTGCTACTACCTGACGATGGTGCGCGATGGCGCGAAGGGGTCGGGCAAGCGCTTCGCTTCGATCGACGAAGCCATGTTGGCTTACGAGAAGGATCTGGTTGACATTCAAGCACCGATCTGGATCCGAATGAACGGCACCATCTCAGGCAAGAGCGACCGTCCGGTGCGCGAGCTGCCCCCCGCCGCCGACGGGACGCCGCGCATGGTGATTGAGACGACCATCGGGCGGGTGTTGCTCAATAACGAGCTGCAAATGCCACTGCGCTTCCGCAATCGCCTGATCGACAAGAAGGGTCTCAAGGAGATTATCGCCGATTGCTACCAGTACTACACTAATCTGCGCAACCTGAGCGAAGAGCAGTTCAACGAGGTGCGCGCTTCGCACGGCAATAAGCACGTGCAAGAATTGGCCCGCATCTACGGTTCAGAGATGACGGCACAGCAGGCCGACCGGATCAAGGCGCTCGGCTTCCGCTATGCGACCCTCGGTGGTATGACCATCGGCATTGACGACATCGAAGTGCCGGCTAAGAAGTACGACATCGTGCGCGAGGCCGAGCAACTGGTCGCCGATGTCGAGAAGCAGTTCCGCCGCGGTCTGATCACCGAAGAGGAGCGCTACCAAGAGGTGGTGCGGATCTGGCAAGAGGCGACCAAGCAGACGATCGCCGCCGTGAAGGAGAATCTCAACCCCTTCGGCCCGGTGGCGATGATGTCAACCTCAGGCGCGCGCGGTAACATCAACCAGATTTCGCAGATGGCCGGTATGCGCGGCTTGATGTCTGACCCGACCGGACGGATCATCGAGCTGCCGATTAAGGCCAACTTCCGCGAGGGTCTCTCGGTGCTCGACTACTTCGTCTCGACCCACGGCGGACGCAAAGGTTTGGCTGACACCGCGCTGCGCACCGCTGACGCCGGTTATCTCACCCGCCGGTTGGTGGACGTGGCGCAAGATGTGATCATCACGATCGAAGACTGCGGCACCGAAGAGGGCTTGTGGCTCCACAGCGCCGACGATAGCGAGCTGATGGAGAAGCTGCAGGTGCGCATGTTGGGCCGCATCCTCGCTGCGCCGATCTATCACAAGACGACCGGCGAACTGATCGCCGATCGCAATACCGAGATTGACGAAGAACTGGCCGCTGTAATCATGGCTTCCGGCCAAGAGTCGGTGTTTGTGCGCTCGCCGTTGACCTGCCAAGCCGAGCATGGTCTGTGCCGGCTCTGCTACGGGCGCAATCTGGCCACCGGCAAGCTGGTTGAAATCGGTGAGGCGGTTGGCATCATCGCTGCCCAATCGATCGGCGAGCCGGGCACCCAGCTCACACTGCGCACCTTCCACACCGGTGGCGTGGCCTCCGCCGACGACATCACGCAGGGTCTGCCCCGCGTGCAAGAGATCTTCGAGGCGCGCGTGCCGAAGGGCAAAGCGTTGCTGGCCGAGATCGACGGCGTAGTGCAGATCGTGCGCGACGAAGAAGGCGTGCGCATCATCCGCATTGTCTCAACCGATGTCTACACCGACGAGTATCCGCTGGGGCGCGGCTTTACGCCAACCATCGAGCACGAGAGCGATGTCTACGAAGGGCAGGTGATTGCCGAAGGGCCAGGTGGCGCGCAGATCGTTGCTCGCCTCACCGGTAAGGCCTTCATCCAACCCGACCGGATCGTGGTCAGTCAGGAAGATCACGAAGAGCGCGAGCTGGTAGCGCCGCATAATGCCCGCATCCGGGTAGAAAACGGCGAGCGGGTGATGGCTGGCCAGCAGTTGACTGACGGTAGCGCCAACCCACAAGAGCTGCTTGAGTTGCAGGGCCGCGAAGCGGTGCAGCGCTATCTGGTCAATGAGGCGCAGAAGGTATACCGCTCGCAAGGCGTGAACATCAACGACAAGCACATCGAAGTGATTGCGCGCCAGATGCTGCGCCGGGTGCGGATCGAAGAGCCGGGTGACACCGGCCTGCTGCCCGGTGAGCTAATCGACAGCACCGAGTTCCGCCGCCTCAACAACGACATCGTCAGCCAAGGAGGCGATCCGGCGACGGCGGCGACGGTGTTGCTGGGCATTACCAAAGCCTCGCTCAACACCGATAGCTTCCTCTCGGCAGCCTCGTTCCAAGAGACGACGCGCGTGCTGACCGATGCCGCCATTCAGGGCAAGGTCGATTACCTGCGCGGCCTGAAGGAAAATGTCGTCATTGGCAAGCTCATCCCGGCTGGCACTGGCATCGAGAAGCGGCTTGAGCGCCCGCACGAGGATCTGATCAGCGAGATGGCACGCATGCTCGAAGAAGTGCAGCAGTCCGAGGAGAAACCGGCGGAAGCGCCGCGCGCCGCCCAATTGCCGGACAAGAACGGTCACGCGACGCCGGAAAGCGACAGCGATGCCCTGTTGCGGGCGCGGCTGGAAGAGCTGTTGTCGGGTGACGGCGACCACGATGAGCCGGAGAACGGTGAGGAAGACCTGCTGTCGTAAGCGTGACGTGAGACGCTATTGGCGGTAGCAGCGGCAGGGGAAGGGCGACATCACACGCCCTTCCCCTTTTTGCTGACCGGTCGGGGAGCAGGGCGCAGCCTTACTGTCATTGTGAGGGAGTGGTGGTACCCAGCTATGCTGGGTGCCGCCCGACCAAAGCAACCTCCCGCTTCAGCGACAGGGAGTGAGCGGCCATCGTCCGTGCTTAGGGGAGATTGCTTCGCCGCGCGGGGTCAGAGCACCGCTCTGCCCCGCCGCGCGTCTCGCCATGACAGCGAGGGGTGGGCGCGCTATGACAAAAAGGGAGGGAGTGCGGCGCATCATGACAACGGGGGAGCGCGATGCAAAGCCATGAAGCGACATACGCTACACTGATAGCGGATTGTGGGCCGCAATGCCGCAACTTTTGGCGCGCACCGGTCAAGGCGTTTAACAACCGTATCACGTATGCCTCATAGCTTCATCAACGTTATCGCCCAAGAATGGCGCGCATTGCGCGCGCCGGCGCTCTGGATAGCGCTGGCCGGCTTCCTCGCGGCGACGTTGCTCTCAGCCCAATTACCTCGCCAATATGTGATTGATGTCGGGTACGAAGAGGGAGTTGGCAACGTCGATTTGCCATTCTTGCGCGATTTCTATCCTGCCGAAGCGGGAGTCAATGGCACGTTTCGGTGGACTGGCGGCAATGCTAAAATCAATCTCCTTGGCTTGGCTTGGGCGCTCGCACTGCCATCCTCCAATTCCGTTGGTTGCCGCTTGGTGATGCAATTGCCGATCTCGCGCCGGCTACCTATTCAAGTGTGGAGTCATGATCAGCTCATCGCCGAAGTGCCGGTTAGGCGCACTACCAGCCGCCAATGGCTGCTAATGCCGTCTGCAGCCGATGGTCATCTCCGCATCCGATTAGTAAGTGACAGCTTTCAGATCCCGCCAGACCCGCGCCGGCTCAGCTTACCGCTCGAACGGATCAAGATTGCGGTCATTCCCGGCGGGTGGGCATGGCCGGCGGTTGACCGGCTGCTGTGGTGGACCGGGGCATCGTGCTCGGCTGGTTGATACTGGCGCGCACCTTGGCACAACGGGCCGGATGGAGGTTGACAGTGGGGGTTGACGCACTCTGGCTTGTCACCGTGCTCGATCCAGTGCGGTTGGCGTTTGGGGCTGAAGCGGCATTTGCTGCGCTGGCCCTTGCTTATCCACTGACCATTGTGGTGCAGGCATGGTTGCGCAGGCAAGCGTTGCCGGAAGGGATTGGTAACGCACTCACGGCTATGGTTGCGATTGCCTTCGCTACCCGGATCGGGGGTAGATTCTACCCCGCGAGCATGGTTGGCGATATCGGCTTCCAAACCAACTGCTTTCACGAAATGCTTGGCGGATTGATCACCATTATCTCGAACAATCGCGGGGTGGCTTTTCCCTATCCGCCGGGGCCATACCTACTGCTAGCCCCGCTGCGCGTATTCGGTCTTGAAACGCCACTCCTCTTACAGATCGGCGCCGCACTGGCCGACAGTCTCAGTGTGGTGATCATCTACTTCATTGCCCGCCGGGTGTTATCGCCGCGACTAGCGGTGTTGGCGGCAGGCATCTACGTCTTTACCGCCGCCACTTACCTTACCACTGTTTCTTGCACAGCTTGACACGGCACGGAGCGGCGAGTTAACTGCGGTGGCCGGACGCGGGCCGGTCAGCCGTGAAGTGCTTTGGCTCACCCTCTGGCAGGCGGGTTTGATTGCGCACTATGGGTTGTTACCGATACCGTTTGCGCTGGCCAGTTTCTGGTTGCTATAGCGCTGGCAAGGGTGGCAAATGACCACCGGTCTGATGGGGTTGCGTTTCATTGTCGCGATCATCTTTGCCGCGTTGCCATTTGTGACCCAAGTCTCGAACAGCCCACGCTATCTGATGGCGCTCAGTTGGGCGATTGCGGTGGGTGCGACAGCGGCCGGTGATGCGCTCTGGCGGCGCGGGTGGATGGGGCGAGCAAGTGTGATTGGCGCTGGGATCGTGGTGTTGTTCAACACGCTCTGGGACTGGCTCACGCCCATGCTGTGGCGCGCTTGCCCGCCAGAGTCGTTTTGAAAGTCGCCAAGCCAGCGCGTTCATCTGGTATGATGGAGCGAAACAACCGCCAGCGAGCAAAGGAGCGCGCGTATGGTGACAGCATTTGTGTTCATTACCTGCGAACCGCAACGGATCAGCGACATCGCCCAAGAGGTCGCCGAATTGCCTAATGTCGCCGAAGTCTATTCGGTCACGGGTGACTATGATATTATCGCGGTGTTGCGCGTCAACGACTACGAATCGCTCGACGAGGCAGTGCCGGGAGGCATTGCCCGCATTGCGGGGGTGCGCCACACCACGACAGTGCTCGCCTTCCGCCGCTACTCGCGGCGAGATCTTGAAGCCGGGTTCGACATCGGCTTATCGTAATTGTTAGCAAGCTGCAATCCATGTGCTTGACGATCAGCAGAACAGGTGCTATAATTCGCACAATAGTTCTAGAACGTGCGGGAAAGCTCTCGCTCGGTTCGGTACTGTTGGGACGATGACACACGAGAGACGAGGAGGGTTACGATGGCGAAGGACTTGAACAAAGTACAACTGACCGGTCATCTCGGCGCCGATCCAGAGATGCGCTACACGGCGCAAGGTAGCGCTGTGACGACTTTCCGGGTGGCGAGCAACCGCACGTGGCGCGACAAAGACGGCAACCAACACGAAGAAACCGAATGGTTCCGCATTGTGGCGTGGGATAAATTGGGTGAAATCTGCAATAACTACCTCACCAAGGGCACCCGCGTCTATATCGAGGGTCGGCTGCAAACTCGCAAGTGGACGGATCGCGACGGCCAAGAGCGGTACACCACCGAGGTGATTGCACAAGATATGATCATTCTCTCGGCCAAAGGCGAGCGCGGGCCGGTACCCGATGCCGATCCGGTCTACGACGAGCCGGTTGACGAGCCGGTACGCCGCACGCCGCCGCCGTCGCCGCCGGCTAGCCCGCGACCGGCGAACAATAATCCACCCGCGGCGCGCCCGCCGGCTAACCGTATGCCTGCGCGCAACCAGCCTCAACCGCTGGATGATGAGGATATTCCGTTTTAGAAGATCGATAAGGGGGCGGGTTTGCCACCCGCCCTTACGAAGGATCAGACCGGACGGGGGCGGGTGGCAAACCCGCCCTTACGGTTCACCTTGACCAAACCGCCCTTACAGAAACCGTGGCGCGAAAGCCCACACGCTTTCGCGGTGGCATGAAGCGCCGCCATGCGAACCAACGGCGCGCCGGTTCGGGGATACCCCTTGTCGTTCAACACGGTTCATGCGCTACGAGCGCCACGAAACCGGGCTCTCGCTCCAATGCGACGCGCGGGGTGCTCGTGAACGATCATCGCATCTGGCGCCCCAAGCGACGGC
>NZ_DAOUDC010000002.1:0-92021 GCF_034431535.1 Chloroflexus sp. | reverse complement strand
AAGCGCGCGCCCTGGGCGCGCGCTAAGCCCAACGCTTTGTGCGTGCCCAGAGCTCCCACCTTAAGGGTCTGGATTGGCAATTCGAGATAGTCAATCGGCGATGCCGGCGAGGCAAAGTGGAGGACAGCGTCAATCGAGCCTTCGATGTAAATATAGTTAGTCACATCGTGATGAATGAAGAGAAAGCGGGGATGACCAGCCAGATGGGCAATATTATCGGTGTTGCCGGTGATCAGATTATCCATCGCGATCACCGTATGCCCTTCGGCCAAAAAGCGATCGCATAGGTGCGATCCCAAAAACCCTGCCCCGCCAGTAATTAGTACGCGCATAGTTGACGTTCTCCTCTATTGGTATCGGCTTGCATTGTAGTAGTTGATCGTGAAGGTTTGATGAACATCCGGCTGCTATTTATTCACTTCCCGCAGCAGATGACTCCCAATAGTGTTGGTGATGCTCGCGATAGAAGGCAATGGTGCGCGCCAATCCGGTGCGCAGATCGATCCGCGGCTGCCAGCCAAGCATGCTCCGAATGCGGCGATCATCGGCGTAGTAGTCACCAATATCGATCGGCTTGCGATCGGGGGGATAGGGAATGATCTCAAAACTGCCGCTGCCCGTCACTTCGACCGTCAGCGCCGCCAGATCGCGCAGATTGATCACCTCAAGCCCGCCCAGATTGAAAATCTGGCCGGCTGCTGCCGGATGGACGGCGGCCAGCAACAGCGCCTCCACACAATCATCCACATAGGTAAAATCGCGCAATTGTCTGCCATCGCCCCACACCTGTATCGGCTTACCTTCAATGACATTCTTGATCCAAATGCCAAGGAAAGTTTGGCGCGCATCTTTCACCCGCATCCGCGGGCCGTAGGTGTTGGTCAGGCGCAAGGCGCAGGCGCGAATGCCGTAGACATTGTTGTAGAGGATGTGGTACCACTCGCCGGCCATCTTGTTGATCCCATTGACATCAACCGGGTGGAGGAGATGGCGCTCATCGACCGGCAGATAGTCGGGTTTGCCGTAGATCTGGCGAGTAGAAGCGTATACGATCGTAATCCGTGGATTGTTCTTGCGGCAAGCTTCGAGAATCGAAAGTTGCGCTCGACAATTAATATCAAGATCGACATACGGATTGCGCATCGAGTCGAGATGGCTGGTCTGACCGGCCAGATTAAAGAGAAAATCGTGCCCCTGCACCAGATAATCCATCGAGTATTCATCGCGCACATCGGCAATATTCACCCGCACCCGATCCTCGATCCCGGCGATATTATAGAGATTACCGCCGTATTCCGGGATTAGCGAGTCGACTAACGTCACTTGCGCGCCCAAATCAACCAAGCGATGGGCTAAATTTGAACCAATAAACCCCAACCCGCCGGTAATCAATACCCGCGCGCCGGCAAATGTCGTGCGATCAATCATACGAACCCCATGCGTATTGTTTCGGCGACAAGCATTACGTCGTCGTAGTTCAATTCCGGATACATTGGCAGCGAGAGAATCCGCCCGGCCAAATCTTCAGTGATCGGCAAACTACCCGGATGATAGCCAAGATCGGCATAAGCCGGTTGGAGATGGGTTGGCGCCGGATAATGAATATCGCACCCAATCCCGTGCGCTGACAGGTGTTCGCGCAAGCGATTGCGGGTCGCCCGATCGGCAAGCGTGATCACGTAGAGATGATAGACGTGCCCCGGCTCATCAACCGGCAATCCTACCGGCAGATCGGCTAGCGCGGCGGCGTACCAAGCGGCCCGTTCACGCCGCGCCGAATTAGCGGCGGCAAGATGCGGCAGTTTCACCCGCAGCAGCGCCGCCTGCAACTCATCGAGCCGTGAATTACGGCCACCCGCTTCGGTCGTATAGTATTTGCGCTCCCAGCCATACATCCGCAGCCGGCGCAGCCGTTCGGCAAATGCCGGATTGTTAGTAACAACCGCACCGCCATCACCCAACGCACCGAGATTTTTGCTGGGGTAGAAGCTAAATGCAGCCAAATGCCCCCACTGCCCGGCCATGCGCGGCGCACCGCCGGTGTCAGGCCGCCATGCGCCGTGCGCCTGCGCCGCGTCTTCGATCACGGTCAAACCATGCTGTTCGGCAATCGCCATAATCGCCGGCATATCGGCCAGCCGCCCAAACAAATGCACTGGGATGACGGCTTTGGTGCGCGAGGTGATCGCCGCTGACAACGCCGCCGGATCCATGGTTTGCGTCACCGGATCGACATCCACTAACACTGGCCGCGCGCCGGCTTGGAGGATCGCCGCGACATCGTACATACAAGCGTTTGCTACCGTGATCACCTCGTCACCCGGCCCGACCCCAGCCGTGGCTAACGCCAAATAGAGCGCTTCGGCACCGCTGGCGACGCCTACACAGTGCTCAACACCGCACAGCATGGCAAATTCGCGTTCGAAGCCGGCCACTTCGGCGCCCAAAATATACCAACCGCTTGCAATCACTCGCTCGGCAGCAGCAAGCAACTCGGCTTGCAAGGCTTGATGGCTGCGCTGCAAATCGCCAAACGGCACCCGCCACGTGATGGTCATACGCTTACTCCTGAGATGCAAACGGCGGCCTTTTCCTCGCATGCATCAGATTGCCACTTCTCAATCAGCCGGTACCATAGCGCAATAGTACCCGATTCTGGTTGCACGTTGCCAACTTTCTCAGTACAGTGGAGACATGCATCATTATGTAGAAAGGAGGTGAGAAAGAAATGAGTATCAACCATTGGCTCAAAGCCGTGCGCGTGGCTGTTACTCACCACGAGCGCGGACAAGGATTAGTCGAGTATAGTCTGATCATCATGTTAATTGCACTAGTTGTTGTTGCAGCAGTTAGCACTCTCGGCATTTCGCTGTCGGATATGTATAACATCGTCGTCGACATCTTCCGGTAAGGGTTTTAGCCGGCGCAAAGGGGTGAATGTCTCGCTTTGGTGCATGTACGCCTTTGCGTCAGCTATTCTTCCGCCACCTTAGCCAACCGCGCCCGATCAAGCACGATCACCCGCCCCCGCTCCAGCTTCACCAATCGCTCTTCAGCCATCTGGCGCAACGCTCGCCCAGCGATCTCGCGCACGGTACCGGTGCGCTCGGCCAGTTCTTGATGTGTCACTTCGGCAGCGCCTTCCGCCGCCTCGGCCAACAACAACCGCGCCAGCCGCGCCCGTACCGAACGAAAGGCGAGGTCTTCGACCAAGGTGACTAACTCGCGCAATTGGCCGGCCAAATCCGAAAGCGCGGCCAGTGCCAGATCAGGATGCTTGCGAATCAAGGCCAGCAGATCGTCACGGTCCAACAACAAACAGGTTACATGACTCATGGCCCGCGCTGTCGCCGGGCTCAAGCCACCATCAAAGATCGGCACTGCATTGAAATATTCCCCCGGCCCGGCCATCGCCAATACTTGCTCGCGCCCATCAGTCGCTGTGCGTGAGAGACGCACCCGCCCGCGCACCACAAAAAAGATGGCATGCGCCGGCTGATCTTCGTGTATGATATGTTGGCCGGGCCGGTAATGGCAAATATGGACGCGCCGCGCCGTGTCGGCCAGCGTCGTTTCATCAAGGCTGGCAAACAACGGAATGGCGCGCAGGTCTTCAATTGTCATTGCGCCGCTCTCAATCTTCGATCGTCGTTGGCTCCGGCATTGGTTCTCATCACCATTATAGAGACTTTTATGCTGCACAATGTTACGCTCCACGATGGCGCTCTTTTGGCGTATCACGATCTTGGCAGCGGCCCGCCGTTACTGCTCCTCCACGGCTTCACCGACACCGCTCGCTCGCACATGGGGTTGCTAATCGACGACCTCAGCCACGATTATCGCGTGATTGCGCCCGATTTGCGCGGCTATGGCGCTAGCCGCCCGCCCAACCGCACCTTCCCGCCCGATTTTTACCAGCGCGATGCCGCTGATATGGCCGAACTGCTCGATAGTATTCAGCCGGGGCCGGTGGTGGTGTTGGGCTTTAGCGACGGCGCCGAGAGCGCGCTGGTGCTGGCGGCGCGCCGGCCCGATCTGGTGCGCGGCGTGGTGGCGTGGGGGGTGGCCGGCGTGATGAGCCAAGCGATGGTTGATGCCGTGCAAGATTGGTTGCCGGTGTCGGCATGGGATGAGCGGCGCGCCGCGTGGCGGCAAGAGATTATCGAGCTGCACGGGCGCGAGCAGCTTGAACCGATGATTGAGGGGTGGGTGCGGGCGGCAGAGGCGATTGTCGCTGCCGGCGGCGATATTTGCTTGCGCGAAGCGCCGCAGATCCGTTGCCCGACGCTGCTGATCAACGGCGATGGCGAGCAGAATAATCTGCCGGAAGATGTACGACGGCTGGCCGCCGCCATTCCCAACTGCCGCCTTGAGTTTGTTACCAATAGTGGCCATAGCATTCAAGATGATCAACCGGCGGTGTTGATCCGGTTAATCCGGCAGTTTTTGACTAGCTAACCGGTAGACTCCACCCGCCCGATCCAGCAGATAAATCTCGCCCTCCTCATCCACCCCAAATGAGGTGGTCTGAATGGTGAGCCGCGCCACCAGCGCATGCTGCCATTCACCGGCATTCTCCCACAAGGCCCACAAGTTGCCGGTGCAGAAGTCGGCATAGAAATAGACGCCGGCCAGCGCCGGTTGGCGCGTTCCACGATAGACCTCGCCCCCAGTCACCGAGCACCCGCCGGTGGCGTTGTCGTGGCCGTACACCGCTGCCGGCAGCACTAACCCGCTTGGATCGCAATTGGTTGGCCGGTAGCATTGATCGCCCTCCATCAAGCGCCAGCCGTAATTGAGACCGGCCGCGTCTACCGGCGCGACATTCACCTCTTCCCGCGCATTTTGGCCCACGTCGGCGATGAAGAGCATGCCAGCCGCCGGATCAAAGGCAAAGCGCCATGGGTTGCGCAAACCGTAGGCCCAAATCTCCGGCAATGCGCCAGCGCGGTTGATGAACGGGTTATCAGGGGGAATAGCATACGGCTGGCCATTATCAACATCGATCCGCAACAGTTTGCCCAAGAGGGTATCAAGTCGCTGCCCGGCGTCGAGCGGGTCGCCGGCGCTGCCGCCGTCACCGGTGCCGATGTAGAGGTAGCCGTCAGGGCCAAACAACAGCAGGCCGCCATTATGATTCGCCGCCGGCTGCGCGATCTGCAACAGCACGCGCGCACTGGTCGGATCGGCCCGGTTGGGATCGGCGCTGACCCGATATTCAGCGACCACCGTATCGCCGCCGGTATCGGTATAGTTGACGAAGAAGCGGCCATTGGCGGCAAACTGCGGGTGAAACGCGATGCTCAGTAAGCCCTGCTCGTTGCCGCGCGATCCCACCAGTGTGCGAATATCGAGAAACGGTTCAGCCAGCCGCTGCCCATCCCGGAGAATCCATACTCGTCCTGCCTGTTCAACCACAAACAAGCGCCCGCTGCCATCGCCGGCGTGGGTCAGATGGGTGGGCCGGTTATAACCATCGGCAATCTGTTCGAGCGCGTAAGTCAGGCGAGTCGGGTCAACCATTGTTGCCGGCGTGGTTGGCGCCGGCGATGGTGACGGCACTAGGGTGGCAGGCGGCGTGGGCCGGGTCGTTGGCGTGAGTGGCGCCGGTGTGATCACCGGCGCTGTGGGGGGCGACGGCGCTTGCGCAGCCGGATTGCCGGTTGTGCTGGTGCAGGCCGCCAAACTTACGAGACCGATCAAGACGATCCATATCCACCGTGGCATGAGTTTCCTGTCTAGTTTAAGCATCGCCACAAAACGCAAAAAGCTTACTACTTTAATTCTTACCACACCTTGCCGGCGGCGCGCTACCTTGTGGCGAATGGAGGCGTGGGGCCAACGTTAAGGCGCAAAGTGAGCAAAGGCGCTAAGGGTCGCAGAGGGCGCAAAGGATGTGAACGCAAAGACGCCAAGAATGCAGAGGTCGCAAAGTGGGTTGAGCTGACTCTCATCCTCCGTGTCCTCTGCGCTCTCTACGGTAAACAACCTACTCCCTCCCCCAGCGGGGGAGGGTTGGGGTGGGGGGAACGATCACGCCGCCAAGCCAGCCAAGACGCAGTAAGGCCAGACAGCCGGCCGGCTCCGCAGCGGGCGCAAAGAGATTGTGGGAACAGCCACTAAAAGACACAAGAGTTTAGCATCATCCTTTTGTGCCTTTTGCGCGTTTTTGCGGCAATTTCTTTCCTTTGCGCCCTCGGCGGTAAACACACAGCTTACGCCCCGCCATTCTTCGCCTGCAAAAAGCGCGCGATCAACCCCGGCAGGTTGACCAGCGGCCCGGTGCGCACCCGCGTGTGCGGCAGCGAGTCGAGGAATTGCTGGCCGTACTTCTTGGTCAGCAGCCGGCGATCGAGCACCACCACGATCCCGCGATCGTCACGCGACCGGATCAGGCGGCCAAAGCCTTGCTTAAAGCGCAGAATGCTCTGCGGGACGCTGTACTCGCTGAAGGGGTCGGCGAATTGTTCGCTGCGCGCCGCTACAATCGGGTCAGTCGGCACGGCAAAGGGCAGTTTGGTAATCACCAGCACCGACAGCGCATCGCCAACCACATCCACCCCTTCCCAGAAGCTGTTGGTGCCGAGCAAGACCGAGCGGGGAAACTCTTTCAGCCGGTCTACCAGCGCCCGCCGCGACCCGTCGATCCCCTGCGCCATGACGCCGATCCCGTGATCTTCGAGCGTCTCTTGGATCGCGGTGTAGGTCTGGCGCAGCGCGTTCGAGGCGGTAAACAGCGCCAGCATCCTCCCGCCGGAAGCCAGCGCTAGATCGATGATCGCCTGTTCGATCATCTGCTGATAACCACGCTGGTTAGGTTCGGGAATATCGTTGGGAATGTACACCAACGCCTGCTGCTCGTAATTGAACGGCGAATCGAGCATCAGTTCTTGGCCCTCGGTGAGACCGATCCGGCTCTTGACAAACGCGAAATCGCCGGCGATGCTCAAGGTTGCCGAAGCGAGAATACTGGTCTGTTTCTGAGTAAAGAGCTGGCTTTGCAAGATTTCAGCCACGCTCAGCGGCGCAGCGGTCAGAGTGACCGTATCGCGCTGGCGGTCATACGTCAGCCAACAGATGCTGTCGTCATCGCCGAAAATCACGTGGCCGCTGCGCACGCGGGCATCGGTGGCAAACCGACGCAGCACCTCGGTGCGCACCAATACATCGTCAAGTTCGCCGCTCGTCTCGTTCAGCTCGCGCACCTGCTCTTCGATCACGGCCAGCTCGTTGCCGATTGCCGCCAGCATATCGCTCAAGTTCTGCCATGCCCGCTCGATCTCTTGCCATTCGGGCCGCTGCCGCACCCCCTTGGTCAACCGCAGCCGCGGGTCGTACTGGCCCCCAGCTTCGGTATCGAGCTGGACAAAACGGGTGAGCAGGTTAAAGCACTCGTACACTGCCGTACGGGCGCGGATCAAAGTCGGGCGCATACGCTCAATTGCCGCCGCAATCCGCTCGCCGGCTGCGCCCCCGCCTCCCAACTCGGTCAAGACCACCGGCAACTCACTGAGCAGGCCGCTCACCACCTGCGCGCCGCCGCTCTGGAACAGATCATCGAGAAACTTGAGCAAGCCGGCTTGATCGAGATTAAAACTGAGCTGGTCGGTGGCGACATCCTCTACATTGTGCGCCTCGTCGATCACCAGATGGTCGTAGGGTGGCAAGACTTGCGAAGCGGCGGCCAGATCGGCGATCAGCAAGGCATGGTTCACCACCACCATATGGGCCGCTTCGGCGGCGCGACGGGCGCGGAAGAAGTAACACTCGCGGAAGTGGGGGCAACGCGCGCCGGTGCAAGTCTCAACCGAAACATTTACCTTATTCCATGCCGCCTGCTCGCGATCAACCAGTGGCAGCTCGGTGCGATCGCCGCTGGCGGTCGTCGGCAGCCAGAGTTGAATCTTGAGCAGCGCGCGCACCTCTTCGATCGCCAGATTCTCGCTGCGGTGTAGCTCGTGATACCGCTTGAGACAGAGATAATTGCTGCGCCCCTTCAGCAACGCCGCCCGAAAGGCGGGCAAGCTAGCGGCGGCAAAAATGCGCTGCAAATCGGGAATGTCTTTGTTGTAGAGCTGATCTTGCAGGTTGATCGTGTTGGTCGAGATGACCACCCGCTCACCGCGTTGCACCGCGTACATCGTCGCCGGCGCCAGATAAGCCATGCTCTTGCCAGTGCCGGTGCCGGCCTCAACGATCAGCGGCTCGCTGCAGTTAAACGCCTTCGCCACGGCACGGGCCATCTCAACCTGCGGCGGGCGCGGTTCGTAACCGGGAAAAGCGCGGCCAAAGGGGCCATCGGGGCTGAAAAATGCGCCAATCGCCTCAAGGTCGAGCGGGCGGGCATCGCCGGTCGGGCGCAACGGCGGCAGATCAGGGGCGAGCGCCTCTGCCGGTTCGGGCGGAGCGGCGATCGGCTCATGGAACGCATTGCGCGCCTTCTGGCGCAACGCTTCTTCAAACAGATCGCGCAACGGCAAGCCAATCTTGCCCATCAACCGCACCATCTCGCCCAACGTTGCCAAATCGAGCTGCAGCATGCGCTCGGTCAATTCAGCAAAGAGCTGTGCCGTTACCTCAGCGTCGTTGAGGGCGCGATGGGCATCGGGATGGGGAATGCCGAGCCGGGCGGCCAGCGCCGACAATTTATAGCTCGTCGCCTGCGGCAAGAGCAGCGTTGCCAGATCGAAGGTATCGTACACCGGCTGGTTAAAACTCATGCCTTGCGCCCGCAGCATGGTCAGGTCGAAGCCAATCGAATGGCCGACAATCGGGCGATTGCCAATAAAACGGGCCAGTTCGGCGCCGATCTCGTTAAAGCGGGGCGCTTTCACCAACGCCGCCGGATCAATCCTGGTCAAGCGGGTAATCTTCAGCGGCACCGATTGGCGTGGGCGCACCAGCCGCTCGAAGCGGTCGAGAATCTCGCGCCCGCGAAACGTGACCGCAGCGACCTCAATAATTTCATCGAGGCCGCTCTGCAAGCCGGTCGTTTCGACATCGATCGCAACGTAAATGCGGTTATTCATGGGTACATCGCTCGTCTACCGGACAGATGATTGCCGGTCGGTTTAGAGCAATTGTACCACGAGGGTTACGGCGACGCTAAAAACGGCCCGACCTGCGCCATAAACGCTTCCGGCTGCTCGTCTTGCACCAGCAGGCTGGCTTGATTGATCGTGACCACCTTGGTCGCCACCCGCGTCCGTACAAAGTTGCTGGCTAACGCTAGCGGGCTGGTCTTCGCGTCACTCCCCCACACCACCAGCGTGGGTTGCGTCAGCGTCGCAAACGTAGGCGCGATATTGCAATTGAGCAGGCTGCTGAGAAAGCAGATCGGCGCATAGTACGCACCGGGGCTGCGACACGTCTGGTAGAAGCCTTCCAGCCGGTCAGGAGTGATGTTATCTGGGTTAGCGTAGGCTTGGTTGGCAAGGAAGATGCGGATACTGGTGCGAGTAGTGAGCGCCTCGTAGAGCACCCGCCCGAATGGGCTGCGCAACAACTGGTAGACTGTGTACGCCGCGATGCCGGGGCCGCGATCGAGCTGGCCGATCCCGGTCGGGCAAATCAGCACCAACCGACTCACCAACTGGGGCCGGCGAGCGGCGGCCAGCACCGCATAGGCCGCGCCGAGCGAACTGGCTACCAGCGCCGTTGGTTCGCCGATCCGGTCAAGCATTGCCGTGATCAGATCGACATATATCGCAGCGCGGTACCGCCACGGCGGGCGGCTCGAATTGCCATACCCGAGCAGATCAATCGCATGGACGGCAAACTGCCGGCTCAGCCGTTGAAACGGCTCGCGCATCTCGAATGTCGATGCCGCCGCATTGATGCTATGGATCAGCAGCACTGGTCTGCCAGCGCCCGCTTGATACGTAGCAATCTGTTGATCGCGCCAGCCGAAGTAGGTGGGGGCCACCGGTAACAGGGGTAACGCAGTATCTTGCGCCATAAAGTATCTTCCTGTCTGTTGGCTGCCGGGAGGCAAGAGTGCGGATCCCGCTTGCTATTATGCGCTGAAATCAAATGAAATGCAATGATTTGTTTTATATGCAAAGACTGTACAGGAAAGAAAGGCGGGGTATAATGCAGAGAGATGTAGCGATGTATGTTCACAACATAGAGGGTGGGCGTTGTTGGCGACCTGTATGCCGGCGAGCGGGGAGCGCGGGCCGCTGGCCCGCCTATCAGTCTGAACCGTCGCAAAACGATTCGCGCACGCAGGTCATAGACGAGTAAGATAAGGATTCGGGGTATGTCTTCGCCCACGCGCTTCGCGCCAGCGCCGCTCGACTCGTATGCCGTCAAAGTCACCTACGGTCTTGCGTATGTAGGCGGCTTGCTGGTATTGCCGCAATTATTCGCGTATCTCGCTAATCTCCGCTGGAACGGTTTGCAGGTGCCGCTGGGGTTAGCGTCGGCGCTGGCCTTGTTTCTCTTGCTGAGTTACGCCTTCCAACCCAAAGCGTACCGGATCGACCCCGATGCGCTGGTGATTGAGCGGCGCTGGGCGCCGGCAGTGCGCATCCGGTTTGATCAGATCAGCGGTGTGTCGCCGGCCACTGCTCTGGCCGATATGCCACGGTTTGGGTTGCGTTTCGCCTTCAACGCCGGTGTGTTCGGTTATCAGGGGCCGTTTCATCTTGACCCGTATGGCCGCGTGGCGCTTTTTGCCACCAACCGGCAGCGGCTGGTCGCGATTTCACGCTACGATGCGTCGGTGGTGATCATTAGCCCTGACCGGCCCCGCGATTTTATCGCTGCCCTCAATGAGCAACGGCTTGCTTCAGCCACTAAACGCTTGCAAGAGTTGGCGGAGGTGAGCAATGCGCTTTAGCGCTCTGAGCCAACTCCATCTGCGTTGCCGCTACGAGCAATTCATTCCCGGCGCGCTGCACCCCGATGGCCGGCGGTATCTGCCGCAGGTAGTGGTAACGCCGCTAGACGCCGGGCCTGACACTGCTTCAGACACCACGCTGTGGCTAGTCGATCGCCATCATCGCGTCGATCCGGAGCTAGCAGGTCAAGTGATCATTGCCCGCCTGCTCTGCGCGCTAAGCACGGTGCAACTGCAAACCCCGCCGTTCCGCGCCGGGTTCACGCCGCCGCCACACATTGCCCCGGCAGTGCCGTTACGCGAACCCATCGTCTATGGCCGGGTCGCTGCGGTCTTGGCATGGGAAGTGCAGCGCGAACATCTGCCGTTCGAGACGCTCTACACCGAGTTAGTGATTGCCTTGGCTGATGACACGGCGATCGGCTTGCGCACGACGCTCAGCGCGCCGCGGATCGCCGATCTGATCGGCAGTGATCACCTCACGATTGGCGATTGGATCGAGGTGCGCCGGTCACGGATCGACATTTTGGCGTTGGAACCTATCAGCGTCGCTGCTTCACGCCTGCCGCACACCCCGTCGTAGGAAACCTCATCACCGTACCGTTGCGCGCGCCACTCCACGCCGGCGCCGCATCGCATAGCCGTAATACCCCATCAACTCTTCCATCACGCTGGGCCACGAGCGGCGTTCGGCGGCGGCCCGGCCCGCCAACCCCTGCTCCATCCGGCGGGTATCATCGGCCAGCAACTCGCGCAGGCGAGCGCGCAAATCGGTCGCAACGCCGGGAGTAAACAGATAGCCATTCTGGCCGTGCTGCACCAGATCAATCGCACCGCCGGCCCGCGCCGCCACCACCGGCAGCGCCGAAGCCATCGCCTCTTGAATGACCTGACCAAAGGTGTCGGTGTCGGACGGGAAGACGAACGCATCGGCGCTGGCATACGCCGCCGCCAACGCTTCTCCCTTCAGATAGCCGGTAAAATGCACCGGCAGGCCGGCGCAGCGTCGCTGCAATTCGGGCCGGAAGGGGCCATCGCCGACGATCACCAGCCGCGTATCGGGCAGGCCGCGAATCGCTTCGGGCAGCAGTTCGACCCGCTTTTCGGCGGCGACGCGGCCAACGTACAGCACGATGCGCTCACCGGGTTGCGCGCCGACCGCTGCACGCCATGCCTCGCTGCGGTGGCGGGGATGGAACCGCTCCACATCAACTCCTCGTCCCCAAATCCGCAAGCGGCGGAAGCCGGCTGAGCGGAGGACGCGCAGCGTAAAGCTCGACGGGCAGAGGTTGATCCGGCAGCGGTTGTGGATCCAGCGCAGCCACGCATTGACGCCGTGCTGCAAAAAGCCGAAACCATAATGTCGGCTATACGCGCCGAAGTCGGTATGGTACGAGGCGATCAGCGGCAAGCCGAGGCGACGCACAATGCCGGGCACAATCGCCCCCAACACCACCGGCCCCACTAAATGCACCACATCGGGCTGAAAACTGCGCAGGCGGGCCGTCAAGCCGGGTTGGGGTGGCGTCAGTTTCACTTCGGGGTACATCGGCAGCGGCATCCCGCTCAACGGCACAATCTCAGCGCCGGCATAGCTCTCTGGCGCACCCTGCGGCGCAAACAGCACCGCCTCATAGCCGGCGCGCTGCACATGTTCCAGCAGCCGGCAGAGGGTAGTTGTCACGCCATTCACGTCAGGCAGAAACGTTTCCGCGATCAGCGCCACACGCATGGCATCAGCTCCAGACGAAGAGCGGACATCCTACAATGTTGCTGACATAATACAATGCGGGTGTTAAGCGGGTATGCGCTCAGGGTTAAGCGTGCGCTAACCGCCGGCTAAATCTCGTGCAGAGATAGCCATCCATGCCATCACCGGTTACGATAAGCCGGTATAATATGTAGGGGCGCATCATCCCTCGCCCCAGAGATACAGACACTCAACCGGCGAGGCTTCGCTCGCTCCTAAGTATGGTAGATTGGATGGAGGACACACCACTATGGCCGACGCGATGGCGGCTAGCCGCGACGCTTGCCACCAACGGCTGGCAACGATCTTTCCGGCCGGGGCGCTGGTCTGGATTGAAGCCGAAGAATATGATGCTGACGGCATGTTCTGGCGTGTAACCTTGCTCGCCCGGAATACATCTGGTCAATGGGAACGCCAGCGTTACCGTTACGACATACCGACCGAAGTGGTCTTCTTTATGGGTTCGACCCCCATCAGCGAGGAAGAAGCAGCTCGCATTCGACGCACTGCGCCGCGGCTGCCCACCGGTCGCACCCTGCAAGCGAGGGCCGTATGACCTTACAACCAATGGACTCACCGCGCCGGTTTGGCAAGCGCAGCCTGATCGTGCTCGCGGTACTGGGAGTGTTGCTCTTACTCATTTTGCTGGCGCTGAGTATGGATGCCGGCGAGCAGACCCGCTTCCTCACCGGCGGCGGCAGTGTGCTGGTGCTGGCGCTGCCCGCTTTTCTGGCCGGCGTGCTCAGCTTTCTCTCGCCATGTACGCTGCCCATCTTGCCGGCCTACTTTGCCTTCACCTTTCAGGCCAGCGGCCACGGGCGGGCGCGGGTCGCCACTATGGGCATCGCCTTCTTCCTCGGCCTTGCCACCACCATGACGTTGCTCGGCGCTAGCGCCACCGCCCTCAGCGGCTTGCTCTTCGCCAACCGCAGCACCCTCACGTTCTGGGGTGGGCTGGTTATCATCGCCTTCGGCATCATGGGCATGCTCGGCAAAGGCTTCGCCGGCCCGCAACTGCAAGAGCGTCCAGCCGCCACCTTCGCCGGTTCGTATCTCTATGGCGCGACTTTCGCCCTTGGCTGGACGGCATGCGTCGGGCCGATTTTGGGCGCGTTGTTGACCCTGCTGGCCGCCACAAGTGACGTTGCTATCTTGCAAGGAGCCGTGCTGGCGTTCATCTACTCGCTGGGGCTTGGGCTACCGCTCATTCTGATCGCCACCTTCTTCCAGCGGCTCGGCGCCGGTTCGCGCGTATGGCAATTCCTGCGCGGGCGCGGTTTCACCGTCAACCTGTTCGGACGCGAACTCTTCTTGCATACGACTAGCTTGCTCAGCGGTGCGCTGATGGTCGTTATGGGCCTGCTCTTGGCGACCGGGCGGCTGGAATGGATTTCTCAGCAAGCAAACGCCACCCCTATGGCGCAGTGGTGGGTCGAAATTGAAGCAGCGATTGGCCGGCTGTTTGGGCTTTGAGGACGTATGACAGATACACCCATTCGCGCTGCCGGTTGTGTTGTGCTGGCCCGTGATGAAACGGGCCGGCATCTTGTCTTATTGATTCAAGATCAACAAGGCGTCTGGACATTGCCCAAAGGCCACGTTGACAATGGCGAGAGTGATGAAGCAGCCGCAGTGCGTGAAGTCGCCGAAGAGACCGGGATCCATTGCTCGCTGGCCGAGCGGCTCGAACGGGTGACGTATCCGGTGTACCGGCGCGGGCGCTGGCGCGACAAGCAAGTCACCTTCTTTCTAGCCAGCGCCTCGCCCGAACCGCCGACCCCGGCGTTGGCTGAAGGGATTCGCGCCGCAGCATGGGTGCCGCTCAACGACGCCATCCGCCAGATCGGCTATCGCCAGTTGCGCGTGTTGCTCCAGCGTGTGGCGCGCCGGTTAGGGCAGGGAATGGGGAGTGATAAGTAGGGAGGAACGCATCCATCCATAATAGAGATAACCGTCTCTAACAACCGGTGAGCAATGTCGCCCTGCGAAATCATCTCACCCCCGCCCCTTCTCGCATCCCGCAAGCAGACGTGCTATAATGCAACATACAGCGCGCCAGCATGCCAGCGCTCAACGTTGAGCGCCAGCGCCTTGATTGTTGCGCAAAGCGAATTGTGTTAAGGATACCACCGTGAAAGTTACGACCGAAAAACTGCCAAAGAGTCTCATCTCATTGCAGATTGAAATCGACCAAGATCAGTTCGAGCGCGGCCTCGATCAGGCAGCGCGCCGTCTGTCGCAGAAGTTTCCCATTCACGGCTTCCGTCCCGGCAAAGCGCCGCGCTTTATTATTGAACGCACCTTCGGGCGTGCGGCGCTGATCGAAGAGGCCACCGAGGATCTGATCAATAACGCCTACAAGAAGGCAATCCAGCAAGAGCAGATCGAAGTGATCGGCCCGCCCTCCCTCGAACGGATCGACTCGCTGGAGCCGTTCATCTTTACGGTCAAGGTGCCGGTGCCGCCGACGGTTACGCTCGCCGATTACCGCAGCATCCGCGTGCCGCTGAACGTCGAGCCGGTGACCGATCAGATGGTCGAGCTTGAGCTTGAGCGCATGCGCGAAGAACACGTCATCTTGCAAGAGCTCGACGAGCCGCGTCCGACCCAGCAAGGCGACCGGCTGCGGGTGCTGCTCAGCACCAAGGTCGAAGGCGACGAGGATGAAGCCGAGGCCGGTGACGAATCTGAAGCTGAGTCTGAGGCTTCCGGCTCGGAAGAGCAGCTCGACCTTGAGCCGAACCGGTTGGTAGACGAGCTGTACCAAGGGCTGATCGGCATGAACGTGGGCGAGAAGAAAGAGATCGTTGCGACGATGCCCGACGATCATGCCGAAGAGTCGATCCGCGGCAAGAAAGTGACGTTCAAGGTTGAGGTGCTGGGTGTTCAGCGCCGGATCGTGCCGGCATGGGAAGAGCTGCCGGGGTTGGTGAATTTCACCGGCACGCTCGATGAACTCAAGGCCAAGGTGAGGGCTGATCTCGAAGAGGCCGAGCGCCGCCGCGCCGAGCAAGCGTTGCTTAACGCCTACCTTGAGCAATTGGTCGAGCAGACCACCTTCGATATTCCCGATGTGATGATCCGCGATCTGGCGCACTCGATGCTGCACGACCAAGAGCAGCAGTATGCGCGCTACGGCATCACCCTCGAGCAGGTGTTGCAGTATCGCGGCATTACCCACGATCAGGCGGTTGATGAACTGCTACCCGAAGCCGAGCGTCAGACCAAGGTGACGCTGGCGCTCAGTGAGGTGATTAAGCAGGAAGGGTTGACCGTCACCGACGACGCGATCGCAGCCGAGATCGAGCGCATTCTGGCCGACTACGAGGAGGAGCGGCGGCCGCAACTCAAAGAGATGCTCAACTCTCAACTGCGCTCCTCGGTCGCGAATGTGGTGCTTGATAAGAAACTTCGCGCTCGCCTCGCCGAGATTGCCCGCGGCGAACCGAGCGCAGCGCCGGACGCTGAACCGGCCACCGAAGCCACTGCAACGGATGATCAATCCAGCCGTGCAACAACTGAATCGTGAGGAGTACCCTATGAATTGGTCAACGCGCTATAGTCACGACTGGCGCAGCATGCCGAGCCCGGAATGGCTCTCGCAACGGCCGGAATTGCTGATTCCGATGGTGGTCGAGAGCACTAGCCGCGGCGAACGCGCCTTTGATATCTATTCGCGCTTGTTGAAAGAGCGGATCGTAATTTTGGGCACGCCAATTGACGATCAGATCGCTAATCTGATCGTCGCCCAATTGCTCTTCCTTGAGAGCGAAGATCCCGATCGCGACATTTGGCTCTACATCAACAGTCCGGGCGGGTCGGTCACAGCCGGTCTGGGAATTTACGACACGATGCACCACATCCGCCCGGATGTGGCGACGGTCTGTGTCGGCATGGCCGGCAGCATGGCGACGCCAATTCTAGCCGGCGGGGCCAAAGGCAAGCGCTACAGCCTGCCCCACTCGACTATTCACATGCACCCGGCCGGCGGCGGCGCCCGCGGCTACGCGCCCGATGTCGAGATCATGGCCCGCGAGCTGCTCCGGCTGCAACAGGTGGTGCGCGAATTGCTGGCCAAAGATACCGGCCAACCCATCGAACGGATCGCGAAGGACTTCGACCGCGACCTGTTCATGACGCCGGAGCAAGCCAAAGAGTACGGCATTATCGACGAAATCCTCACCCGCGAGGAAAAGAAGTAACGACGCCCGGGCGGGTGCGACCGCCAGTGCCCGCCCGCTCGTCTGGAGAATCCCCCATGACTCGTACCCGTAATCCCGGCCGTGATCCGTATGCCTGCTCATTCTGCGGGCGCGGACAGGATGAAGTGCAACGCTTGATCGCCGGCCCCGGCAATGTCTTCATCTGCGATGAGTGCGTCGCGCTGTGCAGCGCCATCATCGCCGAAGAGAGTGATCAGAAGACGCCGGCGTCGCGGCGCACGCCGCCCCCCGGACCCGCTCGCTTGCCGACGCCGCGCAAGCTCCGCGAAAAGCTCGATCAGTATGTGATCGGGCAGGATCGGGCGAAAGTCGCCTTGTCGGTGGCGGTGTATAACCACTACAAGCGCGTGCGGGCCGGCGCCCGGATCGATGATGTCGAAATCAGCAAGAGCAATATTTTGCTGATTGGGCCGACCGGCAGCGGCAAAACCTTGCTGGCCCAAACCATGGCTCGCATCCTCGACGTGCCGTTCGCGATCGCCGATGCAACTGCTCTGACCGAAGCCGGGTACGTAGGGGAAGATGTCGAGAATATCCTGCTGCGCTTGATCCAAGCTGCCGATGGCGATGTCGAACGCGCACAGACCGGCATTATCTACATCGACGAGATCGACAAGATTGCGCGCAAGTCGGATAACCCCTCGATCACGCGCGATGTGTCGGGCGAAGGGGTGCAGCAGGCGCTGCTCAAGATCCTCGAAGGCGGCGTTGCTCACGTGCCGCCGCTGCCCGGACGCAAGCATCCGCAGCAAGAGTATATTCCGTTTGACACCACGAATGTGCTCTTCATCTGCGGTGGTGCGTTTGAGGGGATTACCAACATTATCGCCAAACGGCTGCGGGGCAAGCAGGCGATCGGCTTTGGCAGCAATCCGGTGAAGACGATCGATGAAGAGGGGGCGTTGCTGGCCCAGATCACGCCCGACGATTTGATGCGTTTCGGTTTCATCCCCGAATTTGTCGGGCGGTTGCCGGTGATCGTCGCTCTCGATCCGCTCAGCCGCGAGGCTATGCTGCGCATCTTGACCGAGCCGCGTAATGCAATTATTAAGCAGTATCAAAAGCTGTTCGCGCTCGACCATTGTGAGCTGGAGTTTACGCCCGACAGCCTTGAAGCGATTGTCGATCGCGCTATGAATGCTCGCACCGGCGCCCGCGCCTTGCGCAGCATTGTCGAAGAGATCTTGCTTGAGGTGATGTTCGAGATCCCGTCGCAAGAGCATATCGGGCGTTGCATCGTCAACGCCGAGGTGATTCAAGGCCGGGGCCGGCCCATTCTAGTGCCGCGCGCCGATTATCGCCGCCGGCTAGATGAAGCCGTCTAGTGGAGAGCCGTATGGCGTGCGGCTCCTGCACGGCGTGCGGCCCAACGTGAACGAACGAAGTATCCGTATGCCATTATTTCATCGCACATCACAACGCGCAGCTGATCAACCGCCACCTAAACGTCGGATCTTAGTGGCCGACGACGATCCCTCGATTGGCCGCCTGATCCAGACGGCCTTGCCGGTGCAACAGTATGAAACGGTGGTGGTGGCAAATGGCATGGAGGCGCTGAACGCCTTCGAGAAAGACCAGTTCGATCTGGTCTTTCTCGATGTCATGATGCCCTTCGTTGACGGGTTCGATGCCTGCGAGCGCATTCGCGCCAAGAGCGATGTGCCGATCGTGATCATCACTGCCCGCGACGGCACCGATGATATTGTGCAAGGGTTCCGGCGCGGGGCCGACGAGTATATCACCAAGCCGTTCAAAGTGGCCGAGTTTGTCGCTCGCGTGGAAGCGATTTTGCGCCGGGTAGACATGCAAAAGGCGCGCACGGCGCCAACCTTCGTGCAAGTGGGTGATCTCGCTATTGATGCCATCGCGCACAAAGTATCGGTGCGCGGCGCCGAGATTAAACTGACGCCGATGGAGTTTGAGCTGCTCTATTTCCTCGCCGCCAACGCCGGGCAGGTCTTCACCCGCGAGGTGCTGTTCCGCGAGGTGTGGGGCTATGAATACGTCGGCGAGACCAATCTGGTCGATGTGTGCGTGCGCCGTTTGCGCGAAAAAGTTGAGGTGGAGCCGTCCAAACCGAAGGTCATTCTGACGGTGCGCGGCGTTGGTTACAAGCTCGAACGAGCATAGACCGGAGTGCGGGTTTATTCAAAGACGCCGAAGTGCAAAGAGGTTGATGGGCAAGCGCAGCGATCCTTTGGCCCGCAACACTCTTCGCAGCTTCGCGTTTTTGCGTCATCTGTATATGAAGGCAGGAACTGAATATGCCCTCCTCACATGTGTTTGTTTCGCGCCATCCGCTGGTGCAACACAAACTGGCGCTCTTGCGCAGCAAGTGGACTGAGCCGAAGAAGTTTCGCGAATTGGTGCGCGAGATTGCCCAGTTGCTGTTTTACGAAGCGACGCAAGATCTGGCGCTAGCGCCGCTGACCGTCGAGACGCCGCTGGCCAATTGCGAAGGGTTTGAAGTGGCCGAGCGGATCGGCATTATCCCGATTCTGCGCGCCGGCCTCGGCATGGCCGAAGCGATTGTTGACATTCTGCCGACGGTGCATGTCTGGCACCTCGGCCTCTACCGCGACCACGAGACCTTGCAGCCGGTGACGTACTACAACAAGCTGCCCAGTAAGCCGGATATTGACCTCTCCATTATCGTTGACCCGATGCTCGCAACCGGCGGCTCGGCAGTCGCAGCGGTGGATATTCTCAAGCGGTGGGGCGCTCAGCGGATCAAATTCCTCGGCCTGATCGCCGCCCCGGAAGGGGTGCGCGCGCTGTCGGAAGCCCATCCCGATGTAGCCATCCATCTGGCCGCAATTGACAACCACCTCAACGAGCGCGGCTACATCGTGCCCGGCCTTGGCGATGCCGGCGACCGCCAATTCGGAACGGGGTAGCGACCCTTGCCCCTGCCCCCTCTCCCGCGCTGGGGTGCCCCCTTGTCATTGCGAAAGGGCGCACCCATTTGTCATTGCGAGGGCGCGCAGCGCCCGAAGCAATCTCCCGCTGTAGCGAGCGGAATGCCTGCGCGCACCACTCCCGAGCTCGGAGGCGATTGGGTCGCCGCCTTGCGGCGGCTCACCATGACAGACAGGGGGTGGGGCGTGCGTAGCCCCCACTCCAACCCTCCCCCGCTGGGGAGGGAGCCGCATTGTCATTGCGAAGGGGCGCACCCATTTGTCATTGCGAGGGCGCGCAGCGCCCGAAGGAATCTCCCGCTGTAGCGAAGGCGCCTGTCGTTGCGACGTTGCATTTAGACGGCTTTCCTCATATCATAAGCGGGAGTTTCGCATTTTGAGGTAAAGCGACTATTGCATGCTTGTCACATTGGCCCTGCTCGGCGCGCCGCTGATCGCCTTCGCCGTCACGGCGCTGCTCACCCCGCCGCTGATCCGGTTGGCGCGCCGTGAAAGCTGGGTAGCCAAACCCGGCCCGCGCCACGTTCATCGCGAGCCTACGCCGGTGGTGGGTGGGTTGGCAATGATCGCTGGCTTAGTCGCTGCGATCGTCGCCAGTCTCGCCTTTGAATCGCTCGATCCTGCTTTGCGGCGCTCGCCATTTGAGCATCTGCGCATTGGGTTGCTCTTGATCGGGCTGTCCATCATTGCGTTTGTGAGCTTGCTTGACGACCTCTACGACCTGCCGGCGTTGCCGCGCCTCGGTGTGCATATCATCGCGGCGCTGGTGGCGGTTGGGCCGTATCTGTGGGATCACACCCTCTACCCCGATGCGCTCGGCCAGCCGACAGAGGCGCGCGGGATTATTCTGACCGCGTTCAACTTTCCCTTTGTGAACCAGATTCATCTTCATAACCTGAGCCCATGGCTGGCGATCGCCGCTACCGTTTTCTGGATTGTGGGTATGCAGAATATGGTGAACTGGATCGATGGCCTCGATGGGCTGGCAGCGGGAGTGACGTTGATCGCCGGGTTGGTGCTGGCGCTGCACACGCTCACCCTCGACCCGCCGCAACTGACGGTTGCGCTGCTGCCGCTGGCGCTGAGCGGTGCGTGTGCGGCGTTCCTGCTCTACAATACCCATCCGGCCCGCATTTTTATGGGTGATGTGGGGGCGATGACGATCGGCTACACGCTAGGCATCTGTGCGCTGATTGGCGGGGCTAAGCTGGCGACGGTCTTGCTGGTGCTGGGGGTGCCGATCGTGGACATGGTGTGGCTGATTCTGACCCGCACGCTGCGGGGTCGTTCGGCGGCGCAAGCTGGACGTGATCATCTGCACCATCGTCTGCTTGACCTTGGCCTCAGCCAGCGACAGGTGGTAGCCTGTTATTACGGCTTAAGCATCGCTTTTGGCGCGATTGGGTTGCTTGATTTCTTTACCCCGCTGATGAAATTGGTGGCGTTGCTAGTGCTGGCTGGGATGGTGCTGGTGGTGTTGCTGGTGTTGCAGCCGAAGCGCGGGCTGGCGTGATAGCGGAGAGGTTTTTTACCGCCGAGGGCGCGGAGGACGCAGGGGTACCTTACCAACTCTTTGCGCGACTTGGCGTATAGCCCCTCACCCCCAGCCCCTCTCCCACCTCACGACGGGCGAGGGGGAGCCGCATGGTTTGTGGGAAAGGCATGGGCGAGCGTCAGCAGCGCTTAGCTTCTGCGCTAGTGGGGATGGACTAGGGGGGAGAGGAACCGGTGTTTGCCGTTGAGAACGCCGAGGACTCAGGGGATGTCACCGGACGAACCCTTTGCGCCCCTTGACGTTCGCTGCGCCTTTGCGGTTCCCCCTCTGTGCCTTTGCTCGCTTTGCGGCTTAATAGTTGCCCCCCTTTCCCCTCCCCGCTGAGGGAGGGGTTTGCGGTAAGGGGATATACATCCGCCCTTAGCCGGTTGCTGCGCTTACCACAGCAGGTATCATACAGAGGGAAGCAGCGGTGATATCGCAGCAACCCATACGTAAACTATGCGCTAACCCAGACAGGCACTGCCTATGCGACGCTTTCTGGTGCTCGTCATTGCGCTCTGCCTGATCAGTGTGGATCATGCAGTCTTAGCCGTCTCGCCGCCAACGCGCGCGACGATGCCGCAGGCGCGCACGGCGCCGCCAACTCGCCCCGGCCCGACGATCGAAGCCTATGTGCGCCCCGAATTTGCGGCGCGGATGCGCCGTTTGCGCGGCTCGATCCTAGCAGCGGCGGCGCGGCATAATCACCCACAGTTGTCAGGGATGAGCAACCGCGAATTTGCTGAAGTGATGGCTACGATCCTCTACAACGAGAATTTCGGGTGGGCAGAGGAGCTGGCACCGCCGTTGCGCATGGTGACGCCGTGGTACCAAGTTGCCCAACAGCAAGCCAATTTGAGCGGCATGGGGGCCAATTTTAGCGTCTGGCCGGCCAATCTGCGGCCCTCGGTGGCCGCCGAAATACTGGCCGGCGAGGTGCCGCTGGCCGATGGCAGCGTGCTGCGGGTGCCGTTGCGGGTGGAAGGCAGCCGGATCGATCCGGCGCAGTTTGCCGATCAGCGTGCGCTGTTTGCCGCGATCACCGCTGAGATTAGCGACGATGAGCTGGCGATTAACTACCTTGCCGCCAACCTCGAACGCGGCATCTTGCGCGCGGTGATCGAAGGCCAGCCGATCTCGTGGCGCACGTTGGCGGCGTGGCACAATCAGGGCATCGTTGATCCGGTGGCGATCCGGGCCAACCTGACCGCTCGCGACTATGTGCGCCGCGCGTCGACCTACCTGCCGCTGGCGCGGGCGTTGTTCGCTGCCACTAGCCGGGCCGAAGCGCGGGCGGTGTGAGAACGTAGAGACGGACAACCGTCCGTCTCCATACCACGACGCCAAGCAGGCTCTACATTTTTTGCCGCAACACCCATTTCGCCGCTTCCAGCACCGGCACGACGGTCAGCGCTACCAGCACGACAATCAGCCAGTCATTCAGCGAGAGCGGGAAGGTGCCGAACGGTTCGTGCAGGAAGGGCAGGTAGACGACTCCTGCTAGTAGCAGCAGCTCCCAGAGGATGGCGAGGTTGAGCCAGCGGTTGGCGAAGGGTCGGTGGAAAACCGAGAGGTGATCGGAACGGAAGTTGTAGGCTTTGAAGAATTGGATGAGCACCAACGAGACGAAGGTCATGGTCATCGCCTCAACCATACCGCGCCCGCTCTGCAAGGCCCACACGAAGAGCGCGATGTTGACCAGCGCCGACCAGAAGCCGCCGATCATCATGAGGCCGACTACCGGGCGGGTGAAGATGCCGCGGCGCGGATCGCGCGGCGGTTGGCGCATGAGATCGTCGTTGGGCGGATCGACGGCGAGCGCTAGCGCCGGTAGGCCGTCGGTGGCGAGGTTGACGTAGAGGATTTGCACGGCGGTGAGCGGCAACGGCAAGCCCGCTAGCGTCGCGCCGGCCATCAACGTGATCTCGCCGATATTCGACGAAAGCAGGTACATCAGGTATTTCTTGATGTTGCCAAAAATGCGCCGCCCCTCTTCAACCGCGGCCACGATCGAGGCGAAGTTGTCGTCGGTAATGGTCATCGCCGCCGCTTCTTTGGTGACATCGGTGCCGGTGATGCCCATGGCAATGCCAATGTCGGCCTTCTTGAGCGCCGGTGCGTCATTGACGCCATCGCCGGTCATTGCGACGACGTAGCCTTTGCGTTGCAGCGCCGCCACGACGCGCAGCTTGTGCGCCGGCGCCACGCGAGCATAGACATCCACCGTCTCGACGATGCGGGCAAAGTCGTCGTCGCTGAGCGCGTCGAGTTCGCTGCCGGTCATGACCCTGCCGTGGCGCAGTAAGCCCAATTCGCGCGCGATCGCAGTCGCGGTTAAGGGATGATCGCCGGTGATCATCACCACCCGGATGCCGGCCTGCTGGCAGGTAGCGATGGCAATCTTCGCTTCGGGACGGGGCGGATCAATCATGCCCACCAGACCGAGCAGGGTGAGTTCATGCTCGGCATCGTCTAAGGTGGCCGGGGTTTTGATGGCGATGGCCAGCACACGCAGGGCAGCGCCAGCCATCTCTTGCGCCGCATTCAGCACTCTTGCCCGATCGGATGGGGTGAGCGGAGCGGGGCCAGTTGGCGCTAGCCAGTGGCTGCACGCCGGCACAATCACCTCCGGCGCCCCCTTCGTATACGCTACCGTGACGCCACCCATATCGTGGAGCGTCGTCATGCGCTTGGTTTCGGAGGAAAACGGGATTTCGGCCACTCGTGGCGCTTGGGCAACCAGTTCGTCAACTGCCAACCCGGCCTTGGCCGCCGCCACCACTAAGGCCGCTTCGGTCGGATCGCCCTGCGCTTGCCAGCGTTCGTCGCGATACACGATGCGGGCGTCGGAAGCGAGCGCCGCGCCGCGCAAGAGCTGGCGGACGGCTTCATCAGGCGGCGTAGGTCGATCATTCAGCCGGAACTCTCCCAACGGCGCATACCCCGACCCGGTGATGTCCCACCACTGGCCGGCCACAGACAACCGTCGCGCGGTCATCTCGTCTTTGGTCAAGGTGCCGGTCTTGTCGGTGCAGATCACTGACGTGCTGCCAAGCGTCTCGACGGCTGGCAAACGCCGCATGAGCGCATTACGCTTGACCATGCGTTGCACGCCAATCGCCAACGAGATGGTGACGACGGCGGGCAACGCTTCGGGCACCACCGCTACCGCCAGCGCAATCCCAAAGATAATCATCTCGACCAGCGGCTGGCCGCGCCAGAGACCGAGCACGGTAATCACAGCAACAATTACCAGCGCCGCGCGCGCCAGTGTATGCCCCACCCGGTCGAGATTCTCTTGCAACGGCGTGCGCCCGGTCTCGATCGTCTGCAACATGGTCGCAATCGTGCCGAACTCGGTCTGCATACCGGTCGCGACCACGATCCCGCGCCCGCGGCCATAGCTCACCGACGTGCCGGCATAGACCATATTCCGCCGTTCGGCGACCGGCGCCGTAGCCGGCACGAGCAGATCAATCGTCTTCTCGACTGGCAGCGACTCGCCGGTCAGCGCGGCCTCTTCGATCTGGAGATTCACCGCCTCGATCAGGCGCAGGTCGGCGGGCACCCGATCGCCGGCGCGCAACAGCACCACATCGCCGGGCACCAGATCGCGCGCCGGAATCGCTTGTTCGACGCCATCGCGCAGCACCGTCGCGTTGGGTGCAGCCAAGCGACGCAACGCCTCAATCGCCCGCTCGGCGCGGTATTCTTGGATAAAACCGAGCAGCACGGCGAAGAGCACAATCACCACAATCGCAATCGACTCGATGCCGTGGCCGAGCAGCAATGAGAGACCGGTGGCGATGAGCAGAATGATAATCAGCACATTCTGGAACTGGGCCAGCAACATCGCCCACGGCGACACCCGCGTCGCCGCCTGCAACTCGTTGGGGCCGTACTGGGCCAAGCGGCGGTCAGCTTCAGCGCTGGTCAAACCGGCAGGTGAACTGTCCAACTCAGTATAGATTTCGGCGAGGTCACGGCCATGCCACGGCAAGCGTGACTCGGTGCGAGACGGGGCAATGATGACCATAACGGACGCTCCTTCGGCAAACGCAAAGGTGCCTGAGGTGAGGATAGCACATCGTTGCAAACAAAACAATGATGAGGGGATAGCGGAAGGTTAATGAACTGCTCCCGCTTGGCGCCTTGTGTCGTTGCCCCCACCCCAACCCTGCCCCGCTGGGGGAGGGAATAGGTTGTGTACCGCCGAAGACGCCGAGGGCGCAGAGGATGAGAATCAGTTCAAACCGCTTTGCGCCCTCTGCGGTCTTGGCGTTAAGAATCTCTGCACCTTTGCTTGCTTTGCGGCTTGAGGGTGGCAGGAGATGGGCAATAGAGTGTGGCGAGTTCCTAATCAGCGAACGCGCCCTGTTGCGCGGCGGCGCGGCGGGCAGCGCGCCGATCGGCGACAATCCGGCGGGCGCGGCGCGGCAGGGGCGCGCGTAGCGGTAGGGCAGGTACGGCCAACAACACGATGGCGGCGCCCACCCGCAGATCAAAGGTGGGAACGGAAATGGTCGGGAAGGGGTAATAGACCAGCGCGGCTGGTTCGATCAGGCGCAACGCGGCGATGGCGATCAACGCAGTGCCGGCAGCGATGCAGGCGATGGTGTCGTGGCGGCGCCAGCGTTCACGCCGGTACGTGGTGCGCGGCACACTCCGGCTGAGTTGGCGAGCGGCCCAGCCGGTAAGCAGCAGACCGGCGCCGGCGAGCGGCGCCATCAGCGGAAATGCTGCCGAGCCGGTCCAGAGCCAGCCAATCAATGCACCGGCTAGACTGCTGAGGCCGGCCAGCAGCATCAGCATCCGGCCGGTGGCTGGGGTTGTAGCGAGCGTGCGCCCATAACCGCGCGCCTCAAGCGCCTCGGCCAATTGCAGCGCCCGTTCGAGGCTGCCGGCCAGCAGTGGCCCAGCCAGCGCCCACCAACTGCGTAAGCTGCCAAAGCGGTGACCACGCGCGCGTTGGGCAGCGGTGATGGTTTGGATGGAGCGCACTAACCCCGGCGCAAAGGCAATCGCGATCGTAACCGCTAACCCGGCGTGGAAGAGTGAGCGCGGTGCCAGTCGCAACAGCCGGTGGTGATCGACCAGTGCATTAAACGCGCCAAAGATCAGCAGCAAGGCCCACAACCCCAACCCGCGCGTCGCCCCCCACGCCAGCGCTTCGGCAGTGATCGGCCCACCCAACACAATCCCGCCCAACCAGACCGGCAATTGCAAGGCGGGCAACGCAACCAGCACCGTCACACCCCGCGGTCCGCCCACCGTCACCACGGCGAAGATGACATAGCCGAGCCAGATGATCGCTCCGGCGCGGGCAAAGAGTGAAAAGCTGCGCGCCAACGGGCGATCGTCGCGTCGGGCGGCAGCGACGTACGTTACCGCCAGCATCAACAAGATATGGTAGAGCGGGTGTGGGGCCAGTGTCGCGATCGCAGCGGCGGCGACCAACCACCAAAGCCAGGTGCGGGTATGCATAGCGAGCCTTTCTGCCACGCTGAGGCGCAACGCGGTTGGTTGAGAATGCCCGACGAGGCTATGACTCAACCGTGTGTTTTGATTCCCGTTTACATCCTGATCGTCAACGCCGCTAATGCCACAACTTCGCCGATCTCGCACAGCGCGCCGTAGGTATCGCCGGTCAGACCACCGAGATCCCGCACCCACCAGCGCGCCAGCAGATGCGCGACCGCCAGCACCAACGCCGCCGCGATGATCCCGGCCAGACCAGCGATCAGCCATGCGCTGCCCAGTATCAGCACTGACGAAAGCCAGAGATCGCGCTGCTGGACGTGTGAGTTAAACATCCGGCCCAAGCCGCCCTCGCGAGCGGGGGGGAAGCGATAGATGCCGTAGCAATCGGCCCAGCGGCCAAGCATCGGCGCTAATAGCAATGCCGGCCATGCCACGGTTGCGCTGGCGATGAACGCCACCTTCAGCAAGATGATCATAATCAGCGCAATCGCCCCCATCGCGCCGATCCGGCTGTCTTTCATAATCTCTAGCTTGCGCTCACGCGAACGCCAGCTCATCACCGCATCAAACGTATCGCTGACGCCATCGAGGTGCAAGCCGCCGGTGACAATCCCCCACGTCGCGACGACCAACACTGCCGCCACCAGATCACCCCAAAGCGGGCGGGCAACCGTATCAACGGCGACCATTGCGCTACCGATGATCAATCCGGCAGCCGGGAACCACGGGATCGCCCGCGCTACGCTCTGCTCATTCATCGGCGGTAGACCGGGTAGCGGAATAATGGTGAGAAAGCGGATAGCTTCGAGCAGGCCATTGGCGGGTCGAGCCGGCGATTCGCTCATAGTCGTCCTCCAAGAGGAGGCACGGTATTGACCGTGCGGATAATGATTGACGCACCGTAGACATCAAGCGCAGTGATACTACCCAAATCGATCCGCCAGCGCCAATGATCGGCGATCGGGGTATTGCAGCACAAACAGAGCACGAGCTGAATAGGCGTGGCATGCGTCGCCACCAGAATCCTGCCGCCGCGATAGGTCGCCAACAGCTCCTGCCACGCCGCCGCCACTCGTGCCACCGCCTCAGTCAGACTCTCGCCGCCGGTAGGCCGCCCGTTGACCCCTAGCGCCCAACGCGCTTGGGCATCGGCAGGAAAACGTCGCGTCACTTCGCGGTACGTCAACCCCTCCCACAACCCCTGATCAACCTCAATCCAGCGCGGGTCCTCCAGCAAGGGGGTAGAACGATGTTGCAGCAGGGCCTCGGCCAACGCGCGCGTGCGCTGGGTAGGGCTGGCAATGGCGTGCGTAAAGGGCAACGGGCGCAGCCGGTTCGCCGCCGCTGTGTGCTGGCGCAGGCCGTACTCGGTCAGCGGGCTATCACCGCGCCCTAGATACCGGCGCGCGCGGTTGGCTTCGGTTTGGCCATGGCGAACGAACCAGATACTGGTGCGCATAGTGGTGCAAACTCCTCAATCCTCGCCGTATGCCTAGAGCCGCACCGCCGTGCGGATCTCCTCCCGACCGTGCCATCGCTGCCGGCTTGACCGACCGGCACCCGTGCCGCATAGGTCCCGCTGCTGTAGGAAGCCACACGGCCTGCGGCTTTACTGTTGTGCGCCGGGATGGCGTCGTCTGACCGCCACGACAATACCGCCGATCAACAACGCCGCCAGCGCCGCAAAGCCGAGCCATTGCCCGGCATTGCCGGTCGCCGCCGGTGGATTGGATGCTGCTCCACCCGCTGGTGCTGCTGTCATTGTGGGCGCTGCCGTTGCCGTAAGTACTGCTGTCGCGGTAGACGCTGCGGTCGCTGCGGGCAATGGCGTCGCGGTAGGCGCTGCGGTCGCTGCGGGCAATGGCGTCGCGGTAGGCTCAGCCGTCGCGACCGGTTCCGCTGCTGCACTCCGGCACACATCGGCAAGTTCTAGACTAGGCGGCGCCGCGCCGCCGCTGGCGTCACCCGGCCCCCATGCCCACCCGTGCAGATCGCCATCGCTGACCCGCACGCTGCTCGCGCCGAGATTAGAGTAGCGCCACGCACCCGCTTCGCGCCGGTAGAAGGCCCAATACACTGCCCGGCCCTGCTGATCGCGGGCGCAGAAGCAACTGGTGGCCGGATAATCGCACCCTTCGCGCCCGATCTTGCACACCGCCGCGCCGATACTACTTTGCTGGCTAATCACCGGCAGGCCACTGCGTTCGAGCAGCTCTAACCCGCTAATCGACGGCTCGCTAAACTCGACGCACGCGGTGACGACTTCGCCATTGCCAAACCGCACGACCACCCCGGCGCGGTTCACCGCCGGTTGGGCGGCAGCCACGCCGGAGAGGAGCGCGATCGCAACCAAGACAATAAGTTGAAAAATCTGCTTCATCGCTGTACGGGCACAGCACTGCTGTGCCCTGAACGTCTTCTTCCTTATCCCGCCTGCGCCCGCCGCACCGCGACCCCTGCCGCAAGCGCCAGCAAGCCGGCCAACGCCAGCAGCGGCAACAGCGGCTGCGCTTCGCCTGCGGTGCGCGGCAACGTCGTCGCCGGCGCAATCAGGCTTTGCGCCGCCGGGATCGAGGCCGTCACCACCGGCAATGCCTTCCCGGCCAGCGCCGGAATGGCCTGATACGTTGCCAGCGCATTATCATCGGGCATCGCGTTCTGATAGCGGAACGCGCCGCTGCTGTTTTGGAAGGCGGCCAACGCGCTGAGCGGCGTTGCGTCGCCTTGCTTCCACGCTGCGCCGCTGGGATCTTCGCCGAGGGCAATGATCGCCATGACCACCGCTGCCGTCGAGTTGGCATCGCTGGCGTTGCCGAATGGCGACGCCTGCGAGTAGGGGAAGCCGCCGTCGGGGTTTTGCTGGCCGCGCAGGTAGGCGCGCGCTGCATTCAAGGCATCGGCGGCGCGGGCCCGGCCAGCCAGCGCCATCACTGCTAACGCTGTGGTATTCGTATCGCTGCCGGTCGCCGCGGCGCCGTCGAAGCTCCAACCGCCATCGCGCAGTTGCAACGCGATCAGCCGGTCAATCGCCGCCGCCGGCGGCTGCACTCCCATGGCCTTGATCGCCAGCAACGCTAGCGCATGGCCGTAGACATCGCTGCCGTACTGGCCGGTGGCTGAATTGTAAGCAACACCGAGCTGTTGGGCCAGATTACTCCCGCCAAAGTTGAGCGGATCGCTCTGAGCGGCGACGGCGGCCAAAATCAGTTTGGCCGTTGCGCCGGCGGTTGACATGCCGTAAGTAGCTGACTGTCCGGCAAGGTAGCTCACGGCATTGGCCGGCGGTTGCTGGCCGCCGGCGACAAAAGCGACGATCGCGTCAGCGGTATCGCCCGGCCCAAAACCGGCAAAGCTGCCGTCAGCCTGTTGTTGGCCGGCCACCCACTTCAGCGCCGATTCGACCGCCGTACCCTGCGCGGCGACCGGCAGCCAAGTGGCGATGCTCAACACGATAGCAAGGAATAGTGCAAGAACCCGGCGCATCATGCAGATCCCTTTCGTTCAAAACAACATTACCAAGACGATCGTTTGATGGTCCCAACAACAAAAACCCCTTCCACGGCTGTGGAAGGGTGTAACGACGAAAGCAAGACGGATGCCGATCTTGCGCGCGCCTCACCCCCTTTCCAGCGCGGGCGTGATAGCGAACAAGTAGGGACGGGCATTCTGGCTCGTCGCCAACGGCGACCTACAGTAGCGTGGACTGCGCCGGCCTTTGACCGGACTTCCCCCAATTAAGCCCTTCGCTTCCTCCGGGCTCCCTACTGGCGGGGTTGTTGCCCCGCAATTGCTTATATTCAATTGCGGCGATAGTACCACAATTGCTGCTGCGCGTCAACGAAGGCGGGAGTAGTGAGTAGGGATTGGGAATTGTCAATCTCCCCATCTCCCTACCTCCCCATCATCGCAATTGCCCCAGCACCTCGGCCAATACCGCAATCGCCCGCTCGTACTCGGCCAGCTCAACGTGCTCGTCGGGGGTGTGGTCAAGGCGCGAATCGCCCGGACCGTAGGCGACGATCGGGCATTGCCACGCTGGCCCGACCACATTCATATCGGCGGTGCCGGTCTTGTGCAAGAAAGCGGGTTGGCCGCCGTGTTGGCGAATGGCGCGCACAAAGGCGCTGGCCAGTGGCGTGGTGCGCGGGCTTTGGAAGGCCGGGCATGCCCCTTCAAACGTCACCTCAGCCGGGCCGGCCAGCTCACGCAGCCTCCCGGCCAGTGCGTCCGGATCGACGCCGGGCGGCAGGCGCAGGCCAACCGTCGCCTCGACCCATTCGGTGATGCCATCGCTGCCACTCTGCACCCGGCGCAACGAAGGGATTAATTGCTCGAACAACCGCTCGCGCCCGGCATTGACTGTCTGGCAATGGTGTTCAACCGCGTACCAAAAGTCGACCATCTGTTCCGGCGCGGCCCGCTGCTCGCCGGCGCTGTGAGCTGCCGGCTGGGCGTAGCGGTAGTGGGCAAGCAGACGACCTTTGTAGCCAAGCGTAATCCGATCCCAGCCGCTCGGCTCGCCGATCACGCAGAACGCCGGGCAATAGCGGTCGCGGGCGGCATGGGCGCCGCGCGAACTGGCCGCCTCTTCCTCGGTCGCGCCAACGATCGCGAGCCGGCAGTTGAGCGTGCCGGCCAATTCGGCCTGCCGCGCGGCCCACACAAATGTCGCTAGCGGCCCTTTGGCATCAACCGCCCCTCTTCCGTACAGTTTGCCATCTTCAATCCGCACCGGCACCTCACCCGGCACCGTGTCGATATGGCCGAGCAACACCACCAGCGGCCCGCTCGTACCCACATGCCCCACTGCGCTGCCCGAATCATCGACGAACGCCTCCCAGCCGAATGCCGCCATCTGCTCGACCATCACCTGCACCGCCGCCGCTTCGTGGCCTGACAACGACGGCGTGTGCAAGAGGCGAATGAGAAATTCAACAGACTCATGCATTATTTCGCACTCCTCAATCTTACGCCGATATACATTGCGCTATTCCCTATTTATTTCACCCTATGGTATTATGCACGATGTGTTTGCCGAGTTCCCAACTAGACCGGAGATGATATGTCCGCATCATTCGCTTTTAACGCCGATTTACGTACTCTCAAACAGATCCGGCGTTTCATAGCTGATGCGGCCGACAATATCGGCGCTCGCCGGGATAGCATCGACGATATTGTGTATGCGGCCAACGAGCTGATTTCCAATGCGATCACCTATGGCTACGGCGGCCAAGCTGGCCCCATTTGGGTCGATGTCTGGAACGATGGTGGTTCGCTGTGTGTGCGCATTTGCGATGCCGCGCCGGCTTTCAACCCGCTCAATGTGCCGCTGCCGCGCAATCTGATCGGGCGCGGCCAGCAACGCGCCGGCGGGTTGGGGCTGTTTTTGTCGCGCCATTTGCTCGATGATTTACAATATCGAGTATTGCCTGAGGGCGGAAATGAATTAATATTGGTGAAGTGGAATGCCTTTTAGCGGTAACTGGCTATGATTATCGAGAGCACGATTAGCCAACGCGAGTTTACTCGCCATGCACTGAGCCGTTATTTTCGCCGGCCGATTTTCTATGTGTTTGCGTTTGTCGCTGCTATCTTGACCGCATTCGTGATCTACGATTCGAGCATCCCGCAAGTGCCGGCCTTGCTCGGTGGCTGGATCCCGTTTTTGGTCTACGCCATCACCGGTTTCGTGCTCATCCAACGCCAGAGCCGTAACCGCGATCTGCCGATGTACCAGCCAACGCGCTACGAATTGGGCCGCGAGACGTTGATCGTCAGCGCGCGCAGCGGGCGCAGCGAAATCCCGTGGTCGAAGGTGCGTGCGTGGCGCAAGTTCGGCGGTGTGTACGAGCTGCAATTGATCAATGGGCAGGTGTTGCTGATCTCGGCCCGCGCGATCGGCCCGCGCCAAGTGGGCGCTTTCGAGCGCATGCTGCGTAACCGGATCGAGCCCAAGCCAGAACCGGGGGTGTTCGATGAACCGGCGGCTTGAGACGATCGACGATCACTTGCCGCCGTTGGCGCTTGATCCGGCCCAACCGCAGGCGATTTCTCCCACCGACCTCGCCCAGTATCTACGGCTCGATCAGTGCTGGCGCTATCTGCGCTTGCGCCTGCACGAACGCCGGAAGGAACTGAATTGGTTGCCTCGCTATGGCATGGCGCTTCAGCCTATCCCGCCGATGCTGACCATCGCCGGACGCCGGTTCGAGCAGGCGATCGAGGCGCAGGTGCGCGAGCGGTTTCCGCAGGCAATTCACTGCGCGCAGCGCCGCCAGCAGGGTGATCCGGCGTTTGTGACCGTTGATCACAATCACATTGTGCTTGCCCAAATCCAACAGCTCGCGCCGAACACGGCCCAAGTGCTGTTTCAACCGCGTTTGGCCTCCCAGTTGCACGGTTGGGCCATGAGCGGCGATGTCGATCTGCTGTTCCTATCCTGCGATGATGCCGGCGCTTGCCACGCCGTCATTATTGACGCCAAAAGTTCGGCGGCGGCCAAGATCGAGCACCGCTTGCAGTTGGCCTGTTACCAGCGCCTGCTCGAACAGATAACCGGCGCTGCCGGCGTGACGCTGGCCTCCATCCGGCTCGGCGTGCTCTACCGCGGTGAGTTACCGTCACCGCAGCAAACTCCTGCCGAACGGCGGCGGATCGAAAGTGAACGGCAACAGGCGTTCGATCTGCTCGGCGTGACCACGGCCCAGCTTGAGCTGCTTGCCGATCCGGTCCCCTATCTGGCCGAGATCGAGACCCTGCTGGCCGGGCCAGATTCGATCTTGGCCACGACCGCCGCCGCGCCGTTTGCCGAGCTGCCGTTTCACCTCACCGCCAAGTGCGATGGCTGTCTCTATAACGAGGTCTGTATGCGCTGGGCCGCCACCCATGATGACCTCTCGCTCATCCCGTCGCTCACTGAGCCAGAGAAGTCAGCCCTGCGCGCGCACGGCATCACCACCGCGAACCAACTTGCTCTGCTTAAAGAGGTTGCCGGCGAGCGGTTGATCACGCCGGAAAGCTATCGGTCCTTAGTCAGCCGGCTGCTCAGCCATCCCACGCTGGCCCCGCGCCTCGATGAGCTGATCCACCGTGCCCGCGCGTTTCGCCGCTGGCTTGGCAACCAGATCGCCACCACCTCCTATTTGCCCTATAAAGGCCATAGCTCGCTGCCCGCGGTAAATGCCGATCTGCATCCCAACCTGATCGCCATCTATATCGACCCGCTTTATGACCATACGCAGGGGATGCTGGTGTTGCTCGGCGCGCTAGTGGTGGGGTATGAGAACGGCGTGCCGGCCCGGCGTGAAACGGTGATCAAGCTGCTCGATCAGCCGCCGCAGTCGCCGGCTGATGAGGGTCGTTTGTTGGCAGAGTGGATCAGCGCGCTGTTGCAGGCGATCGTCAAGGTGGCCGCGCCTGACGCCGAGGGTCTCTTGCGTGCGCCCATCCATCTCATCGTGCCCGATTCGTTCAGTTTGCAAAACCTGCTCGACGGGCTGGCCCGCCAGCCGCACGTTTTCGGCTCGACCCCACTCTACGATCTGGCGGCGCAGAGCGCCGGTTTTGAAGCGCCCATGGTCACGGTGCTGATCAGCGAGCGCCGCCGTTTCCGCAACGACCCGCTGGCCTACGATTCGCTGGCGCGGCTGGCGCAGATGCAGCGGTTTGATTGGGGCGAGTATCGCCGGCTCTTTTACCGGCGCGTCTTCGACGATCTGAGCAATAACAAGCATTTGGGCTGGTATACGCGGCGGGTACGCTTCTACAATCAGATTCCGCTCGAGTATCTTTACGCAGCGTGGCAAGCGCTGCCGCCGCCGCCCGATCGCGGCGACGACGACCTGATCGATTACCGGCAGGTCAAACGCACGCATGTAATCGGCTTTGTCGAGCAGCGGCTGCACGCGCTCGAGCTGCTGGCCAATAAGCTGCCGCGCAACTCGCGCACCACCAAGCCGCCGTTCGATCTGTCGTGCATTGTTGGGTATTCCCGCCAAGCACGCACACTGGCCGATGCGCTGGCTGAGTTTCTGCTCATCGAGCGGTACGTGGCGCTGGTGACGTGGGGCCAGCAGCATCTACCGCCGCCTGAACAGCGGGTGCTGGCCGGCATGAGTTTGATCGTACGCTATGAGCTGGCCGATCAAGACCCGGCTTTGCTTGAGACGCTGGCCGAAAACGAGCGCCGGCAGGCGTTGAAGGCGGAATTAACCGGCGGGCGGAAAGGGGTGCGGTTGAAGGCTGAGCAGAAAAAACAGGTTGAGCCATTGCCGCCGCCCGATGTGCCGCTGCGCCTGCGGATTGATCTCAGCGAGGTTGAGTGCGACTTGGAAACGGCGTTGCGCCTGACCAGCCTCTCGCCCGGCGATAAGGTTATTCTCGCCCCGCGCTGGAGTGTTGATGAACGGTTGCCGCCTGATCAGCGCGAGCCTTTCACTACCACTGCCCGCCAACTGCTTTATCAGTCACGGGCGACGCTGGTGGCGATTGAACGGGAAGGATTGGTGTTGCTGAAGCCAGACACCCGCTACAGTAAAGGCGACCGGCGGTTCACCTTTGACAGCAATTGGCGATGGCCGCAAGCCGGCGAGATGTACACGATCGAATCCGATCCCAACGATATCTACGGCCAGCGCTGTATGGAGGTGGTGCAGGAATTGCGTCAAGGGGCCGCTAATGCGCTCTATATGCGCTTGATCGATCCCGCTGGGGGGCAGGTTGCGCTGCCGGCGGCGGCGCAGGCTGGCCATGCCCAGTTCGTCGCAGGGTTGCGCGCGCTGGCCGAGGCCGGCGTGCTGCACCCGTTCGATGAACACCAGATGGATTACATCGCTAACCATGGCGATGCTCCCACGCTGTTGGTACAAGGCCCTCCCGGCACCGGCAAGAGCTACACGTCGGCCTTTGCCCTGCTGGCTCGCATGCAAGGCTTGCTGGCCGCCGGCCAACCTTGCCGGGTGCTGCTCAGTTGCAAAACCCACGCCGCCACCGATGTGCTCTTGCGCAAGATTGCCGAGGTGCAAGCCAAACTGGCCGCTATCCGCGCCCAACAGCCCGATCTCTTTGCCGCCTATTTTGACGAACGATTGCTGGCCGTACACCTCTTCCGCGTCCGGCCCAAAGAGAGCACCGATTTGTCACCGGCGGCGCAGGTGATCGATAACATCGGCCCGATTGCCAACGCACCGGCCTGCTTCGTCGCCGCTACCCCCTTCGCCGTTGCGTCATTGCTCAAACGCGAGCAGCGCTACCACACCGAACCCTTCGCCGATCTGCTGCTGCTCGATGAAGCATCACAGATGAACCTGCCCGAAGCCTGTATGGCGGCGATGGCCCTCACCCCTGGCGGCAGGCTGATCGTAGTCGGCGATCACCGCCAGATGCCGCCGATCGTGCAGCACGAATGGCGCGGCGAACGCCGGCGCACCTTTCAAGCCTACCGCGTCTACGCCTCGCTGTTCGAGACGCTGCTTAACCTCGATCCGCCGCCGCCGCTGGTGCGGTTGGCCGAAAGCTTCCGGCTCCACCGCGATCTGGCCGCGTTTCTGCGCCGTGCCATCTACGAACAAGACGGCATTCCCTACTTCTCGCGCCGCAACACCACCTTGGCCGCTGCGCCGATCAGCGACCCTATGGTTGCTGCTGCGCTCAACCCGCGCCACCCGCTGGTGGTCATCGTCCACGACGAAGCGCAAAGCCAAGACAGCAATCCGTTCGAGGCCAGCCTGATCCGGCCCTTGATCGAAACGCTGGTGGGCCAGCTTGGCCTCGATGCCGCCACCGGCATCGGCATTGTGGTGCCGCACCGCGCCCAACGGCTGGCGCTGCGCGAACAACTGCCTGAGATCATGCAGGCGCTCTTGATCGAGCACGACGGCGCGACTGTCGATACCGTCGAGCGCTTTCAAGGTGACGAGCGCGACGTGATTATCGTCTCGGCCACCGAAAGCGACCCCGACTACCTGCGCGCTGCCAGCGGCTTCTTGCTCGATCCGCGCCGGCTCAATGTCGCCCTCAGCCGCGCGCGCCACAAGCTGATCTTAATCGCCGCCCGCACCGTCTTCCAGCTCTTCGCCACCGACGAAGAGATCTTTCAGCACGCCCAACTCTGGAAACGGCTGTTGCGCGACACCTGCCGCGTGCCGCTCTGGCAAGGCCAACGTGACGGCATTACGATTGAGGTTTGGGGGAATGAGGCGGAAACTTGATTTAGGGTGGGGAATAGCCACAAAAAGACGCAAGAAAGTTAACGGCGCATTATATGGTGTTCCATCAAGTTTTGTGCCGTTTGGATCTTTTTTGGCTATTCTAGACTTCCATCTGATTGAAACACGCTCTGGTGTGATCTACACTGTAGTGTAAGCGAGACCTCAACCACCGTGAGCCAGCTCAACCGTCTGATGCGCCGGATGATGCTTGAGGAACGCTACCGGCGCACCATATCGGATCAAGGTTCGGCCAAGATTGCTTGCAGCGGGATTGCTAGTTCCGGCAGTAATACCGACCGCACCGGTTCGCTCTGTGGGTAGACACCCGCTTCGTGATACCTGCCATCACGGAGCGCCAGCACCATGACGCGCTCGGCATCCGGTTCAACAATCCAGTATTCAGGAATGCCAGTCTCGGCGTAATCCGCTCGCTTGACCACAGTATCGCATTCTGGGTCGTCAGGATTGACGATTTCAACCACCAAATCGGCGCCCACCCAGTAGTGCGGTTGCCGGCGCGGATCATCACGTCGCTGCACTAGCACGAGGTCGGGTTCGCGAAATGTACCGTCCCGAAGCCGTAGCCGGAGCGGTGCGTATAGCACAATGCGGATGTAAGCGTGCAAGGCCAGAAAGAGCGTCTGCGAGATGACTTGATGACGGTCAGAAGGCATTGGCAAGACCTCAATCGTGCCATCCAACATACTCGACCAAGCGATGGCTCTGATCGGTGATGGCGAGGTATCGCTCGACCGTCCAGGGGTCTTGCAATGGCGCGAGTTCAACAATGGTTTCATCATCCTCCGTCGCAATACGGAGGCGCGGTGCCGACAATCCAGCGCTCATCGTAGGATTCCTGATCTCGTGTGGGTCAACCGTGCCATCAGTATACCGGCGTAATGCGCACATCGCAAGGGAATGCTGGTCTTCGCGAGCGGGCTAACAACCTTACATATAGTCTATCCAAAACGGACACATTCTGTAGTAAGTTCAACGTTTTTGCCACTATCTGGAGTGCGGTAGTTTGGCTGCCGCACTCCACAGCTTCTCTCAAGCCTCCCACCAATTCACTGCTACGACCAACCCTCGTTCCAACCCGATTGGCAACGCAACATTTTTGCACAAATATCGCACCGTCTATCACAAGAAAAAAGGCGTTGCAGTGACTGCACGCCAGTGCTATGATACCTTCACCATTCTCGTGTCGTTCTAGCGCCAACGGCGGCGCAGAGCAACGCAGCTACGGCGAGGTCGCCATGATCCAAAAAGAAGATGTCGTCATTCGCGTCGCTGGCGAAAGCGGCGACGGCAGCAGCGCCACCGGCGAGATGCTGGCGCAAGCGGCTGCCCGTTCTGGCCTGCACGTCTTTACCTTCCGCACCACTCCGGCTGAAATTAAGGGCGGGCCGGTGATGTTTCAGGTGCGCGCGTCCAACAGCCCCGTCCGCTCGATGGGTGATGCGGTTGATGTGCTGTTCGCCTTTAACCGCGAAGCGTGGGATCTCCACCACGCCGATATGGCTCCCAATGCCGTCTTGCTCTACGATCCCGAAGAGTTTGACCTCCCTGCCGAGTTTACCGGCATTGCGTACCCGACCCCGATTGGCCAGATCGCGCAATCTGCCGGCAACCGGCGCGGCAAGAATGTGACTGCGCTCGGTGTGGTAGCGATGTTGTTTGGTCTCGGCCTGAATAAACTCGAAGATATTGTGCGAGCCAAGCTAGGCAAGAAGGCCGAACTGCTCGAGTCGAATCTGGCCGCGCTGCGGGCCGGGATCGAGTATGCCCACCAGCTTGACAAACGCGATCCGTTCTGGATGGAATCGACCGGCGAGCACGATCGCTACGTGATGACCGGCAATCAGGCAATTGTGGCCGGCGCATTGCATGCCGGAGTCGAATTCTTTGCCGGCTATCCAATTACCCCTGCCTCTGACATTATGGAGGGCATGGCGGCGATATTGCCCCAGATCGGCGGCGGCTATATGCAGGCCGAAGATGAGATTGCATCGATTATGGCATGCATCGGCGCGTCGTATGGCGGCAAGCGCGCGATGACCGCCACCTCCGGGCCGGGCTTGTCGCTGATGAGCGAGGCGATTGGCTACGCCAGCATGACCGAGATTCCGGTGGTGATCGTTGATGCGCAGCGCGGCGGCCCTAGCACCGGCCTGCCCACCAAGATGGAGCAGTCAGACCTAAATATCGCTCTCCACGGCGGCCACGGCGATAGCCCGCGCATTGTGCTGGCGCCAGCCAGCGTCGCCGAGTGTTTCCATCTGGCGGTGTGGGCCTTTAATCTGGCTGAACAATATCAAACGCCAGTTATTGTGCTGAGCGACTATTCGCTCTCGTTCCGCACCGAGACGGTGGAACCGTTCGATCTGAGCAAATATCCGCGCATCGACCGGCTGCATCCCAACGGCGAGTTGGCTGCCAAACAGTATCGCCGCTACGAGCTGACTGCTCATCTGGTATCGCCAATGGTCGCTCCCGGCGTGGCCTATGCCCAGTACACCGCGACTGGCCTCGAACATAATGAGTTTGGCAACCCCGATTATACACCGGCGAACCATGCCATCATGACCGAAAAGCGTTGGGGCAAGCTGGCCCCGTTGCAGCAATCACGCGAGTATGTGCGCCGGTTCGGCGCCGAGCGGGCCAAAGTCGGGCTAATCTGTTGGGGCACCACCGCCGGCCCATGCCGCGGCGCAGTCTATTTGGCCGGCCAAGAGGATTTGCCGGTGGCGATGTTGCAAGTGCAGATGCTCTCGCCGCTGCCGGTTGACGCCATTAACGAGTTTCTCGAACAGGTTGAGATTGTCCTGGTGCCGGAGGTCAATTTCCAAGGCCAGTTCGCCAAACTCTTGCAGGCCGAACTCGGCATCAAGGTGCGCTCATTGACCAAGTATACCGGTATGCCCTTCTCGCGGCTTGAGATTCTGCGCCAGATTCACGCTCTGCACGGCCTCGCCGAGCCAGTGCAGGCTTGATTAGGCTTTGCCGCATTCAGTACGGGCAACACATCATGTTGCCCCAACAACATCAGACTCAACAAGGTCACGCTTATGACAGCCGTACCGATCACCACAACACCCGTCGTCTACAAACCATCCGATTACCGCAGCGACCTCAAACCGATCTGGTGTCCGGGTTGCGGCGATTTCGGCGTGTTAGCCGCGATTCAGCAGGCCCTTGCCGCCGCCCAGATCAACCCCAAAGATCTGGCCGTGGTCTCAGGCATCGGTTGTAGCTCACGCTTGCCCGGCTTTTTGCAGACCTACGGCCTGCATACGGTGCATGGCCGGGCGCTGCCGGCAGCAATTGGCCTCAAAACTGCCCGCCCCGATCTGACCGTGATGGCCGTCGGCGGTGATGGCGACTTCTTCAGCATTGGGTTGGGCCATCTGCCCCACGCGGCGCGGCGCGATCTCGATATCACCGTGGTAGTGATGGATAACGCGATCTATGGTTTGACCAAGGGCCAAACCTCACCGACCTCGCCGCGCGGCCACGTCACCAAGAGCACTCCCTACGGCCAGTCGGCCCAACCGCTGCATCCGCTAGCCATCGTACTCGCCAGCGGCGCGTCGTTCGTGGCCCGCGGCTTCTCGAGCCAGCCCAAGCAGTTGGCCGAGCTGATCAAGGCCGGTCTCGACCATCGCGGCTTCGCCTTTATTCACGTGCTCAGCCCGTGCGTCACCTTCTACGACACCTACAAGCTGTACAAGGAGCTAGTCTACAACCTGCCCGACACGCACGATCCTTCCAATCTCGATGCGGCAATGCACTACGCGCTGGAGAGCGAACGGCTGCCGCTCGGCATCTTCTACCGCCGCCCGCCGCTCGAACCGTTGCCACGCCCAACGTCTAAACCGTTCGATACCCAAGCCTATTTGAACCGGTTCCGGGCGTGAAACCGCAAGCAGGCAAAGGGGCGGGCCGCTGGCCCGCCTCTTGTCATTGCGAGCCGTCGTAGGGTCAATGCAGCGCATTGCTCAACGCGGCGAAGCAATCTCCCACGAGCACGGATAGAACCTGCACAGGGTTCGTTCTCGCTGAAGCGGGAGATTGCTGCGAGAGCTTTTAGGGCACGAACGTGTATAATGGTGAGTGCTTGCATTGCCCAATGTTCACGTGACACCTCTATGCCACGCCTTTATCTCTGCATGGGACCGCGTTGCCGCAGCCGCGGCGCGTCCGATGTGTACGCGGCGCTGGAACAAGCCCTCTGGCAAGCCGGTTTGTCAGGACAAGTAGAGTGTATTGCCAGCGGTTGCCAAGACCGTTGCCAACTCGGGCCGAACCTGCTCGTCCAACCGGGTGGACGGCGCTGGCACGGTCTCACCCCACGCCAGATCAGTGCCATCATCGCCCTTCTGCCCGATACGGGTGTATAATGCCAACGCACACAGCGTGATGATCGCAAACTATCACGCTCGCACGTTCATTCAAACAACATCGGGTTGCAACACATTCGTGAGAATCGCCGTGCGACAGGCTCTAACTCGACACCGCGCATGGGTCGTCCGCCTTGGGCTGGCGGCCACTTTACTGTTGGCACTCTATGTCCGCACCCTCAACCTGTTTGGTTGGGATTCCGGCACCGGCCAGCATCCCGACGAACGGTTCTTTACCTACGTGGCCTCAACGGTGCGTCTGCCGGGCACTCTTGGCGAATTCTACGATTCGAGTCGCTCGCCGATCAATCCGCGCAGCTACGAACAGTTTCCGCTCTACGTCTACGGGCCACTGCCCATTATACTGACGCGAGCGGTGGCGGTGATACTCACCCCGCCGGAAGCGTTGCCGGTGCAGGTGCTCTCGATCGAAGGGCCGCCCCGGGTAGGCGCTGATCCAACGGCGCCGAATGAACGGCGCACTGACTACGGCCCGCCTGTGCCAAACCCCGAATATCATTGGCCGCGCTTGCTCCCATTGATGCCGTGGCTTAACCCTGATGGCGTGAATCTGACCAGCTACGGCGAGATTGTGAAGGTCGGGCGTGGGCTGGCAGTGTTGTTCGATCTCGGTAGCGTTCTGCTCGTCTACCTGATCGGGCGCCGGCTGTTTGGCCGGCGCGTTGGGCTGCTCGCCGCGTTGTTCGCCGCGCTTACCGTGATGCACATCCAGCAGAGCCATTTCTTCGTTGATCCGGCCTTTTCCACCTTTTTCTGCTTGCTTGCACTCTATTGGACAGTGCGGGCGGCGCAGGGCGGCGGTGTGGCAGTCTATACCGCGCTGGGCCTCAGCATTGGTGCGGCTACGGCTAACCGGATCACGATGGCGACGATCGGCGGGCTGGCGATTGTCGCGGCGCTGATTGCCGCCCAACGCGCGCTACGCGGGCAGCCGTGGTCAGCCGTCTTCGACCGCTTCTTCCGCCGCGAGATTTGGCTGCTTATCTTGGCTGGAACGCTCACCATCCTAAGCTTCCGCACCCTTGCCCCCGACTCGTTCATCGGCTCGCGCACCGATTCGCCGCTGATCGAGGGGCCTTCGATCTTGCATGGCGCAGGCTTCTTTGATGTCAGACTTGACCCGCGTTTTCGCGAAAATCTCACCACCGTGCGCGCATTGGTGACGGGTGAATACGACTTTCCTCCCGGCCAGCAATGGGTAGGCCGCCCAGCCTACCTCTTCCCATGGAGCAATATGGTGCTGTGGGGGATGGGACCACTGTTAGGGCTTGCGGCATGGGGCGGTTGGTTGCTCTTTGCTGCCCGCTATGCCCGGCGCGGCTGGCAGTGGGCGCTTCAACCGTCACCCGTCGTTGGCCGGCCATGGCATCCGGCATGGGTCTTGTGGGCGTGGGTCGCTTTCTACTTCGGGTGGCAAGGTAATCAGTTTGCCGTCACCATGCGTTACCTGTTGCCGATCTACGGCGCATTAATCGTACTGGCGGCATGGGCGCTAATAACGGCAGCACGCTGGGGGCGGCGCTGGTTACAGGGCAACCCGCTTGCCCTACGGTACACAGGGTTATGGCCGGTATGGCGCGCGCGGCTAGGGCGCGGCCTGGCATGGGCGGCCCGGCTAGCGCTGCCGGCGGCGCTGATTGCGACCGCAGCTTGGGCCTACGCCTTCTCGCGCATTTATACCGTTCCCCACTCGCGGGTGCAAGCGGCCCAATGGCTGGCCGAGCACGCTTCACCCGGCAGTTATGTCATTTCAGAGCGGTGGGATGATCCGTTGCCGTTGCAGGCAACGACTACCGCGGCGTGGAATATCTCCTTCTTTGGCATCGACTCGTCGCCTTACGCCGAAGATGAGCCGGCTAAGTATTTTGGCAGCGGTGGCGAACCCGGTTTGCTCGATCAGCTCGACCGTGCCGATTACATTACCCTGACCAGCAACCGCGTCTACGATAGCACCTCGCGCTTGCGCATGCGCTATCCGGCGCTGATGCGGTATTACCACAGCCTGTTTACCGGCGAGCTGGGCTTTGAGCTGGCGGCAGAGATCACGTCCTACCCAACGATCCTTGGCATTCGCATTCCCGACTGGATGGCTGAAGAGGCATTTAGCGTCTACGACCATCCGCGGGTGTTGATCTTCCGCAAGACGTCGTTGTACAGCCGCGAACGGGCCGAACGCCTTATTACCAACGATATCGAATGGGGCGAGGTCTACAAGTCGCCGGTGCAGTTCGCCGATCGCAACCCGACCGCCCTCCGTATCACCGAGAGCGTCTGGCCACAGTACGCTGCCGGCGGCGAATGGTGGTCGTGGTTAGGCACAAACCCCTTCTCGCCGCTGCTCTGGGTGCTCTGGCTCGAGGCGCTGGGGCTGGCGGTGTTTGCCGTGATCGGCCCGCGACTGCGCGGTTTGCCCGACCGTGGCTTTACGCTGGCCAAAATCGTTGGCCTGTTGCTAGTCGCCTACCTTGCATGGCTGGCCGGCAGCCTGCGCCTTGCCCCCTTTGCGCCGGCCACCCTCTGGACGATCGGGTTGATAGTGTTGGGGATAGGAGCAGTGGTTGGCTGGCGCACTCGCGAGTCGCTGCGCCAACTCTGGCAAGAGCGTTCTATTGCGCTGTTCGTGGCTGAATTGCTCTTCATCGGATTTCTATTGCTCGGCCTCACCCTGCGCTGGTTCAACCCTGACCTGTGGCATCCGGCCCGCGGCGGCGAAAAGCCGATGGATTTCGCTTACCTCAATGCAGTCTTGCGCAGCGCAGCCTTCCCGCCGCTTGACCCGTGGCACGCCGGTGGCTATATCAACTACTACTACTTCGGGTTTGTACTGGTAGGCGCACTGATCCACCTCAGCGGGATTGCGCCGGCGGTCGGCTACAACCTTGGGGTAGCGACGATCTTTGCCCTTACCGCCTTTGGCGCCTTCGGCATCGTCTATAACCTGCTTGCCGCGCGCGCGCCATCACCGCGCCGTGAACAGACGGCGCTCGTCGCCGGTGCGCTTGCTCCCGGCTTGATGCTCCTGCTCGGCAATTTGGCGCAGGCCGGCTGGTTCCTCAACGGTTATGCTGCTGAGCAAGTCGCTAAAGGGCGCTATGAATGGGCTTTCTGGGATGCAACCCGGATTACGCCGGGCACGATCAACGAGGTTCCTTTCTTTACCTTCCTGTTCGCCGACCTGCATGCGCACATGATCGTTATGCCGCTCAGCCTTGCCGCGCTCGGTCTGGCGCTGGCATGGATGTGCAAGGGTTCAGCGCGGCAATGGTGGCTGATCGGGCTGCTAGGGTTGATGGCGGGCGCGATCCGGGCCACCAACACATGGGATTACCCCACCTTCGTTGGGTTGGCCGGGCTGCTGCTGGCGTTGGCCACCGGGCGGCGCTGGCGGAGGGCGGGGCGCGGCTGGCCGGCTACGGTCGCGGCGGCGCTGGCCGTAGCGATCACCCCGGCCCTGCTCGGCAACCTGTTCTTTGCGCCGTTTATCGCCAACTTTGCTACCGAATCGAGCGGGATTGACCTCTGGCGCGGGCCGGGCCTGACCCTGCTAGAGACGATCGTAGCCGCCGAACGCACCACTACCGGCCAATTGCTGCAAATCGGCGGCCATTGGCTGGCGATGTGGCTGGCCATGATCGGGCTGTGGGCATGGCGGCGCGGGATCAATCTGCTGATCGTGATTGGGCCGCTGGCGGTGCTGCTGGTGGCGTGGACGCTCGATTGGCCGGCCATCATCCCGCTCCTCGCCGTGCTGGGAGTGGCTGGCTGGATCGGATGGAACCTGCGCGCTCACCCGCTGACAACCCTCGTTCCGGTGTTGTTCGCCTTCGGCGGGATCGGGTTGTGGGCCATGGTTGAGGTGATCGTCGTGCGTGGTGACGTGGGCCGCATGAACACCGTCTTTAAGTTTGGCCTGCATGCGTGGATGTTGCTGGCATTAGCGACAGCAGCAGTCCTACCGTGGCTGTGGGCAGCAACGGGCCGGCTGTCGCGCCAGACGGGCTGGACGGTGCGGACCATTGTGGGAGTGTTGCTCGCAGCCGGGTTGGTCTACCCCATCACCGCCACGCCTGCCCGTATCGCCGACCGCTGGGATCCGGCGGCGCCGCGCATCCTCGACGGCATGGCCTTCTTTGCCAACATCACGGCGGCCCGCGCCGGCGCTCCCTACTCGCTCGATGAAGATGCAGCGGCAATCGATTGGCTGCGCCGCAATGCGCGCGGCACGCCGATCATCCTCGAAGCCCACCAACCCTCATACCAGTGGGCCGGGCGGATCGCCACCTTCACCGGTATGCCCACTCTGCTCGGCTGGGAATGGCACCAGATTCAGCAGCGCAACGCAGTCAACGCGCGAGCGGTGATCAACTACCGTCAGCAGATCATCGCTGCCATCTACAATACGCCTGATCCTGACACCGCGTTGGCGTCGCTCCGGCGCTACGGCGTTGAATACATCTACGTTGGCGGCGTTGAACGGCAACTCTACAGCGCCGAAGGGCTGGCTAAGTTCGCCACGCTGGTGAACCGCGGCGATGCCGATATTATCTTTCGGCAAGGCGAGAGCGTGATCTACTGGCTGCGCACTCCCGGCCAACCGCGCATGCTCACCAACGACCTGCCAATCCGCCCGCCGAGCACGCGCACCATCCCGGCCCTCGAATTGACGAAACCGGTGCAAGAGTTGCCGGCGACGGGCCGGCTGGGTTGGAATACGCTGCTGAGCGAACAGCAATGGCTGGCAGTCGCGGCATGGTTACTGGTCTGGTATCTGATCGCCGGCCTCGGCGCGCTGCCGGCGTATGCCGCGCTCGGTCGGGCCGGGCTGGTATGGGCGCGCCCGGTGGGGTTGATCATGCTCGGCTACGCGATCTGGCTCCCCACCAGTTTGGGCCTCTGGCGCTACGATGCAGTGGGGGTGATTGGCGGGCTGGCGGTAATGATCGGCATCACCATCGCGCTGTGGTTCCGCGGGGTGCGGCCCGATCGCACCGCATGGCGCAGTCTCATCCCCGGCGAAGCGATCTTTCTGGCCGGTTTTATCGCAATGGCGATCATCCGCGCGCTCAACCCTGACCTTTGGCATCCGGTGTGGGGCGGTGAAAAGCCGATGGAGCAGGGCTTCCTCAACGCCATCTTGCGCAGTCCGGTCATGCCGCCCTACGACCCGTTCTACAGCAATGGCTACATCAATTACTACTATTACGGTCTTTATCTGATGTCGCTGCCGATCAAGCTGCTCGGCCTCGATCTGGCAATCGGCTTCAATCTGGCGCTGGCCACCCTCTTCGGTATGGTGCTGGCCGGTGCGTATGAACTAGGGGCGCGGCTGGGCGGACGGCGGCGGTACGGAGTGATGGCGCTGGCCCTGATTGGGCTAGCCGGCAACCTCACCAGCCTGATCGCGGCGGGATGGTCGCAAGGTGCCAACGGCTTGCGCTTGCTGCTCAGCGGCAATCCCGGCCTGCTCGGCGACTGGTTTGTCGGGCCGAGCCGGGTCATCCCATACACCATCAACGAGTTTCCGCTGTTTAGCTTCCTCTATGCCGATTTGCACCCGCACCTGATCGCGCTGCCGCTCTCTCTGCTGACGATTGCCTGCGCGTGGCAGTTGATCTTCGGCAAGGGGCGCACGATCTGGGCCCTGAGCGCGCTCACCCTCGGCACACTGGCCGTCACCAACTCGTGGGATTTCCCGACGTATGGGTTGCTAGCCGGGATCGCCATCATTGCTGGCGCAGTGCGGCGGGCCGGCTGGCGCTGGCCAGCGATCACGCTGGCCGCGGTGAAAGCGGTTGGGTTAGGGATCGGATCGCTCACGCTCTTTGCCCCCTTCTTTGACCGCTATTGGCCGATGGTGGGCGGGATCGGGCTGGTCACAAGCCACGTCACCCTCCCGCTCGACTACATCTTGCTGTATGGCCTGCCGCTGACCATTGTCACGCCGGTCATCCTTGGTGCGGCGCTGCAACGTTGGCGCCGGTATCTGCCGGCACGATCGTGGACGCTGCTGCTCAGCGGCATCGGCATCATGCTCATCATCGGCGCGGCACTGCCCGAATGGGCAGTACGGATCGGCCTGTTTGCCTTGCTGGCGATGACGACCTTGCTGCTGGCGCGGCGGGCTGCCGGCGCACCGGCATGGTACGCACTGCTGCTGGCATGGCTGGCATGGGCCATCTCGCTCGGCGTCGAAGTGGTCTATATCCGCGACCATCTCGATGGCAGCGACTGGTATCGGATGAACACGGTCTTCAAGTTTGGCTTGCACGTCTGGGTGTTGCTGGGGCTAGCTGCCGCCGGTCTCTTGCCGCGCATGCTCACGTGGCTCAACCAGCGCGGCGGCCAGCTGGCAACGGCGGCAGCACTCGCCGTTATTGCCATTCCGGCATTGATCGCAGCTAGCTACTTGCCGGTGGCCGTGCCTTCGCGGCTCACGACCCGCTTCCCAATCGACACTGGCCCTACCCTCGACGGCATAGCGTTTATGGAGCAGGCCAGCTTCACGTATGACTGCACTGCCTTTGGCGGCTGCGCGCCGGATACCACGATGGTGCAAGTCGATCTGCGCGGCGACGCTGCCGCGATTCGCTGGCTCAACCAGCAGATCAACGGCACCCCGATCGTCGCCCAATCGAGCCTCTGGTTCTACCGCGCTTACGGCATCCGGGTGGCTGCCGCCACCGGCCTGCCCACTGTGATCAGTGCACTCCATGCTGATGAACAACGCGATCCGGCGGTCACCAGCCGGCGGGTGCGCGATATCGAGACCTTCTTTACCACCAACGATCCCGAAACCGCGCTGCGCATTCTCGCTCGCTATAATGTGGATTATGTCTACATTGGCAGTGTCGAGCGCGCCTTCTATCCACAGGGTATGGACAAATTCACCGTCTTGCGCGACCGCTACCTGCGTCCGGTCTACGAGCAAGATGGCGTCGCGATTTATCAAGTGCGGCCCTTGCCTGACAGCTACCGGCTGTTGCGCGCCGAAACGCCGCCGGCTGCTCAGCCGCCGCCGCCACCGCCTCCCACCGAACCGGCGATCGATCTGTCAGAGCTTGAAGCTGCCGTCGCTGCCCAACCCACCAATGCGCCGCTAGCCTTTGGGTTGGCCGATGCCTATCGCCGGCAGGGCCGCTTGATCGAGGCGGCGCAAATTTTGGCGACCGCCGCCGCCGCCAACCCCAACGACGTGGCGCTCCATCACCTTTGGGGCGACATTTTGGCCGACGCTGGTCGCTACGAAGAAGCGGAACAGGCCTATCTCGCCGCCGTGCAAGCCAGCCCAACCGCTGGCAACTACAACAAACTAGCGCGATCGCTCATTGACTGGGGATGGCTGGATAAGGCCGAGATTGCGCTGGGCCAAGCGATGAGTATCGATCCAGCGCTGCCTGAACCCTACTTCCAGCTAGCCCGCCTCTTCCTGCTGCGCAACCAGCCTACGCTGGCCCAAGACGCCCTCCGACGGTATCTCCAACTCGCGCCTGACGGGCCGTGGGCTGGGGAAGCGCATCGCATGCTGGTAACCCTGAATGGAGGGCAACCATGAGCACGGTTGCCGGCGAGGTCTTGCTCTGGTGGGTGATCGGTTTTATCTTCGCGCTGGCGGGTTGGCCGGCAGCGGCGCGTCTCTTCGGCCATTTGCCGGGTGCTAGCGCAGCCTTTGCCCGCCCACTGGGGTTGCTGCTCACCGGCTTTCTGGCATGGCTGTTGGCGATGTTGGGCCTAGGCCGCTTTGAGACGCCGCTGATCGTCATCGGTCTGGCGATCATTGCCGGCAGCGGCTGGCGCTGGCTTTGGCGCAGCGGCCAACGACGGCTGCCGCCGCTTGGGCCGGCGCTGGCCGGCGAAGCGATCTTTCTCGCCACCTTGCTCGGTGTGGTCTGGCTCCGTGCCCACGACCCCACCCCGTGGGGCACCGAACGCCCCATGGACTTCGCCTTCTTCAACGCGATCCAGCGCAGCGGCTTCTTTCCGCCCAACGACCCGTGGTTATCGGGCTACAGCATCAACTACTACTACTTCGGCTACCTGCTCATGGCCATCCCGGCCATGCTCAGCGGCTTACCGCCGGCAACCACCTACAACCTCGCGCTAGCTCTGCTGGCCGCGATGACCGCGCAAGGTGCGTTTGGCGTGATCACCGCGCTGCTCGGCTTGCTGCGCCGGCCGCCGCCGGCGGTGACCCGCGGTGCGTTGGGTGTGCTCGGTGCCGCAATTATTTTGTTAGCCGGCAATCAATCCGGTGCGATACAGGTCATCGTTGGTGACGAACGAGCGGTGGTACTCGATGACCGCCAGCTCCTTGCCGCGCTTGGGCAGGCCCTGCGCGGCGAGACCTTCATCACCTTGCCCTACCCGGCCCAAACCGCAACGTCCGATTTTAGCACGGTTGACGGGTGGCGGCGAGCCGATAAGTGGAACGATTTCAACTGGTGGTGGCCATCGCGCTCGCTCTGGGATAGTTATCGCGTGGCCGGCGATCCGCCGCGCCGCGAGCAGCGCTACACGATCACCGAGTTTCCCTTCTTCAGTTTTCGCCTCGGCGACATGCACCCGCACGTTATGGCGCTGCCCTTCGCAACGCTGGCGATTGGATTGGCGCTGGCGGTAGCGGCACAGGGAGGCTCAACTGGTTTGCCGAGTGATGGCGCACTCTTTCCCGCCGGACGATCCGGTTGGCTGTTGCGCGGGTTGCACGGAGTGATCCTCGGCAGTTTGTACGCGATCAACAGTTGGGATCTGCCCACGTACCTGCTGCTCTACTGGGGAGGGTTGGCGCTGGCCTGCCGGCGCGACGGTGCAGTGTTGCCGTGGCGGGCATGGCTGCGCGAGGCCGTGATCGTGGCAGTGCTGGCCTTTGCCCTCTTTCTGCCGTTTCACCTTACCTTTCGCTCGCCGGTGGGAGGGGCGACGCCATGGATCGACCTGCCAATTCTTAGCCGGCTCACTAGTATCATCGGCATCTACCTCGGCGAACGCAGCGGCTGGCACGAGTTTGTGATCATCTTCGGCCTGATGGCGCTGCCGATCATCGCCGGCAGCTATCTCTACCGCTCATCAGAGAACGAATCATTAGCCGGCTTAGCAATCCCGCGCTGGTTGCTGTGGCTGCCGCTCATCCTCTTCACTACCGGCTTGTTGATCGGCTTTCCATGGCTGGCGCTGGCCGGGTTGGCGCTGTGGATGGCTTGGCGGGCGCTCAACGCCGCCGAACCCGGTTTCCGCTGCGGGTTGCTGCTGGCGGCGTTGGGCAGCGCCATCTTGTTCGGGGTTGAGATCGTCTACATTCGTGACGTGTTCGAGGGCCTGTCGGCCCGTATGAATACAGTCTTCAAGTTTTACTATCAAGTCTGGCTGATCTGGGGGGTGCTGGCCCCGGTCGGGCTGTGGTGGGTGTGGGCGCAGGCGACGGGCTGGCGGCGGCTGGCGGCGAGCTTGATCAGCGCCGGCACGACCCTCTTACTGGCCGGCGCGCTGGTGTATCCCCTCATCGTCACCCGTGACATCAGCCGCGGGCCGGTGCGCGGTCTCAATGGCTACACCCCCCGCGAGCAGACCGCCGCCGGCGTGGCCTCACTGGCATGGCTGCGCCACAACGTGCCGGCGGGCAGCGTCGTGCTCGAAGCAGCGGCAGTAGAGAATGACGCGGCGGTCGCTGCCGGCAGCGAACCACCGCGTTGCGGCGGCTCGTACAACTGGCAAGGCTTTGGCGGGGTGGCCGCGGCCAGCGGGCATGCCACCGTGTTGGGTTGGGTGGGCCACGAAATGCAATGGCGCGGTGGCGACCCGGTGGCGCTGGCCGAACTCGGCCCGCGTTGCCTTGCCGTTGATGACATCTACCGCAGCGGCGATCCGGCCCGCATCCGCTCGCTCATCGACCAGTACGGCATTGATTACATTTACGTCGGCGCGCTCGAACGCGAGCGTTACCCCGCTGAACGGCTGGCGGCGCTGGCACAGGTGAGTGAGGTGGCCTTTGCCCAAGACGAAGTGGTTATCTACCGGGTGCGGTAGGTTGGCGCCGCCGCATGCGCGTAACCTCAGCGTTCGCGGTGGTTCCACGTTTCCCACTGCCATTCCCACCGCCCTACCCTACCGCCAATTGCCAAACTGAAGGTATACTACATCTGTAACGTGTTACAGATAGAGGGAAACCATGCCATCAGCAACCGATTACGACGTCATCGTCGTCGGCGGAGGCCACAACGGCCTTACCTGCGCCGGCTATCTCGCCAAAGCGGGGAAGCGCGTGCTCGTCCTCGAACGGCGACCCATCGTCGGCGGCGCCGTCTGCACCGAAGAGGTCATCCCCGGCTACAAGATCGATGTCGGCTCGTCGGCCCACATCATGATCCATCTCACTCCGATCGTGCGCGACCTCGAACTCGAACGGCACGGTCTCGAGTACATTGACATGGATCCATACGCCTTCTACCCCCTGCCCGACGGGAGCGGCGCGATCTACTTCTACCGCGATGTCGAGCGCACGTGCCAGAGCATCGCTACCGTCAGCCCACGCGACGCCGAAGCCTACCGGCGCTTCCTCGACTTCTGGACGCCGCTGAACGAGGCGGTGTTCGATGTCTTCCTCAATCCGCCTTCGGTGACGCGCCTGTTCGGCAAGGTGGCGTCGAGCATTCCCCACTTGCCCAAGGCCGAGCAGCAAGTGCTGGAAGTGACCCGCCGCCTCTTCACCAGCTATGCCCAGTTGATTGAAGAGACCTTTGAGAGCGAGGCGATGCGGGCAGCGATGACGTGGCTTGCCGCGCAGAGCGGCCCGCCGCCGGACGAGATCGGCGCCGGCGACTTTTTCGGCTGGCATGCGATGCTGCACTACAGCGGGGCCAAGCATCCGCGCGGCGGATCAGGCATGTTGACGCAAGCTATGGCACGCTCGCTCAAGGCTATGGGTGGCGAGGTTGTGCTCGACGCGCCTGTGCGCCGGATCATTGTCCAAAACGGGCGGGTGCAAGGGGTTGAGACTGCCGACGGCCAGCGCTACTCGGCTCCGATCGTAGTCTCGAATGCGCATGTGCTGACCACCTTCCTGCAACTGATCGGCCCCGACCACCTCAGCCCCGATCTGGTGCGCCGGCTTAACCACATCCGCATCGGCAACGGCTTTGGGATGACGGTACGCTGCGCCGCCGAGGAGTTGCCCGACTACACCGCTGCCCGCAGCTATGGTCGCCCGCACGAGAGTCATCACGGCTTGCAGTTGCTCAGCCCTACTATGAACTATGTGCGCCGGGCCTACGAAGACTATCTGCGTGGCGAACCGAGCCGCGATCCGGCGGTGATTGCAATGACCTTCTCGGCCATCGATCCCGATGTCGCCCCTCCCGGCAAGCACACGGTCTTCTTGTGGGCGCAATACTTCCCCTACAAGCTCAGCGATGGCCGTCAGTGGGATGATATCCGCGAATCGGTCGCCGACTCAATCCTCGAAGTGCTCTATCGCTATGCGCCCAATATGCGCGGTAAGATTATCGACCGCTTTATCCAAAGCCCGCTCGACCTCGAGCGGCGGATCGGGCTGCTGCACGGGAACGTGATGCATGTCGAGATGAGCTTTGACCAGATGTTCTTCTTCCGCCCGTTGCCAGAACTGGCCGGCTACCGCACGCCGATCCGCGGTCTTTACCTGACCGGGGCTAGCACCCACCCCGGTGGCGGCGTCTTTGGCGCGAGCGGCTATAACACGGCCCGCGTGGTGCTGGCCGACACCAAGCAGCGCCGCTGGGGGCCGCTGGTGTTAGGAGCAGGGGCGCTCGCTGCTGGTGCGGTGCTTGCTGGACGCCGGCTCTTGCGCCCGTAAGCGGATCATGAACCGCAGAGGACGCAGAAGAGGTCTTACCGCAGGGGGGCACAGAGGACGTAGAGGAGAACGTAACCCACTGCGCCCTCCGCGTCATCGGGGTCACATTCCCCCCCTGCGCCCCCCGCGTCCTCTGCGGTCACATTTCGCCCGGCGTCCTCCGCGTTCTTTGCGGTAAACTCATGACTACCCGCGTGTTTGACGGCCCCACCAACTACTGGCCCGTTCGGCGAGATCGCTGCCAAGCACGCGATCCAGCAACACGAGCGGCGTCTTAGCCAAGCGGGGTCGCCAACCGGCTAGCGTCAACGTGTATGCTGCGTAGCGCAGCGCCGCGCGCAGCGAGCCGTTGCGCGCTTCGAGGTTGGCCATCGCCGCGTAAATATCGGCCAACACCTCGCGCCGCGCCGGCGACAGCTCTGGCATCACGGTAAAACTCTGCTCGGCGATCTGTAACCACTCGCGGTAAAACCCGGCAAACTGCGCCACCGTCTTCGAGGCGGCGTGCAGCCGGTAGGTCGCAACCACGGTAGAAGTGGGTTGAAACGGGCCGAGTTGGGCCAACCGCACCCAATACGCGGTATCCAGCGCGTAGCGCATGCGCAGATTGAGCGGGCCGGCTAGCCCGACCGCTGCCCGGCGGATAAAGACCGTTGGCTGGATGGGGATGAGCAAGCGCAGCAGGGCGAGCGGATGGTAGGGGCGGGCCGCGATGGTGCGCAACGGCTGGCCCTCCGCATCGGTATAGAGCGCATCGGCGTAGACGGCGACCGCTGCCGGATGGGTTTGCAACGCCGCCACCTGCGTGGCAATCGCTTCCGGCAGGTAGGTATCGTCACTATTGAGCCATGCCAACACCGACCCGCGCGCCCGCGCCCAACCGCGGTTAATCGCATCGGCTTGGCCGGCATCCTTGCCCACCACCACCTGCACCCGCTCATCGCCGGCAAATGCGCGCAACACCTCTAACGTCTCATCACTGCTGCCGCCGTCGATCACCCACACGTCCAGATTGGGATATTCTTGCGCCAAAATGCTGCGCAGCGTATCGCCAATGTAGCGCCCTTGATTCAGTGATGGCACGACAATGCTTACCAGTGGCTGCGCCGGGTCGCGGATCACCGGCGGCGGCAGGTCAGCAGTGAGCTGGGCATAATCCGCCCAAAGCAGATATTCAGCCGCGAGCGGGAGCATCGGTTGCAACGCAATGATCCTTGCCGATCCTAGCGGTCTCTGGTACCATACCGACTACATTGATTCCGCTTGCCGGCTGCACGACCATGACCGAACAACAACCAGCATCAGCGTTGAACGGGTTGCGCCTATTAGCCGACGAAACCCGCTGGAAACTTATCACCGCCCTGCGCGACAGCGACCGGCAAGTCGCTGAGTTGACGGCGGCAACCGGGTTGGCCCAAAATCTGGTTTCGTACCACCTGAATATGCTGCGGCAAGCCGGGTTGGTCAACGCCCACCGCAGCGACGCCGATGGTAGGGTGATCTACTACAGCTTGCACCTCGCCGCACTCACGACCTTGCTCGCCCAAGCCGGGCACGAATTGGCCCTGCCGGAACCAACCCCGCCGCCGTTACCGCCCATCACGGTCGCGTTCTTGTGCCGCGCCAACAGCGCCCGCTCGCAGATGGCCGAAGGCTGGCTGCGAGCGTTGAGTGGCGGGCAGGTGCGGGCAGTGAGCGCCGGTACCCAACCACAACCGCTCCACCCGCTGGCAATCGCCGTAATGGCAGCGGCTGGCGTGCCTATCGATCAGCAGACCGCCAAACCGATTGAAGCGATCCTCGATCAGCAACCGCAGGTCATCGTCACCGTGTGCGACATTGCCCGCGAAGAGTGCCCGGTCTGGCCCGCCGCCGCTCGCCAGATTCACTGGAGCATCGCCGACCCGGCAGCGGCGACCGGCGACGATGATCAACGCTACGCTGCCTTTATCGTCGCGCGCAACGAACTGCGCGAACGGGTGCGCGGATTGTTGGCGCTGTTGCTAAAGTGGTTTGGCGTGTAGTGATGTGCAGATATCACCTCACTGATCACCATCGGCTGCCAAATAGTCGGCCCGCGGCGGGCTAAAGGTGTCGATCGCCAACGTTTCTTCTAACGTCCAGACCGCATGCGGCGTACCGCCGGGAATAGCGACCGAACTACCGGCAGCGGCTTCGAACAGCTCGTCGCCGAGCTGAAAGCGCAAACGACCGCTCACGATGTACGCCACCTGATCTTCGGGATGGCTGTGCAAGGGCACGTGACTGCCCTCCTCTAGCCGCACTGCCATCTGGTACATCCGCTCGGTCAAGGCAATGCGCCGCCGGAACACGCCGGGAAACAATTCGATCCATGGCCGTTCAGACATGGAGCCTCCTGTATTGGGGGGTGATCGCGTCAATTTGGGTATTATGATACCAAACAATATGGGGGGGCCGTGCGGCGCGATGGGTTGATCCAGATTGCGTTGATATATTGAGAGCCGCACGGCCGTGCGGCTCTACGGGGGCATTTTATCCGGTGGTTTGGTAGGTCGCCAACACGGCGCCGGCTTCGACCGTTGCGCCGACTTCGACCCGCACCTCGCCAATCGTGCCGCTGTGCGGGGCGGCGATCTCGTTCTCCATCTTCATCGCTTCCACAATAAACAACACGTGGCCGGCTTCGACCTGCTGGCCGTGGGCCACCCGCACTGCCACCACTCGGCCTTGGATGGGGCTGATTACGCCATCAACCGGCGCGGCCAGCGCCGCCCTTTTCGGCGCCACCCGGCGCGGCGCAGGGCCGCGAGCAGTGACTGCCGCCGGTTGGGCCGGCGCGAGACTCATACCATCGCCAAACACCGCCACCCCAAACCGCCGCCCGTTCACTTCCACCGTAAACCGGCGCGGTTCCGGGGCCGGCTCTGCCGGGGCCGGCGTTGCTGCTGGCGGCATCAGCTCCGCCGTGCGGGTGAGCAGCTCTGGGTGGCATGGAATGAAGTTGACCGTCGCCGCGCCAGCCACAAAGACCGGGTGTTCGAGGGCGGCAAGGTGGAAGGGAATGATCGTGGTGACGCCTTCGATGCGGTACTCAGTAAGTGCCCGCCGCATGCGCGCAATCGCCTCGTTGCGGTCGGCTCCCCACGTAATCAGCTTCGCCAGCAGCGAGTCGTAGTGCGATGGCACGTTGTAATTGGCCCGTACTCCGCTATCTACCCGCACCCCTAGACCCACCGGCTCGCGGTACTCGCCGATCGCACCTAGCGCCGGGCGGAAGTTGTGCAGCGGGTCTTCGGCGTTGATCCGGCATTCAATCGCGTGCCCGCGCGGCACGAGGTCTTCTTGCTTCAACCACAGCTTCTCGCCTTGGGCGATCTTGATTTGGGCCGCTACCAGATCGACGCCGTAGACCATCTCAGTCACCGTGTGCTCGACCTGAATGCGGGTGTTCATCTCAAGGAAGTAGTACCGTCCGTCTTGGTAGAGAAATTCGAGCGTACCGGCGCTGACATAACCGACCGCTTTAGCCAGACGCACCGCCGCCGCCCCCATCTCGGCGCGCAGCTCAGGGGTCAGCGCCGGCGAAGGGCACTCCTCGATCAGCTTCTGGTGGCGGCGCTGCACCGAGCAGTCGCGTTCGCCGAGCGCCACTGCATTGCCGTAGCCATCGGCCAGCACCTGTATCTCGATGTGGCGCGGGTCGTCGAGATACTTCTCGACGTAGAGTTCGCCGTTCTTGAAGGCGACCTCCGCTTCGCGGCGGGCCGCCGCAAACGCCTCCTCCACCTCTTCCGGCGAGCGCACCACCCGCAAGCCGCGCCCACCGCCGCCGCCAACCGCCTTAATCGCGATCGGATAGCCAAACTCTTTCCCCAACCGCTTCACTTCAGCCGCATCGGCTACCGGCTCAAGCACGCCGGGCACCAGCGGCACACCCGCCGCCGCCGCTTCGCGCCGGGCCGCCGTCTTGCCGCCCATGCGCTCCATCGCTTCCGCTGGCGGGCCGATAAAGACCAACCCAGCCGCCGTGACGGCCCGCACAAAGTTGGGGTTTTCAGCTAGAAACCCGTAACCGGGATGGATCGCTTCGGCGCCGGTGGCCTTGGCAGCGCGAATAATCGTTTCGATGTTCAGATAGCTCTCTGCCGGCGATGGCGGGCCAATCAGATAAGCATCGTCGGCATAAGACACATGGGGCGCATCGCGATCGGCCTCTGAATAGACGGCCACGCAGCGCAGACCCAATTCGCGGCAGGCGCGCATCACGCGCAAGGCAATCTCGCCGCGGTTCGCAACAAGTACTGTACGAAACATTGCAGCCGCTCCTCAATGCTGCTTGCGCCGCTTCAACATCGTGCGGCACGGGTGCCAATTGTAGCATAGCGCGCCGTGTTACAGAGATGGCGTCAGCCGGCCTAGCACCTGTTCAGCAGCGAAAGCCGCTCGCAGTAACAGCGGTTCGTTCCACGGGCGGGCCACCAGTTGCGCCGCGCGCGGCACGTCGTCATCACCCATCCCCGCCGGCAAGCTCAGCGCTGGCCAGCCGAGGAAGTTCCACGGCCCGGTGAATGAGGTCGGTGTTGGCACCCCCAACGCTGGCGCCGGGCCGGGTACAACCGGCGTGATCAGCAGATCGACATCGGCCAAGCGCGCTGCTACCCGTCGCCGCAGCGCCGCCCGCGCCTGCTGCACCCGTGTCACATCAGCCGGCGAATAGATAAATGCTGCCAGAATGCGGTGGCGCATAAACTCGCCATAGTCATCGAGCCGGGTGCGCAGCCACGGCAGATGCAGCGCCGCCGCCTCCATCGCCAGCAGCGCCTGATTGAGCAAGCGCAGCTCTTCCAGCTCAGGCACGTCGATTGGCGCCACGATCGCCCCTTGGCCGGCCAGCGCATCGGCTGCGCGCTGCATTGCCGCTAACTCGGCGGGGCCGGCCATCGCCTGCCCGCTGCCGTCGGCAGTGACCAGACCCACGCGCAAGTTACGCACCCCAGCCACCAATCCGCCGTCGGTAAAGTCGGGCGCCGGGCGCAAAGTGCGCGGATCGCGCGGATCAGGCCCGGCGATCACGCTCAACACCAGCGCCGCATCGGCGACGGTGCGCGTCATTGGCCCGGCGTGATCCAGCGACCACGAGAGGGTAAAGCCGCCAGCCAGACTCACCCGGCCATGGGTCGGTTTGAGGCCCACGATCCCGCAGTGGGCCGCCGGAATGCGGATCGAGCCGCCAGTGTCGGTGCCAATCGCGGCAAACGCCATGCCGGTTGCGGTCGCCACTCCGCTGCCGCTGCTGCTGCCGCCGCTATCGCGCTGGCGGTCGTAGGGGTTGGCCGTTGGGCCGTAGTGCGCATTGTTCGAGCCGGGTGAGTAGGCGAACTCCGACATGCGGGTTTTGCCAATGATCACCGCGCCGGCGGCGCGCAGCCGCTCGACGATGGTCGCGTCAGTCGCTGCCATCACGCCGGCGCGAATCCGCGAACCAGCCGCCGTCGGGTAGCCAGCTATGTCGAACAGATCCTTCACCGCCATCGGCACACCGTGCAGCGGACTACGCACCTTGCCCGCTGCCAGTTCGGCGTCGGCGGCGCGGGCATCAGCTAGCGCACTCTCGGCTATCACGATCTGGAAGACGTTCAAATCAGCATCATATTCGGCAATTCGCTCCAACGCCTGCTCAGCCAGCTCCACTGCCGAGACCGTTCGCCGCTGCAATTGGCTGGCTATGCCGAGGATCGTCGTTGGGTCATCGCTCGCCGGCAGGCCGCCGTTGGGCGGGCTGGCCGCTGGCGGCAGGCTGGCCGCATCGAGCATATCGGGCAACTGTTCGTGATCCACCGCGTCGAGCAGCCGTTCGACGTCGGGCAGGCGGCTGAGAAAGCCCTTTTCGATGATGCCGGCAAAATCGGATTCGGCGGCCGGAATGCCGGCGGCGCGCAATGCGGCCCGTAACCGGTCGATGATGGTGTCGTTGGGCATGCTATCCTCACATTGTCGTCATTGGCGGCGGAGTCGAGACGCCCGGCCGTGCGGAGACGCAGTGCCGTGCGCCGCTACGATTGTAAACACTCGTGGGCGGCCCGTCGCCCGCTGTCGATCGCGCCATGCACTGTCTGCGGGTTGCTGTCGTGGGCGGTAGCTTCGCCGGCGAAATGCAGATTGCCTTCCGCCGCCGCCAACACTGGTCGCGCCCACGCCATCCCTGGCGGCAGATGGGCATACCCGCCGCGCGCATATTCGTCAGCGGCCCAGCGGTAGCGCCGGAAGCCCACACAGTGCGCCGCTACATCGTCACGACCCAGCAACTGGCCTAGTTCCGCCAACCCCAACTCGCGCACCGCCTCGTCAGATAAACGGTCGAGCGCCGCCGCGCGTTCGGCGGTGACGTAACTGCAGAGCAGCGGCGCAGCCAGATCGGGATGGGCTGGCGTCCACCAGCGGGCAAAGAGGCCGTTATGGGCGGCGTAGGCAAAGCCGGCATCCCACAGCGGTGCATCGAACCAGAAGAAGTGTTTCGTCGCCGGGCGCGTGCGGAAGGCGGCGATCGCCGCCTGTTTGCTAGCCGAGAGCGGCGGGTCGAAACGGATCATCCCGGCGGCCAGTACTGCCACCGGTACGGTGACGATGCAGCGCCGTGCGGTGAACGTGCCAGCAGTCGTATCTACCATCACCTGGTCGCCGTGATCGCGGATCGCCCGCACCGGCTGGCCGAGGCGCAGATCGAGATCGCGGGCTAGCCACGCCAAGAGGGTGTCGTACCGTTCGCGCAGCCGGAACTCGCGCGGCCCGGCTCGATCGACCCGCTGCTCGCGGGCCGCATCGAGGCAACTGAGCCACTCGGCTTCGGTGCAGCAGGTCTGCGCCAGTACCACATCGGCAATCGCGATGGCGGCTGGGGGCAAACCGTTGTGCCGTAATTCATCGGCTAAGGAACGATCGTCCGCCCCATCGGGATAACGCGCCGCCAACGCGCCCCACACTACGCGCGCTTGTCCAATCGCCTGCCGCGCTGGATCGTCCGGCGGCAGCTCATTGACCGGACGGGCCGGCGCGCCCCAGCGCAAGCCGTTGTACCGATCCACCTCATCGAGCGTCAAGCCAGCCGCTTCCACCAGCTCGACCGTGCTCGTTTGCGCGCCGTGGATCAGCTCGGCCCCCAACTCAATCGGGTACCGCCCGCAACTGCGCTCCGTCCAGATTCGCCCGCCAATCCGGGGCCGCGCCTCGACCACCGCCACCCGCGCGCCGGCGTCGTGCAAGGTGCGGGCTGCCGCCAATCCCGCCGCGCCGGCCCCAATCACCACCACATCGAGGCGATCATCAGTTATTGTTCCGGCCATGCTTCTGTTTATCCCCAGTTTCCGTCTCTCGCATCGCTTGAGCAAAGGGCAGGTCTAGACTATCATCACCCACAATGCCCGCTTAAATCCCAATCGAAACGTATTTGATATCAAGATACTCATCAATCCCGGTCGGCCCGCCCTCGCGCCCAATTCCGCTCTGCTTGACGCCGCCGAACGGCGCTTGCGCAGTCGAGGGGATCGGATCGTTAATCCCGATGATACCGTATTCCAAACCTTCAGCCAACCGCCAGACCCGGCCCACATCGCGGGTGAACGCGTAGGCGGCCAAGCCGTAGGGCGTGTCGTTCGCCATCCGGATCACCTCCGCCTCATCAGCGAAGGGGATGAGCGGCGCGACCGGACCGAAGGTCTCTTCGCGGGCGACGAGCATATCGCTGCGCGCATCAAGCAGCACCGTCGGCAACCAGAAGTTGCCGCCGAGCGGGGCCGGGCCGCCGCCGACCACCACCTGCGCCCCGCCGGTGAGCGCATCATGCACGTGGCGCTCGATCTTGCGGCGGGCCTGTTCGTCAATCAGCGGGCCGATGTTCACCCCCGGCTGCAAACCGTCGCCAACCGTCAGCCGGGCCGCCTCGGCGGCGAACCGTTCGGCAAACTCGGCATAAATCGGGTGCTGGACGAAGATCCGGTTCGCGCAGACGCAGGTCTGGCCGGCGTTGCGAAACTTCGAGGCGATCGCGCCGCGCACCGCCGCATCGAGATCTGCATCGGCAAAGACGATAAACGGCGCATTGCCGCCCAACTCCAGCGACACCCGCTTGAGCGTATCCGCCGAGCGGCGCATCAGTTCCTTGCCGACTTCGGTACTGCCGGTGAAGCTAATCTTGCGCACGTGGGTGTCGGCGAAGATCGTATCGGCAAAGGGGCGCGGGTTGTGGCAGGTGATGATATTGACCACGCCGGGAGGCGCGCCGGCCTCGGTAAAGAGCTGGCCGAGCGCCAGTGCCGAGAGCGGCGTCTGCTCGGCGGGCTTAGCGATCACGGTACAGCCGGCAGCGAGGGCCGGCCCCAGCTTGCGGGTAATCATCGCGCTGGGGAAGTTCCACGGCGTAATCATCGCCACCACCCCTACCGGCTGGCGCAAGACCATAATCCGCTTGGTATTCGTCGAAGCCGGGATGGTCATCCCGTAGATGCGCTCAGCTTCGCCGGCAAACCAACTGAGAAAACTCGCTGCGTAGGCGATCTCACCCCGCGCCTCGGCCAGCGGCTTGCCCTGTTCGAGGGTCATAATCGTCGCCAGCTCTTGCTGCCGTTCCAGCATTAACCCCGCCACCCGGCGCAACAGAGCCGCCCGCTCGCCAGCCGGAATCGCCGCCCACCCCGGCTGCGCCGCCACTGCCGCTGCAATCGCCAGCCGCGTCTCGGCCACGCCAGCGTCGGGCACATACCCCAACACCGTGCCATTCGCCGGATTAACCACCGCAAAGGTCGCGCCACTCTCCGCCTCGCGCCACTCGCCATTGATCAACAAGTGAAACGGCAGCGTCGCCAACGGTCCCTCTCCCGCTACGGTCATCGTTCGCTCCTTCCCAATCGACACCAACGTTCGCAGGCAGTGCAGCAGCTTGGCTACTGCACTCGCTCATCGTATGAGATACTGCCCGCCGGATGAACTTCAATCTATTGTACCGCGCCTGCGGCAAGCGGTGCAGCCATCTCCCGTTCCCATGTTGTCATTGCGAGCCACGCTCTGTGCGGCGAAGCAATCTCCTGCTAACGCGGGAAGAGTGTGCTGAGCAGTTACCTTCGCTGAAGGGGGAGATTGCTTCGGGGGCTGCGCCCCCTCGCAATGACAACCAACCACGAAGCCGCTTCACGCCTGTCCTTAACCACTGCGCCGAGGGGCAGCGGCGGAAAGTGCCTTGCTCCCTCCCCCGGCAGGGGAGGGCTGGGGTGGAGGCAACCGGTTGACGCCATAGCGGATGCCGAGGCATGTGGCGTACAACCCATGCCAATCCCTTCTCGCTCTCTGCGTCCTTGGCGCCTTTGCGTTCAGACTCTCTGCGTCTTTGCTCGCGTTGCGCCCTCTCCCAGCGCCAATTCCTCCGCGAATGCGGTATCATACTCTCAGCCATCCTGAGCCGAACCGGCGCAGACTGCCATCAGGTCTACGCCTCATGAGCTGCCTATGAACCACACCCATCCTTTCCAATCGATCTACCGCCACGGCTTCGCCCGCTTCGCCGTCGCTATCCCGGCGGTGCGCATCGCCGAGCCGGCGTTTAACGCTGAACGCACCATCGCCCTTGCTCGCCGCGCCGCCGCTACCGGCGCAGTGCTCGTCCTCTTCCCCGAACTAGGGATCTCGGCCTACAGCAACGACGACCTCTTCCAGCAGACCGCCTTGCTCGACGCCGTTGAGCAGGCGGTGGCCGAGCTTGCCGCCGCTTCTAGCGAGCTGAACGCGCTGCTGCTGGTTGGTGCGCCGCTCCGCCACGAAGGCCGCTTGTTCAACTGCGCAATTGCGCTCTGCAACGGTCGCATCGTAGGAGTAACCCCAAAGAGTTATTTACCTAACTATCGTGAATTTTACGAAAAACGCCACTTCGCCGCCGCCCGCGACGCGATCAGCGCCACGATTCGCATCGCCGGCCAGACCGTACCGTTCGGCGCCGACCTGATCTACGAAGCGCCGGCTATTCCCGGCTTGGCCGTGCATGTCGAAATCTGCGAAGACTTGTGGACGCCGCTGCCGCCGAGCACCTTCGCCGCGCTGGCTGGCGCGACCGTACTTTGCAATTTGTCGGCTTCCAACATCACCATCGGCAAAGCCGACTACCGACGGGCCTTGTGTATGGGCCAATCGGCCCGCGCGATCGCTGCGTACCTCTATTCGGCGGCGGGGTTGGGCGAAAGCACGACCGATCTGGCGTGGGATGGCCACGCCCTGATCTGCGAAAACGGCGAGCTGCTGGCTGAATCGCAACGCTTCTGCGACGAAGCGCAGATCATTGTTGCCGATGTCGATCTGGAACGGTTGCAGCAAGATCGCATGCGCCAGACCAGCTTCAGCGACAGCATCGGCGACTACCGCGAGCGGTTGCGGGCAATGCGCAAGATCACGCTACCGCTCACGGCGCCGATCGTCACCGATCTGCGCCGTGAAGTGGCGCGCTTTCCCTACGTGCCCAACGACCCCGCCACTCGCGACGAGCGTTGCTTCGAAGCGTACAACATTCAGGTGCATGGCCTCATCCAGCGCATGCGCAGCGCCAAGGTAGAAAAGGTGGTGATCGGCGTATCGGGCGGTCTCGACAGTACCCAAGCTCTGATCGTAGCCGCGCGGGCAATGGATCGGCTCGGCCTGCCGCGCCGGAACGTGCTAGCCTACACTATGCCCGGCTTCGCCACCAGCAGCCAAACCCGCGCCAACGCCCATGCCCTGATGGCCGCGCTCGGCGTCAGCTCCCGCGAAATCGACATCCGGCCCTCGGCCTTGCAGATGCTGCGCGACCTTGGTCACCCTGCCGGCGAAGGCGCGCCGGTCTACGACGTCACCTTCGAGAATGTGCAAGCCGGCGAGCGCACCTCGCACCTCTTCCGGCTGGCCAACTACCACAACGCGATTGTCGTCGGCACCGGCGACCTCAGCGAGCTAGCGTTGGGATGGTGTACCTACGGCGTCGGCGACCAAATGGCCCACTACAACGTCAACGCTTCGGTGCCGAAAACGCTAATCCAGCACCTCATCCGGTATGTCATTCGCAGCGGCGAATTGGGTGAGGAAGCAAACCGCGTGCTGGCTGATATTCTCGCCACCGAAATCTCACCCGAACTGGTGCCGGCGACGGCCAACAACGACGACAAACCGGCCCAGCGCACCGAAGAGATCATCGGGCCGTATGCGCTGCAAGACTTTAACCTCTACTACATCACCCGCTACGGCTTTCGGCCCAGCAAAGTGGCATTCTTGGCCATGCATGCATGGGGTGACGCCAGCGCCGGCGCGTGGCCAGAAGGCTTGCCGGCTGCCGACCGGCGAGCCTACGACCTGCCCACCATCCTGCGCTGGCTGCGGGTCTTCCTCTACCGCTTCTTCCAAATCAGCCAATTCAAACGCTCGGCCATGCCCAACGGCCCCAAAGTCGGCTCAGGCGGCGCCCTCTCGCCGCGAGGAGACTGGCGCGCGCCGAGCGACGCTAGCGCCACCGTATGGCTAGCTGAGATTGATCGTCTGATTGCCGAAGTGGATGTGGGATGCGTGCAACATCGCTAGATACCAGCCGGAGGGGGGCAGGCCGGCAAGACCGTAATGCCCGTATATTGCGCCTTGGCGTGTATACCGCCTGCCTGATCGCCATCACGCTCTTCAGCGGCTGCAACCGGCCCGACCCGCCCGACCCGGTCGCCGAAGGGCAACGGCTCTACACCATCTACTGTCTCGGCTGCCACAGCCTCGATCCGGCAGGGCCAACCGCGCTCGGCCCGCCGCTCGCCGGCATCGGCGCCCGCGCAGCGAATAACGGCGAAGGTTTCAGCGCCGCCGAGTGGCTGCGCCGCGAGATTATCGATCCCGACGCCGTGCTCACCCCTGGCTACCCAGCCGGGTTAATGCCGCAGACCTACGGCAACGACTTCCGCCCGGCCCAGATCGAGGCGTTGGTGGCGTATTTGTTGCAGGTGGAGTGAGGTTAACGGCGCAGCATCACCGTCCGAAACAGGGTTTTGGTCGAATTCAGCGTATACCGCTAAACTATCGAGTCGCATGACACCATTCCGTCATTATGAGCCAACTACGCGCACCGTCCCACCGCGCCCCACATCAGGCTCGTCAGCCAGTTCTTACTCAGCTTCAGCGCCATCAATGCGCGTCAGTAGACCATGGGGACCGTTGGCGCTACCAGATGAGGTCACACGAATAGCGCTGAGTGGCTCGCCGCGCGATCGTCGATCGCAATATCGCGCTCATCGGTAGCCACTCAGCGGAACTCGGCTATGCCCTTACCGACGAGACTGTCACCCGGCCTTAAGCAAGACGTTGGGAGCGTAAGAGCAACGCTGGAATAAGACCTTAATCAAGATACCCAAGATTGCGCAAACGCTCCAAGACCTCTTGTTCGGCCTGTTCACTCTCCCAACTGACATCATTTAACGGTTGTCGATCGTGAGCCATCGCGGATGGAGTCTCATCTCCGCTGGTTGAGGCCATAGTTGCCGCGCCAGCGCTGAAAAACTCCGCTAGTACGCGCCCGTCCATCGCTTCAGGAACGGGTAAACCGAGCACGTGCAACACCGTTGGCGCTACATCGGTCACGTGAACTTCCGCTACTTTGCCGCGGGTCGCCACAGACGGCCCAGTCATAGCGAACAACCCTAGCGGGCGATGGATCCCGGTATACTGTGATGGCAGGGCAAACAGTTGTTGCCCTGCCGCTTCACGCCACGACTGTGCCACATAACTCATACCCCGCATAATCACGTTCAAATCCGGGCCATATTCAGCGTATGGCCCATGGTACAAATTGCGCCCCCGGTAGACGGCATCGACCACTGGAACCCCATTATCAGTGATGTTAAAAAGCGCCGCCGTAATATCATCAAGCAGCCGTTCGTACTGCTCGCCGGGTTCCACAATCCCTTGCGCTTCACGACCACGAAGATTTACATAAATTTGGCCGATATTGCCAAAACTGTACGCTTGGGTTTGTGACCAATCGACGACATCGGCCAACAAATCAGTTGCAGAAGGAACCAGCGCGCGTTGAACGGCTATGGGCATTCGCTGGCGCAGCCACAGCCAGAATGCGTTCTGTAATTTCGGTGAGAGCTGCTCACGCGCGAGCCGCAGCGCTGAAAGCGCTTGTTTGGCAAACTGCTTCGCGCGCGAAGCAGGACGTTTCTTCAACCATCCCTGTTGCTCTAACCAGACATTGAGAAACACTTCACGGTACAGCGGGCCGCCGCCGTGGTCAGAAACCAGCAAGACGGTTGTATCGTTATCAATAGCTCGCAACAGCCGGCCAATTTCTTCATCGATAAGGCGATGGACTTTCAAAATAGCCGGGCCAAACCGCGCTGCCTGTTCCGGATCGTGGAGCGGATGATTGGGGTCCATATGATGCCAGAAAAAGGCTTCGACTTCATCAATCGCTCGATAGACGATCATGGCTAAACGCCACGGCGAACGATCCATCAGGCGCAGCATCGCATCCGTCTGGCTCCGCGTCACAGCGGCAAGATCGATTAACCAACGTTGCTCTTGACCAGGCCGGCATTCCTCGTGCGGTTCAATCCGATACCCCCATGCCAACAATTCATTGCGCAGCTCCGCTGGATAGGCAAATTGACCACTCATGGGCGCGCCGATCCCAGCGACCATATAGCCATACACTGGCGTAGGCGGATAGGTCATCGGCACATTGAGACTGATAACCATTTGCCGAGCTGCGCTAGCGTAATCGAACATCGTCTTAAACGTCGTTTGGTCACGGCGAGTCGTAACCAGATGGTAAGTGTTAGGTGCAAACCGCACAAAATCAAAGATGCCGTGCTTCCCGGGATTCAACCCGCTAATGATTGAAGTCCATGCTGGCGGCGACATCACCGGCATCGTAGAACGCATGGGGGCGAAACCACCTTGGCGCAACAAGCGACCAATATTTGGCAACCAGCCAGCAGCCACCCAAGGCTCGATCAGATCCAGATCGGCAGCATCTAAACCTATAATCAGAACACGACTCATAAACGTTCTCCTGATGAATGAAACGATAAACGGTGCTGAATAGAATGAAAAATCGCCAACAACTTTGCTCTATCGATCTCACCATAGAAATACAAAACTACAAAATAAGCAATGATGCCGAAGATCGATACAATAATCCAATGCACATGAAGCCAATCAAGAACAGCAAACACCAACACAAACACCAATCCCGCACTCAACGCAGGGCGAACAAGCAGTCGAATGTCCCAACGATATAATTCTTTAAATACAAGGATAAGATGACCCCAAAAGATCACAGCCGTCGAGGCCACTTTTGCGATCGCTGCCCCAACCAGCGTCAACGAGGGCTGAAGGACAAGATTCAAACCAACATTAATGAGCATACCAATAAACTGCGGCAAAATGGCTTTATTCTGTAAGCCAGCCGTCAAGATCAACCTGCCATTCGGCACGAGCAGCATCGTCCAAAACCACGACCAGATCAGAATCTGCAATACAGGAATTGCTGCGGTAAAAGCATCTCGATACAACAAGAGCATAATATGATGGGCGTTCAGGCCAATCACCAGGCACAGCAACAAGGAGAGAAAGAGCGACCAACGGAAGGCAACGAGGTAGATCTGGATAGCATATTGGCGTTGCTTGTGATAATGTGCAGCCAATGACGACAGCAAAATTTGACGGAAACTGTTTGGGATAAGCGACATTGCGTTAAGCACCGAGTTAGCAGCGCTATATGCACCAACCAGCAGCAACGATTGCGCCCCTCCCATTGACATGAAGATGCTATCAAAACCGCGCTCCATTGCCACCATCAACGAAACAAGGATAATTGGCAGAGCGGTCTTGGCATACCGTATCCAGAAATCGCGATCAAATGAAATTCTTGGTCGCATAAACATGTGCCAAACGACAACCAGATAAAAGAAAGCAACCAACCAACTGACTAAGGTCGTCCAGACAGCTATCATCAACGCATTCATTGCAAAAAAGACGAACCCCAGCCCAACCAGCAAGCGCAATAAACCAAAAATAAGATTTAAAGTTAAAATGAATCCTACGCGACTCACTGCAATCAAAACAGATTGAAGCAGATTAATCACGCTCTCGGACACAATAGTTGTGCCCAGCGATAGGATCAAGAGGACGGTGTATGGATCAAACGCACCAAAATAGGCGACCCAGACGACCAATCCTATGAACAAACTTATCCCAACCAGCACACGGGCCAGCAGAAAATTGCCGAGTAGAAAGTTGCCTTCGGTGTTTTGCCCGGAAATCTCGCGGTTCAACAATTGCTCAAGCCCGCCAAGACAGAGCGCGGTGAGGAAACTGGCATACACAAAGCCGACACTAAATGCACTAGCATCGGTCGAACCATTTTTCCACGTGAGGAGAATAAAAAACAATACGTTTGACAACCGGATCACAAGATCGGAAATGATTGCGATACCTGTTTTCCAAATGATGGAACCAAAAGGGGGGTTCATGCTTTATTCACTAGATGATAGCAGACGCCTAACGGAACAACATTTCATACAACCATGGTGTGGTAATCCAGAGATGATACAGCCGTCGCGCTACCGGCATCGGCAACATAAACAAAAAAGCCCAGAGCCATGCCTTTACTCCGGGACGGAATCCGGCGACGTCTTGATAACTCAGGCGATTTCCCGTCCACAAAGCATGCATACATCGATATTGACCGGTGCAATAGTTCTTGATTTGTTCATAATTTATTGACATTTTTCCATGAAATCGTTCAGTAAACAAAAATTTATCTGCTAACAAGTTTTCTAATTTTAGAATATGCCGTTCCATTGTAGTTGGATCAAGGAACGCATTCGCACCGGTCAGATTAGCGCCATGTTGCCGCCAAATGCCAAGAATCTGCGCAATTGGCTGGCAATACGTAATCATCGTAGCGCGTTCATGAAGCACAGCATCTGCCAAATCACGGAATGATACCGGCAACGGAAACACCTGATCGGCGACCGATCGATGCAACGCGAACGAAGAGGCGGTTGCATACGTTGACACCCACCGCTCAGCCAGCAACTCCCACAACCGACCTTCCACCAACCGCTTCGGATAGACTCGCAGGATCTTTCCTGCGCTATTGGTAATATTCACTTGGTGATAGACAAAACCAGCGATTGGTGTGCGGCGCAAAGTAGCTACTACTGCCGCCAATTTCTCAGGAAACCATTCATCATCAGCATCGAGTAGCGCAATAATATCGCCACGGGCCTTGGCAAACGCCGTATTGAGCGCGGCGGCTTGCCCGCCATTCGGTTGGGCAATCACCGTAATCCGTTGATCGCGTGCAGCATAGGACTGGATGACATCGAGTGAATGGTCACGCGATCCATCATCGCAAATAATGATCTCAAACTGTTGATAGGTTTGTTGTAAGACACTTTCAATCGCGCGCCCAATATAACCGGCATAGTTGTAATTAGCAATTAACACCGAGACGAGCGGATGTTCTGGTAATGGATAGAGCGGTACTGGACAAACCATACTATCTCGCAATTTCTGTCTCGAAGATTTTCAATGCTCGCGCAACAACCTGATCCATATTATAATATTTATATTCAGCAAGCCGACCGGCAAAAATAATGTTACTATATGCTTGTGCTTCACGCACATATTGTTGGTAGAGACGGCCATTTTCATCACAAGGAATGGGATAGTATGGATCATTCAAGCCGGGTTGGTACGCTTGCGGCGTTTCAACCGCAATCGTGGTAGCGGCATGCGACTGCCCGGTTAATAACTTAAACTCCGTCGTCCGTGTATATTGATGATTGGAAGGATAATTAATCTGCGCCACCGGCTGCAGTTGCGGAATTGCATGATGTTCAAACCGGAAGTCTAGACTTCGATAGGGCAGGCATCCATAGGAATAACCAAAAAATTCATCAATAGGCCCAGTGTATATCATCCGCTGGTAGCGAATCATACCAGCAATCTCGGTATAATCGGTTTTCAATGCAATCTTGATATTCTTATGGCTGAGCAAACGCCGAAAGAGGGCGCTATAACCCTGTTTTGGCATCGCCTGATACGTATCTTGGAAATAGCGATTATCGTAAGAGAGCCGAATCGGCACCCGCGACGTCACTGAGGCGTCTAATTCCTCGGGAGACATTCCCCATTGTTTGACAGTATATCCATGAAACACATGGTGATACACATATTCAGCAAGGACACGAATGTCAGGATCTTCTGATTGGCGTAGCTTCAGAATGGGTATTTTTGCTTCAAAGCCGTATTGGCGCAATAACTTATGCTCTATCCGGTTAGCAAGTCGCTCGGGAAAGAGCATTCGCAGCGAGTTAAAATTGAAGGGAAGGGGAACGAGCTTGCCTTCGACGAGCGCAAGCACATGATGGTAATAGGGACGCCACTCAGTGAATTGGGAAAGATAGTCCCATACTTTCGCGCTATTGGTATGAAAAATATGGGGGCCATAGCGGTGAATGAGCACGCCATGGGCATCATATTCATCGAAGGCATTCCCAGCGATATGATCGCGGCGATCGATCACTAAAACGGTTTGCCCTAATTGCGAAGCGATGCGTTCAGCCAGCACAGCGCCAGTAAAGCCTGCCCCAACAATCAACCAATCTACAAGCATTTACCTTCCTTTACCTGTTATCGCATACTGGATCATCCGAAACTGTCACATTATTTAGCTTGGCTGTTCTGTCGCCCTTACCCATCCGGCATTGTACTCTATGAAAAGTCAAACGGTCTCCCGATCATGTAATCAGGAATTGGTTGATTAAAATAATTCAAGATCGTAGGAGCAACATCATAAATACTAATGTCACGGTACCGCGCCGATTGACGATGCCGTGGATCATAGAAAATAAACATGCCAAACTGCGCATGGTTGGCTTCGTCAGGGCCGGTATCGTTTTCAAATGTATAGATATCAGGATACCCCACACTACCTACCGAGCGCCAATCAAGATCGCCGAAATACACCAAGAGATCCGGCGCCACGCCACGCACCTGACGATAAATCTGTTCGGGTTTGAACACCCGGTTGTTCATGCGTTGGCCGGTATGATCAACCATCGCGATCAATTTGGCGCTGATCTCATCACGCAATGACTCATACCCGTGACGCGTCACGATACCGTAAGGTTCACGTCCGGCAACGTTAACGAAGATACGGCCATAGTACCCTCCTGACCCCCACGCTCGTGTTCGCTGCCAGTTGATCCGGCAGCGTTCGAGCGGCGCCGGCTGGCGCGGCATCTCTTCTAACACGAGATAGCCTTCGCGTATCAGCCATTCGTTCAGACATAATCCGCCTTGGATGGGCTTTCCGCCATGATCGGAAATGATTAATACTGCCGTATCCTCGTCAATAAATGACAGCAATTCGCCAATTTGACGATCAATAAATGCATAGTAGTCAAAGATAGCATGAGCAAAAGGACTGTTTGGAATATATTTTGGATGGGCAGGATCCATATCTTTCCAGAACCCATGATGGATCCGATCAACTCCCATATCAACCATCATCAAGAAATCATACGATTGGCGTTGTAAGAGATTGCGGCAGATCACAAATCGTTGTTCCGCCATGCGATAAATATCGCGTAAAACCCGCTCTTTATCGGTGGTACGAAAGTTGGGGACATCAACTAAGAAATCACCCCCAATCCAGCTTATAATATCGTTGCGCAATTCGGGGGGATACGTAAACTGGCTTTGCGCATTGGGGGTAAGGAAGCAACTGACGAGCTCGCCATTGATGGGAGCAACCGGATAGGTTAGCGGCACGCCGATCACACCCACTCGCTTCCCAACCGCTCCCAGCAGATCCCACAATCGCGGCACGTTGATCGAGCGGGCATTAGCCGTCACCATAGCATCGTAACTATAGTCAGCCCGATTGCGAAAGCCATAGATGCCCAATTGGCCGGGATCTTGGCTGCTCATCATGCATGCCCACGCCGGAACGGTAATCGCCGGAATACAGCTCTCCATCCGGCCATACGTCCCCTTTTCGATCAATGAACGCATAACCGGCAATTGATCGAACCAGCGCGAGAAAATGAGTTCAGGTGCTGCACAGTCAAGGCCTATTACGAGCAGTTTTGGAGTATTCATCTACGTCTGTTTCGTCAATCGAGCGTGCCCTTGAACGCTATGGCCGCCGCTGAGCAAAGAGCGCTTCGGCATATCCCCAGTACCACGCACTTTTTCCCCAGACCATACCGGGCAGGCACTGCCAGTATTGACGAATTTGGGGATAATGCCTGTACATCTTGAACACATCAAGGGTGGCGAGAAAAGGGGCAGCCGCTATGAGCAAAGCGGCCCACGAGTGTAAGTCGATCGCGTTTACCACTCGGCTTTTTGCATTGTACGTTCGATGCATTATAGCATGAATGCGCCCAAAGGCTCGCAGATGTTGAGCGACAGTCGCTGGATTACTGCGCATAGGCCGGTGCGACACCTGAGCATCAGGCGCGAAGATCAGCGGATACCCCCGCTTGCGCAGACGGAAGCTGAGATCAACATCCTCCCCGGCAGCGCCGGCGTAGCGTTCGTCAAAACCGCCGACTTCGGCAAAAATGGCGCGGCGAATGCTCAAGTTCAGGCTTGGCAGATAGTCGCGCTGGCCGGGTGGCATGGTCGAGAGAAAAGGGGTAAAGGTCAGCACATTATCACAGAGCCGCCAATATGCATCGGGTTCTTCGATCGCTACGCTGCCGCCCACCACGGTATAGCCAGCCTGTTGTTGGCGGAGATGGCGCTCTACCAGTTGGGGATGCGCAATGCAGTCAGAATCAATGAATAAGAGAATATCGCCGCTGGCATGCCGAGCGCCTATATTGCGCGCTACTGCTGCTGCCACTGGACGTTCCGTTACGATAAGCTGAGCTGGCGGTGGTACTAGCGCCGGATGAGTCTGGCCAACGACGATGATCTCGGTTATCGCCTCAGCTGCACGTTGCCTTGATAACGATTGCAATACTTCACCAAGCAACGGCGAATGGAGCGTTGGTACAATGACGGATACCTTCATACTCGACGCATTCATCGGCGACACGGGTTTGCCTCAATCGTCTCGCGCAAGTCATTATAGTCAAAATTTGAACGGTAGTAACGTAATTTGATCCTTATGGGCCAAGCCAAATGGTCATGACTAATCCTTTAGTGGTATTGATAATCGTGTGTATCTGCAGGTACGCTGTGCCTAAATCGCTACCGGTTGCGTTAGCGTATTATCGGCCTAGTCAAGGAGCACGAAGTCATGAGCCGAAAGTATTTCGCCACTGGAGTCGCCCTCATCATTATGTTATTTGTGACTTCGGTCGTTGGGGCGCAAGCCCTGCCCGGTTCCGGATGGTATTCGTCGGTCGTGATCCAAAATGTCGGTGCAACGGCGATCGACGCTAACGGAGCGCGGATTGACGTTTACACGAGCAGCGCCACTCCGTCTAGCGTTACGTTCGGGCTTGCCGTTGGTCAGTCGAGAACGTTTATCGCCGGCAGCAACGGTCAGGGCGGTAATCTCGATGTGTCGCCACCGCTACCGTCGGGTACGAATGGTTCGGCGGTCATTTCGGCGCCTCAACCAATTGTCGCCATTGGCTCCATTCAGAACAATCAAATCCCCGGTATTAGTGGCCCCGGTGTATCGGGAGGCAACGCGAACGGCCAGTTCCGCGGCGCATCGCAAGGGAGCACCTCGATCTTTTACCCGGTAGTCAAGAATAATTACGTCAATCGTAAGACGGTGTTCTCAATCCAAGCTGTTGGTGGTGATGCCACGATTACGGCCTCGATCCGGTCGTCTACGGGCCAAACCTACAACTTTGGGCCAACGACTATCACCGCTAACCGCTCGATCATTCTCGATCCGAGTTCGTTCAGTCCGCCAATGCCAAGCACTAGCTGCGGCAACGTTATTGCCACCTCACCCTGCTTCGGCGCATTAACGGTCACTGCATCATCAGGCCAGATCGCAGGCACCTATATCGAATTTCAGGTTGGTCAATCACCGGCCCAGATCGTGCTGGCAGCGTCAATGCTTAGCGCTGACGACGCGGATGATCAGATCTATTGCCCCAATATCAAGAATGAGTACGTCCGTCGTTCAACGGGTATGAGCGTCTTCAATACCTCGACCTCGCCGGTTCGGGTTGATGTGACATACAAGGTGACTGATGGGCCGAATGCTGGATCGACATACACGCGCAATGACGTGGAAATCCCGGCGCGAAGCTCCGTCGTGTTCTCCCGCTTCGATACGGGTACCCTCGGTGGAATGCCTGAAAATAATCTGGCCTCGGCAACGATCAAGCTCCGCGGTTCAACCAATGATGTGTTGCTGGCAGTGGTGAACGAGGCGAACTTGCTCGATGGCCAACGGGTGCGCGCAACGGCATATACTTGCTTTGGCGCGAAATCGGCTACCGCCAAGATCGCTGCCCCCATTTTCAAGCGCGACCTCGCGGGTGTGACCAGTGGCTTGGTGGTGCAAAATGTCTCTGACCAAGCCTTCACGCTGCGGGCAACGTTCACCTGCGGCACGACGACCCCAACGACGGTGACCATTAACACGCCCTCTCCAGTGGATCCCGGCGCAAGCTACCTCTTTAGCGGCTTCGTCCGTGATGATAATCGCATCCTGATGAGTGGCGTGCCGTTCCGTCAGCTCTGCTCAGTCATCGTTACCGGCGGCGATGGTTCGAATCCAAATTATAAGATTGTCGGTATCGCGCAGGAAACGGCGCAGTTCGGTACAGCTCAGCCCAACCTTGACAATAAGAACTACGAGGCGTTTAACTTGCCGTGATTCGGATGTTCACCCCTCAGAGGTAGACAAAATAAGCTTCACTAGCGAAAGTGATGAGACACGAACTGTAAAATGCAGTTCGTGCCTCATCTATTCATAATATCCAACATGTAATCAACTAAAAACTAAACAACATTGTTATTTAACAAGAAGACCATTTTAGTGTAAAAACTCATACAGCGTGCCTTCACCTCAGTGTGCTATAATATCTAAAAGCTCATAGGTAACCTAAGGAGGTTATTGTGCGCGTCTTTCAATTTGCCTATCGGTCGATCCTTTTCTTGATTTTCGGATTGATGATCATAGGTTGTGCCGCCGAACAACGAACAGTAACTGAGCCAACAGCTTCTCCTACTGCTGCAAATCCTATTTATCCGGCTCGACCCGGATATCCAGCTCCCAATCAAGCATATCCTGTACCGACGGCGCCACCTATTTCTGACACCGCCTCAACAGGCGCGTATCCGGCGCCTGACACCTCGAATCTCCCCGAAGGCCCGCAATTCACCATTAATCAACCTGTACGTCTCTCGACGGGGCAGATCACCGGTACTGGCCCTGCCGGTGTGCCAATCCGGATCGTGAATATTACCCGCGGCGCGATTGATATTGCCACCGTAACAATTGGTGCTGACGGTACGTTTAGCGCACCACTCCGCGAGACCTTCACCGGCGATCGCGTGGCTATTATGCTCGGCAATGTAGACGGCGCCGGCTTAGACCGCAACCAGTTCCTCCGTGGGCCTGGATACGAAGACTGGCCTCTGATCGGAGTCCTGTTTGCCAGCGCTATTGTTGAGGAGTAGACCAACGATCCGCTTCACTCCCCTTGCCGGGGCCGGTATTGGATCGCTTCGGCTACGTGCGGCGCCGCGACCTGCTCGGTGCCAGCCAGATCGGCGATGGTTCGGGCCAGCCGCAATACCCGGTGGTAGCTGCGCGCCGAGAGGTTGAGCCGCTGCACGGCGGCTTTGAGTAACGCTTGGCCGGCGTTGTCCGGGGTGCAGAAGGCGCGGATCTCGGCTGGGCCGAGGTCGGCGTTGCTGTGGCAGCGCGGGTGATCGCGCAACCGTTCGCTTTGACGGCGGCGCGCAGCGATCACCCGCTCGCGCACGACTGCCGATGGCTCGCCGGGCAGGTGGTGGCTCAGTTTGTCGTAGTTGATCCGCGGCGCTTCGACGTGGATATCGATCCGGTCGAGCAACGGCCCGCTGACCCGCCGTTGGTAACGGTTGACCAGCATCGGCGGGCAGTTGCAGGTGCGTTCGGGGTCGCCGTGCCAGCCGCAGGGGCAGGGGTTTTGGGCCGCGACGAGCATAAACGATGCCGGGTAGGTGACGCTGCCATGGGCTCGGCTCAGCGTCACGACCCGATCTTCGAGCGGCTGGCGCAAGACTTCGAGCCGGTGGCCGAATTCGGGTAGCTCGTCGAGGAAGAGAATGCCGCGATGGGCCAGCGAGATCATCCCCGGTCGCACCCGGCTGCCGCCACCCACCAACCCGGCGGTTGAGACGGTGTGGTGCGGCGCGCAGAAGGGCCGTTCGCGTATGAGTGGTATGTCGCGTGGCAGTTGCCCGGCGACGCTGTAGATTTTGGTCACTTCGAGCGCCTCGGCAAAGCTCAGCGGCGGCAAGATTGAGTGCAACGCCCGCGCTAGCATCGTCTTGCCCGATCCCGGCGGCCCGCTCATCAGCACATTGTGCCCGCCGGCGGCAGCGACCTCTAAGGCCCGCTTGACGTGCTCTTGCCCCCGCACATCGGCAAAATCCACATGCGGTTTGGGTGGAGGCGGGGTAAAGCCAGTGACTTTCTGATACGGCAGGATCACTCGCTCGCCACTGAGATGTTCGATTAATTCACGCAGCGAGCGCACCGGCATGATCCGCAACCCCTCGATCAACGCTGCCTCGGCGGCGTCTTCCACGGGCAGGTACATGGTGGCAATGCCGTGGGTGCGGGCCACCGCCGCCATCGGCAAAATACCGTCAGTATGGCGTAGCATGCCGTCAAGCCCTAACTCGCCGACAAAGACGGTATTGCTCAGATCGGCGTCGAGCTGGCCGGTGGCGATCAGCAGCCCGAGCGCAATCGGCAGATCGTAGGCCGGGCCGGCTTTGCGCAGATCGGCTGGCGCGAGGTTGGCCGTGATCCGGCGCATCGGGAAGCTCAGGCCGCTGTTGCGAATCGCCGCCCGTACCCGCTCGCGGCTCTCTTGCACGGCGGCATCGCCTAACCCTACCACGTTGAAGGCGGGCATGCCGGTGGCGACATCGACTTCTACCGCAACGATTATGCCGTCAAGGCCGATCACGGCGCAACTATGGACTTGGGCGAGCATAGTTCCTCCAACCTCAAGGCGCAGCGTGAGCAAAGGCGCGAAGGGTGTAACGCAAAGGCGCAAAGAACGCGAAGGTCGCAAAGGGTTGTTTTATTGTTTACGGGTCTCTACTATAGATACCGCGCGAGATCGGCAAAAGATTCGCGGTGAGATAACATTTGCCAATTCTTTTCTGGTTATGCTACCCCTATCTTGTCAATTGGTATGATATGCAATATAATGAACGCACATGTCAAGAGCTATTGAGTGAGCGGGAGGCTTGCGATGGAGATGGAATATTCGCTGGCGCTGGCGCTGGAGGATTACCTCCCGGTGATCTTTTCGCTGATCGGGGTGTGGTTTATTGCCCGCACGGTGTACCAACTCGACCGGGGACTGGGGATGATGGCGTTTGCCGGTTTGGGCTTGTTGGCGGTCGGCGGCGTTCTCAAGGCGACGTGGAAGTTGCTGATGGCGATTAACGGCACTGATATTCCGCTGTTCAGCCAAGCCCTGTTCCCAATGATCGCCCCCGGTTTCGCCCTGATCTCAACCGCGGTCTATGGATATACGCGCCAGTTGCGCGGCAAGCCTGCTATTGGCTGGCTATGGCTGGTGCCAGTGATCGTGATTACGCTGTTTGTGGGTGGTTCGGCGTTAATTGCATCGAATGGCGGGCCGTGGCGGGTGCCGCTGATTATGCTGGCGACGATCGGCAATGTGGCGTTGCTGCTGATGCTGGCGGTGGGTGCGTGGCGGCGCAATATGCGTGGCATCGCGGTGGTGTTTGTGGTGGTGTTGCTGGTTGTGATCGGTATGTCGCAGATGTCCAGCAATGTGCCGCAGACAATTGCGGTGCAGTGGTTTGAGCAGATTGCGCAGACGCTGGCCCAGTTGGCGTTCTGTCTGAGCGCATGGCAATTGACGCAGCGGATGGCGCAAGAGGTGCCGGTGCGCCGGCTAGCGGTGGGGATGGCGTCGTCGTAGGGGTAAGGCATGCGCCGTCGTCGTAGGGGCGCGGCATGGTCACCCCTATCACGATGGCGCCGTTTCGATCTGCCGCACCGTGCTGCGCCGGCTCCGCCGGCGCGGCTGGTCTTCCGGCGGGAACAAGGCGTCTAACGCGGCGGCAATGGCTGCGTGTTCGGCTTGCACCCCGGCGGTATGCTGCTCGAACCAGTCGCTATGCCGCCACGTGAGCGCTAGCGGCGCCACCTGGCGGATGTCTTCGGTGTTGACGACACTGCGGAAATCGGCGGCAGCGCGGGCCCGCGCCCCTTCGAGCAAGGCAATTTCGGCCCGGTGCGAGGGAATGCCCAACTGTTGCACTAGCGCCAGCGTCTGCTCTTCGAGTTCAGGCGGGATGGTCACGTGGGGCAGAATTTCGCGCGCTGCCATAATCTCTTCGGCGAGTGCGGCAGTCTGGGCAGCGTAAGCTTGACGGAAAGCCACCGGATCGGTGCGAAAATCGCGCGCGCGCCGGTAGATTTCCAGCCGCGCGCGGTGATCCGTCACCGGTGCGACCCATACCCGCAGGCCGAAGCGGTCGAGAATCTGGGGCCGCAACGACCCTTCTTCCGGGTTCATCGAGCCGATTAACACGAATTGGCTAAGGAAGAGACGCACCATCGCGCCGCGCCGCACAAAGGTGCGGCCTTGCGCCGCTGCGTCGAGTATGGCATCCACTACTGCTTGATCGAGTAGGTTGATCTCATCGACGTACAAGACGTTGCTATGGGCGCGCGCGAGAATTCCCTCTTCCAACCGCACCACCCGTTGCTCAAGCGCAATGCGCTCGTTGATCCCTCCCACCACATCTTCTAGCCGGGCATTGAGCGGTAGCTCGATCAATCGCATCCGCTCGACTACCGGCTGGCCTTCGCCGTCAGCCGGCTCACGAGTGACCAGCGGCATCAAATCGAGCAAGCTGCGAACTGCCGTCGTCTTGCCGACGCCGTACGGGCCACTGAGCAGAATGCCGCCGATCTGCGGGTTGATCAGACCGAGGATGAGGGCGGTTTTGAGTTCGGTCTGACCAACCATTGCCAGCAGCGGAAACGGATGGATGTCGTCGGTCATGGGCTTATCCGGCTACACATATGTCTTCTGTCGTTAGCGCCTCTTACGATATTATCGCACACTCGCGGGAGCGATGCGTTGCGGAACTGCTTCTACTCGCCGCTTGTCATTGCGAGCCGCCGGAGGCGGCGAAGCAATCTCCCCCGAGCACGGGAGCGGCCCCTTTCCGCCAAAGTGGGAGATTGCTGCGGGGCTATGCCCCTGCGCAATGATATACAGGGGCGGGAGGAATGTGCTGAGGGGATCCTTGTGCTGAAGCGGGAGATTGCTGCGATCGGGCGACACCCCGCTGTGCGGAGTGCCGCCGCTCCCTCGCAATGACAAGGGGGGTTACAACATCTCAATCTCGTAGGTCAAGAGCGGGCAATCGGGCCGTTGGCGCTCGATAAAGCTGACCACGGCTTCGAGCTGGCGCTGGGCATGCACCTGATCGGTCGCCACCACCGCCACGCCGAGCACTGCGCTCTGCCAGCGGTTTTGATCATCGACTTCGGCCACCGAGACATTAAATTCGTTGCGGATGCGGGCAATCAGCGAACGCAGCACCTGCCGCTTCTCTTTCAACGATTGGGCCGCGGCAATGTGGAGATGGATAGTGCAAGAACCGATAATCATCGCTGTTCAATTAAGACTATTCCAACCGCCTAACATACTCTGCGGGTCAACACCCTGCGGGCCGCGCGGCAGGATCGCGAGTTCGGTGCGTAGGGCCATGATCAGGCTCCGCAAACGGGCAGTCACATCGGCTTCGAGCCAGCGTTGCTTCTGGGCCGGATCGATCTGCAACCGGTCGGCAAGCGCATAACTGAGCCGGATCGGCTCGAGCGGCAACTCTTCAACTTCGATCTCAACCCCGGTAATGGCGGCGACCCGCTCCCAATAGCGCCGGTAGACGGCGCGCAATTCGGTGGCGGCAGCAAGGGTTGCGCCATCAACCCGATCGGGCAACAGCTTGACTTGCGTCACCAGATAGGGCGCTTGTTCGACGATTTGGGTGATGCGGAAACGCTGCTGTCCAACCACTTGCAACAGATAGCGGCCATCTTCAAGGCGGAGATGCTCTTGAATCACAGCTACGGTGCCGACATCGTATGGTTCGGGGGCAATTGCCATGCGCCGGCCCTCGATCACCTCATGGCCACGCCGCAGCAAGACAATCCCGAATGGTTGATTGGTCGATAAGCAGCGCCCTATCATCAACCGGTAACGCTCCTCGAAGATGTGCAAACTCATTGTGCCGCCGGGGAAGAGCAGCGTGCCGAGCGGAAACAAGGGCAAGGTCTGTTCCATAATTACCCATCCGTCCACGTGCAGGTCCAGACGGTGGTTTCAGCCAGCCCAAGGTTGAGATCGATCACTAATTCAACCTCTGGGCCGGACATCGTCTGCACCAAAGCGGTTGCGTCAAACGGCGCTGGCGCGCCGCGCAGCATTACCGGCACGGTGCCGATGCGCAGATCGAGCAGGTCGGGGCGCAGTTCGACGGCGCTGGCGCCGATAGCGGCCAACAATGCCCCCCAATCTGACGAATTGCGCCGGTAGGCCGCGCGCACCGAGCCAGATCGAGCCACTGTGTTGGCAATGGTCTGCGCGGTCGCTTCATCAATGGCACCTTGCACCACTACCTTTATCACTTTACCAGAACCGGCGGCATCGCGCACGATTTGGCCGGCCAAATCGGCGCACAGATAATCGAGCGCCTCTTGGAAGAGACCGTATTCCCACGAACTCGAGTCAGTAATCGGCGGATGGTCGATCGCGCCGTTCGCCAAGATGATTACGCTATCGTTGGGACTACAATCGCCATCGATATTGAGCCGGTTAAACGAACGTGACACGCTTTGGTGAAGGGCGCGTTGCAAGAGCGGCTGGCTGATTGCCAGATCAGTGGTAATCAGCACGAGCAGCGTTGCCAGCCGCGGGTGGATCATGCGCGTGCCTTTGGCCATGCCGGCGAGGGTAAAACGCGGGCCGTTGCGCAGCGAACCGCGCAACACGCGCTCTTTGGGGCGCGTGTCGGTCGTCATGATCGCCAGCGCAGCGCGGCGACCACCGTTGCTATCCAGCTCGCTGACGGCACGGCGGATGCCGTTGCGCATGCGTGGCATCGGTAACGGCACTCCAATAATGCCGGTTGACATCACTAACACCGAGTCGCGCGGCACTTCCAATTCATCGGCAGTGAGCTTGGCGCACTCGATGGCGTCATTCAAACCGGCTTGGCCGGTGCCGGCATTGGCCTGTCCGGCGTTGATCAGCACCGCCCGAATCGCGTCGTGGTTGCGCAGCAAGATGGCTTGGCTGAGGAAGACCGGCGCCGCCTTGAAGACGCTGGTGGTAAACAGCGCCGCGGCCCGGCACGGGTACTGCGAATAGACGAGCGCGAGATCACGCGCTTTGCTGCCCTCTTTGAGGCCAGCCGAGACGCCGGTCGCGCGAAAGCCGGTCGGGCTAGCGATGTGGCCATCTTCAAAAATGGTGAAGTTCATAGCTACTCTGCATCAACAAGAACAGCGTTAGTTTACCACACCCGGCAGATCAATCCTTTGAGGTATTCAGATTCAGGAAAACTGAGCAACACCGGATGATCGGGCGCTTGGGCCAGCCGTTCGAGAATCTGCACATCACGGCCAGCATCAATCGCAGCGCCAAAGATGATTTTTTGAAAGAGATCAGCAGAAACGAGCCCTGAACAGCTAAATGTGGCGAGGATGCCACCTGGCCGGATGAGGTGCAAGGCTTGCAAGTTGATATCTTTGTAGCCGCGGGTGGCGCGTTCGAGATGAGCTTGCTGATAGACAAACTTTGGCGGGTCGAGAATGACAACATCGAACTGGCGCTGCTCGGCTCGGTAACGGCGCAGGACGTGGAACGCATCACCCTCGACAAACTCAGCCGGTGGTGTCACCTTATTCAGGCGGAGATTATCGGCGGCCAGCGCCAGTGCATCGGCGCTCGCGTCAACGAGGGTCAGGCGCGTCGCACCGGCTTTGGCGGCGGCCAGCGCAAAGCCACCGGCATACGAAAAGCAATCGAGCGTATCGGCGGCGGCGCAATACGCCCCTACGCGGGCATGGTTGATCGCCTGATCGAGATAGATGCCGGTCTTTTGGCCGGCGGGCAGATCGGCGAACATGCGCACGCCGCTGGCCGGCTGGCCAAGCGCCGTGATTGGCGTCACCGGCAAGCGTGGCGGCATTTCGCCCCAGCGCAAGCCAACCGCCGGCGGCAAATCTTCCTTTTCGCGCACCTCAGCATCGCTGCGCTCGTAGATGCCGCGTGGTGCGAGCAAATCGGCTAATGCCGCCACTACCTGTTCGGCGCGCACCGCCATCGCCTGAGTCAGCAGTTGGATGGCAAGATAGCAGCCGTAGCGATCGACGATCAAACCGGGCAACCCATCCGCTTCGCTAAACACCAGCCGGCACGCAGTCGAGGGATCGGTCAGCCAGCGTTCGCGCCCGCTCACCGCGCGGTCGATCGTCTCGCGCAGCCACGTTTCATCGAGTGACTGGGCCTTATCCCACGTCGCTAGGCGTACCCGCAGTTGCGAGCGTCCGCTCCAGAAACCGCGCGCAAGCCAACTGCCATCGCTGGCGCAGACATCAACCACGTCGCCGGGAGCGGGGTTGCCGCGCACGTGGGCGATCGCACCAGAGAAGACCCATGGATGCCGTTGGATGAGCGGCCGTTCACGGCCAGCATGGACGGTAACAGTTACCATAGTAGACTAACTCTATCACGCGCCTGCGGCCCGGTCAAGCGGCAGGCAGGGCCGGTTGCTTGACCGCCGGGGGCGCCGAGAGGTTTTTTACCGCCGAGGGCGTCGAGGACGCGGAGAGGAAGGGGGCAAGGAGCGCGGGCTGCTGACCCACTGGGCAACGTTACCGTCGAGATTGCTGACAGCGTGCTGGGCTATCGGTTCCGCTCGTGCTGTTCCTCTGGGCTAAACGTGGTCTTCGCGTTTGTTGTTGCGCAGGCAACGCTCCCGCTCGCGCAGGGGATTGCTACGGGCGCTCCACGCCCTCGTAATGACAGAGCAGGCCGAATCCGTTTATGGTTATGGAGTGTGGCAGTTGTACTGCCGCACAAGACCGGCCATACCCAACGCCCCCCCGCTCCGCTCAACATCAGACTCATCAACTTTTGTTATGATACAGGTATCACTCGCGGTTGCAAACGACAGGAGCTAACCATATGCAATATACCCGCTTTGGTTCGACCGGCATGCAAGTGTCGCGCATCTGCCTCGGCTGTATGAGCTACGGTTCGCCGGCGTGGCGCGAATGGGTGCTCGACGAAGAGGCGAGCCGTCCGTTTATCTTTCGCGCGCTTGAACTCGGCATCAACTTCTTTGACACTGCCGATATGTACTCGCTGGGGGTGAGTGAAGAGATTTTGGGTCGCGCCATCCGCGATTCGGGGGTCAGCCGCGACGAGCTGGTTATTGCGACCAAGGTCTACCAGCCGATGAGCGACCGGCCCAACGACCGGGGCCTCTCGCGCAAGCACATTATGCAGGCGATCGATGCTTCGCTGCGCCGGTTGGGTATGGATTATGTTGACGTGTACCAGATCCACCGTTGGGACTACGAAACGCCGATTGAAGAGACGCTTGAGGCGTTAAGCGACGTGGTGCGGGCGGGCAAGGCGCTCTATATCGGCGCGTCGAGCATGTTTGCGTGGCAGTTAGCGAAAGCGCTGGGCATTCAGGAGCGGCGTGGCTGGGCCCGCTTCGTCTCGATGCAAAATCATCTCAACCTCGTTTACCGCGAGGAAGAGCGCGAGATGTTGCCGTTGTGCCGTGATGCCGGCTTGGCCGTCATTCCGTGGAGCCCGCTGGCGCGCGGTTTTCTCACCGGTAACCGGCCCCAAGGCACCGGCGCGGCGACGGTACGCGGTCGTTCCGACACCATTTCGCACGCGATGTACGATGCCAGCGACTACGTGATTGTCGAGCGGGTGAGCGAGATCGCCCGCGAGCGCGGGGTGAGCAACGCCCAAATCGCGCTGGCGTGGCTGTTGCATAAGCCGGAAGTGACAGCGCCAATCATCGGCGCAACCAAGATGTACCAGCTTGAAGAGGCGGTTGCGGCACTTGACGTACAATTGACGCCAGAGGAGATCAAGCGGTTGGAGGAACCGTACCGCCCAAAGCCGATCCGCGGCCATGCGTGAGCGCGCGCGGCAGTTGCACTGACGCACGCCACATTGTTGACAGGCTTATCCTATGCAATTACCCATTCCTCCCGCCGGCATCTTGGCCGCTCGCCGCCGCATTGCCGGCATCGCCCAACCGACACCGCTCGAACTCAGCCGGCCACTGAGCGCACTGATCGGGGCTGAGGTTTGGCTCAAGCTGGAACTAGCGCAAGTTACCGGCAGTTTCAAGCTGCGCGGCGCGGCCAACGCCCTGCGCCAACTGCCGCCGGACACGCGCATCGTGGCCTGTTCAGCGGGCAACCATGCCCTCGGCGTCGCCCATGCTGCCGCGATGACTGAACATGCTGTCACGCTGGTCGTGCCGGCTACCGCCTCACCGGCCAAGATCGCCGCCTTGCGCCGGTATCCGGTTGACCTGATCTTGCATGGCGATGGCTATGCCGAAGCTGAAGCCGAGGCGTTGCGGCTGGCCGACACCCACGGTTGGCAATTCGTTTCGCCCTACAACGATCCGGCTGTGATCGCCGGCCAAGGCACGCTGGCGGTCGAAGTGTGGGAAGAGTTACCGACTACCGACACGGTGATCGTGGCGGTCGGCGGCGGCGGGTTAGCCAGCGGCGTGGGCATCTGGGCCAAAACGATCAATCCGCGCATCCGGGTGATCGGCGTGCAAGCGGCGGCATCGGCGGCGATGGCGGCAGCCTTACGCGCCGGCAAGGTCGTTCCTGTCCCCGACGAACCGACTTTGGCTGATGGACTGGCCGGTGGGATCGATCCGGGTACTATCACATTGCCGATCTTGCAGCAAACGCTCGACGAGATGGTGCTGGTGGACGAAGCCGCGATTGCGCGCGCAATGCGCTGGCTGCTCGACGAACACCACCTGATCGCCGAGGGTAGCGCTGCGGCGCCGCTGGCCGCTCTCTTGGAAGGTCAAATCAGTGATCTACGCGGGCGGCGGATCGTCGCGCTGATCTGCGGGCGTAACATCGCCAGCGCGACCTTGCAGCAGATTGTGATGGCCGGATAAGCTGTTCGCATTCGGGCCTGATTTAGATGAATGGGACACGGATTGGCCCGGATTAAGACGGATCAACACGGTGTTTTCGAACCGTGTCAATCCGTGTCCTCTTCCTATCACCCTGCCAAAGTTCAGTCTAACGACTGAGCCAACCTGCATTGACAGACGCTTGCCGGCATGCTATGCTGCACGGGCAAGAATTCATTTCTATTCCGGTCAGAGGAGGCAGCCATGACACACATCTATCACGCACTCTCACTTACAACGGTCGTGATGGTGTCGAGCGACTCCGCTGGCACAGGAGGGGCTTCGCACAGCGCAGGCTAAACAGGCATCCACCTGTTATACCGGCGGGCTGTGGGAAGCTGACCAAGCGCCTACAGCCCGCCTTGTTTTGAGGCTGTGGCGCAACCGGCAAACCACAGCCTCTTTTGTTCCCTCCACCCAGCGGGCGTTCGACGGAGCGGGTTCTCGCAGCAAGCGTGAAAGGAAATTTGAGATGACGGATCACAACGCCATCGTTACTACCGCCGATCGTAACCAACCGTCAGAGGTGGAGGGAACTGCCGTGATTATTCTAGAGCGTGATGGCTCGTTATCATACCATCCGCCCAAACGCGGACGGCAACAACAAGCATTCACAACCCTAGCCGCAGCGACGCCAGCCGAACTGCCGCCGGCGTCGTTGATCGAACGGATTGTGAGCATGGCCTTTGATTTACTGGGGGTGAACCGGCTGGAGGTGCGCATCGATGAGTCGTAAAGCAGCAGAACTGATCGAACCAGCGCCGGCCACCGCCACCAACCGGCTGATCGGCGCCGTCTTGCGAGCGCAAAGCGGTTTCTTCTGGGTCAAGACCGAGCAGGGCATCCTTGAATGCCGGCTACGTGGGCGGCTCAAGAAAGAGCGCCAAGCAACCGATCTGGTCGTGATCGGCGATCAGGTCGAAGTGACACCGGTCGGCAACGGCCAAGGCGCGATTGAGGCGGTTTTGCCGCGGCGTAGCCGGCTGGCGCGCCGGGCCGCCGGGCCGCGCGGCGCGTACAAGGAAGACGTGATTGTCGCGAACGTCGATCAGGTCTTGCTCGTCTTTACCTGCGCCAAACCCGAATTCACGCCGCGCATGCTCGACCGCTATCTGGTGATCTGCGAACACAGCGAATTACCGGTGATCATCGTCGCCACCAAGATCGATCTGGTCAAGCGTGAAACGGCGGCGGCCATGTTCAAGCCCTACGAACAGATCGGCTATCCGGTCGTCTACACAAGCATCATCAGCGGCGAAGGCATCGCTGAACTACGCGAGCGGCTGATCGGCAAGATCAGCGTTGTTACCGGCAAGTCAGGCGTTGGCAAGAGCAGCTTGCTCAACGCGATCCAACCCGGCCTCAACCTGCGCATCGGCGAGGTGAGCGAGCGATTGACCAAAGGTCGCCACACTACCACCGTCGCCGAGTTGATCCCGCTCACCATACCGGGGGGCGGCTACGTCGCCGACACGCCGGGCATTCGCGAGATCGGGTTGTGGAACTTGCCGGCGGAAGATTTAGCGTGGTGCTTCCGCGAATTTCGCCCATTTTTGCGCGATTGCTATTTTGCCGGTTGTACGCACCTGCACGAACCGCATTGCGCCGTGCGCGAAGCGGTCGAGCGGGGCGAGATTTCGGCAGCGCGGCACGACAGCTATGCGCGTTTGATGACTAACGAGGACACTCCGTAGGGATGCTTCCGTATCCCGCCAGCGCCGCTTGACCGCTTGGCGTTCATAACAGGTGCGCACTATGAGCGAACGATCACGACCCGTCATTATGGCCGGCGAAAAAGTCTTTCTCAGCCACGTCTTGGCGGAAGATGCATCACTCTTGGCGCAGTGGTTCGCCGATCTGGAATTCACGGCACTGTTGGGCCAACAGGGGCGCAGCTACACTCTCGAACAAGAACAGCAGTGGATTAGGGAAAACGCTACCGCATGCGATGATCAACGCACCTTTGCGATAGTGCTGCGCGACGGCGAGCGGCTGATCGGCACGTGCAGCCTGTCTAACATTAATCTGTTGCACGGTATTGCCGAACTCGGCATCGCGATCGGCGATAAAACGGCGTGGGGGCAAGGCTATGGTCGCGAAGCGGTGCGGCTGCTGGCAACCTACGGCTTTCGCTACCTTAACCTGTACAACATCCGTTTGTGGTTGCATAGCTTCAACGAACGGGCCTATCGGTCCTACCTGCGGGCCGGCTTCCGCGAAGCTGGCCGGCTCAGTGGCGCAACGCTGTTCGATGGCCGGCGCTACGATCGGATTTTGATGGAACTGGTGCGGGAAGAGGGGTAAAGGGGTAGCGGTCAAAGTTGGCGCGGTTTCCCTCTTGTCATTGCGAGGGTGCAACCTGCCCCCGAAGCACACCCCTCCCCGCCTATCATTGCGAGTCGCGTTTGTACCACTGCCGAGAGGCAGTGTACGTGCCCCCGAAGCACACCCCTCCCCGCCTGTCATTGCGAGGGGTCGCAGCCCCCGAAGCAATCTCCTGCTTCAGCGGAACACATGCCTGAGGGGATGCAATCCGTGCTCGTGGGAGATTGCTTCGCCGCACTTCGCGCGGCTCGCAATGACAGAGAGGCAGGAAAACCGCCTCACCCTTGCGCCCACCTCTGCGCAACCACTCCCCTACATCCCTGTATTAACCCTCTCATCATACAACGGGCGAATCCGGCGGTAGACCGCATCCCACGTCAGTTCGCGCCAAACCCGCGCCTGTCCAGCGGCTCCCATCGCCCGCGCCAGCGCCCGATCACGCAACAAGCGATCGATAGCGGCAGCGATTGCCGTTACGTCACCAAACGGCACCAGCAAGCCATCAACCCCGTGCCGGATGACTGCTGGCACACCGCCGGCCCGCGCGCCGATCACCGGCACGCCATTGCACCACGCTTCGAGGTAGGTAATGCCAAAGCTATCGGTGCGCGAGGGTTGCACGTAGACATCGGCGGCGGCCAGCGCGTCGCGGCGGGTAGCGTTATCGACATAGCCGAGCACCCGCACCTGCGCCTGCTCGGCTGGCGTGAGCGCCTCGACTGCTGCCTGAAAGCCGCCAAAGGCCGGGCCGCACTGTACCCACACCGCATCGCTGCCCTGCTGCCACAGTCGCTGCATCGCCGCCAGCGTATGCACCGCTCCCTTATCGAACGCCGCTACCCCCAAACTCAGCACGACCGACCCGGTAATCCGGTGCGCAGCGCGAAACCGCTGGCCGTCACCGCCGGTCACTTCAGCGGGAGTCACCCCCGCGCCAACGGTGACGATCCGCTTAGCAGGCACCCCGCGCCGGATGAGATAGGCTCGTTCGATATCGGTCATCGTCGCCACTCGTGTCGTCTGCCGCAACAGGTCAATTTGGTGTGGCATCGCGTAGTAGCGCACCACCTGCTCGCTTCCCGGCTCACCCACATGCACGAACGGCGTGCAGAGATGGGGAATGCCGCGCTGCCGCGCCCACCGCGCTACCGGCAGCAGCGCAAAGTCGAGGGTAATGTTGGTGGTATGCAACACCGCTACATCGGCCAACGCCGGATCGGCCAGCGTTGCGGCCAGATCGGGCAACTGCGGGGTAAGCGTGGCTAGCCGGCGCAAGAGCGGCACACTGGGGCGGCCCAGCCGGCCCATTTCGACCATCAGCCGGCGAATGATCGGGTAGAGCAGGGCCGGGCCGGGCAAGCGCCGCACTGCCAGCCGCCGGATCTGCACGCCGTCGTGGGCGCCGGTTGGCTCGTCGATCCGCCGTTTGCCAGCCATCCAGAGGTATTCAAGGTCGAAGGCATCGGTAGCCAGTACCGTCACCTGATGGCCTTCGGCTGTCAACCGCGCACCGATCTCTTGAAAATAACGGGCCGCGCCGCTCGGCGCTGGCCAGTAGAGCTGCACAACGTGGAGAATATGCATGGAAGTTGGATAGCCACAAAAAACGCAAAGAATGCTGACAAGATTACAGTTGTCATGGCGAGGGGGCGCAGCCCCACCCCGTTAGCGCCAGCAACCGCTCAGCGCACGGATCCCGTGCTCGCGGGGGATTGCTTCGCCGCACTGCGCGCGGCTCGCAATGACCGTAGGACAGCGGCGCTCAATGACAATCCGCCCCCTATTCTACCGCGCTATCGCATCGCCGCTGCCCACACCGTGGTGGGTTAGCCCTTCGCGCTCATAAGCTGCTGGCGCAACGCTTCCGGCATGGTGACGGGCAACAAGCAGGTGAACTGCTCGCACATGTAGGCGGTGGGTTGGCCGTCAATCATGCCGCGATCGGCAAATAACGGGCTCAGCGCGGTGACGGGATCGCCGGGTTCGGCGCGGGCGATCACCAGCCGGGGCCGGTAGCCGGCGCGCGCTTCGGCGACTAGCGCCTGCGTGGCCGGGTGCGTTGGCGGGCCGATGATTGCCAGTTCGCGGGTCGGGCCGATCGCGAGATCGGCGGCGCACAACATGCGGCCAAAACCGAGCGGGAACTGGCTGAGCATCGGGGCGACTTGTTGCAAGACCTGCTCGGCCCGCGTGGCGTAGATTTCGCGCCCGGTGATGGCGTATAGCCGCAGCAGGGCCACCGCTGCCGCCGATGAACCCGACGGGACGGCGTTGTCGCTCAGGTCGCGCGGGCGGGTGACCAAGGCCGGCTGGTCACTGCCGGTATCGAAGAACATCCACGCCTGCGCGTCCCAGAACAGATTGAGCATCGCGTCGGCCAGTTCGACTGCCGTAGCGAGATAGCGCGTCTCGCCGCTCGCGGCGTGCAATTCGAGCAGCGCATCGCACAGCAGCGCGTAATCGTCAAGGAAACCGGCTGGGCCGGGCCGGCCATCTTTCCAACTGCGCAACAGGCGGCCATCGGCCCGGCGCAGGTTGGCCAGCAGAAAATCGGCGCACTGCTGAGCAGCCGGCAAATACTCTGGTACCCGCGCGCTGGCCGTCGCCAAGGCCCGGATCGCCATCGCATTCCAAGCCGTGATAATCTTCTCGTCGCGGAAGGGGCGGGGCCGCCGTTCGCGGAAGGCGCGCAGGATGGGGCGGGCGCGCGCTACCGTTGCCTCCAGCCGCTCGACCGGCACCCCAAGCATCGCCGCCACTGCCGCCGGCGGGCGTGGTACGTACAACATCGACTTGCCCTCAAAGTTGCCCTGCCGCGTCACCCCATAGTACGCGCTGACCAGCGTCGCATCGTCGCCGAGCGCCAACCGCAATTCATCTGGCGTCCAGACGTAGAACGCGCCCTCTTCGGCATGGGCTGCGCCGGGAGCCGGCAAGCTATCGGCGTCTTCGCTACTGAAAAACGCACCGTCGGGGTGGCGCAGATCGCGCAGCAGATAGGCAAAGGTCTCATCGGCGATGCGGGCCAAGAAGGGGTCGCCGGTTACCAGCGCCGCCAGATGGTAGACCTCGGCCAGCAGCGCGTTGTCGTAAAGCATCTTCTCGAAGTGGGGCACCAACCAGCGCGCATCAACGCTGTAGCGGTGGAAGCCGCCCCCCACCTGATCGTACATCCCGCCGCGCGCCATCTGTTCGAGGGTCTGGTGGAGCATCGGCAAAGCCTGCACATCGCCGCGCAGATGGGCGCGCAGCAAAAACTCCAGCACCAGCGGCTGGGGAAACTTTGGCGCATCGCCAAACCCGCCGTACTGCGGATCGAAATCGCGCCCGATCTTCTCGGCGGCAGCCATCACGAGCGCCCCGTCTACTGATGCAGTTTCGGGCAAGGGCTGGGCCAGCCGCTTGATATGGTCGAGTAACTCGTAGGCGGAAGCGGTGACGTCAGCGCGACGGGTGCGGTACGCCTCGGCGATCGAGAGCAACACCTGCCGCCAGCTTGGCATGCGGTAGCGGGCCGCCTTGGCGTCGGGCGGGAAGTAGGTGCCGGCATAAAACGGCGTGCCGTCGGGTAAACAAAAGACATTGAGCGGCCAGCCGCCGCTGCCGGTCAGAGCTTGCGCCGCGGCCATATAGATACTATCGAGGTCGGGCCGCTCTTCGCGATCGACCTTGATATTGATAAAATGCTCATTCTGGATCGCCGCCACCTCTGGGTCAGCAAAACTCTCGTGGGCCATCACGTGGCACCAGTGGCAAGCGGCATAACCGATGCTGACCAGAATCGGCTTATCTTCACGCCGGGCGCGTTCAAGCGCCTCCTCGCCCCACGGATACCAATCGACCGGGTTATCGGCGTGTTGTTGCAGATACGGGCTGGCCTCGTTCGCCAACCGGTTGAGCGGGCGCGCGCCGGCGTCCATGATTCCTCCTTTCAATAGCAGATACTGTCTGAATTGTAGCATAGATGCGAGGAATAGAACATCTTTTCGTAAACGTTCGACAAAACCGCCCGGATCGGGTATAATACGAGATAGCAAACA
>NZ_DAOUDC010000001.1:0-104052 GCF_034431535.1 Chloroflexus sp. | reverse complement strand
CCGCCGTTAGCGTCGTCTTGCCGTGGTCGACGTGACCGATGGTGCCGACGTTAAGATGCGGTTTCGTCCGCTCGAATTTCTGCTTGGCCATGGATATTTTGCTCCTTAAGACAAGGCGCGAAAAGATGCCGCTCGTGCCAACAAGTCTGGCACGAGCAGCCGGGCGAGCTTCACGCTCAGCTCGCCGCTATAGTCGGCTGGAGCCTACGACGGGACTTGAACCCGTGACCTCGTCTTTACCAAAGACGTGCTCTACCGACTGAGCTACGTAGGCATAAACGAATAGAGTTGTGCTGGAGCTTCTCTATTCGATTTTGGTGGGCCGGGCAGGATTCGAACCTGCGAAGGCGTAAGCCAGCGATTTTACAGACCGCCCCGTTTGGCCACTTCGGTACCGACCCGTCTCGTTGCGATGGAGCCGACGCAGGGACTTGAACCCTGAACCGGCGGTTTACAAAACCGCTGCTCTGCCAATTGAGCTACGCCGGCGCGTACCGACGGCGTCGAGCCATCGCTCAGCGTAGTGCATTCTAGCACAATCTGCGGTTTTATGCAAATCGGATGCAATGTGCGGTTCCGATGCGCTCCTCCAAAGGCAAGACGCCGTGAGCGGGCCATTTGCCGGCCAGCGGCTTGTGCGCTATGATGAGGAGCGCCGATACGCAACGGGCACGGGAGCGAAGCGATGCAATGGCTGCGACGATTGTTTGGGCGGGGGGAAGAGGCCCCTTTTCTGTTGCTGCACGTGCGCTGCGCGCGGTGCGGCGCTGTGGTGCAGACGCGCATTAACCTCTATAACGATGTGTCGGTCGAGTACGATGATCGGGAAGAGCTAGCCGGCTATTGGATCCGCAAGGAGCTGATGGACGACCGCTGTTTCCGGCTGATGACCGCTGAGCTACGGTTTGACCGCCAGCGCCGCTTGATCAGCCAAGAGATCACTGGCGGCCAGATCATTACTGCCGAAGAGTATGCGCAGGCACGGCAAACCCAGCAACGGTGAGGCCGGCCATTACCGCCTCGTCGAGTGCCCACCATGTTGCGGAAGACGATTGCCACTCAGCTTCGGCCTGTCGCTGCAACAGATCGGCGCGCACCGGATGGAAGATGTCGAAGAAGGTTGAGTCCTCTTCCATCACTGCCTCGTGCTCAACCCCACCGGGAATATGGACGATATCGAGCGGGCCGAGTTCGCGCCACTCTTCGCCAACCCGGAAGCGCAAGCGACCGGCCACCACCAACGTCATCTGCTCGTGCGGATGGCTGTGGGCCGGCGCAACCGCCCCCTTGGGCGCATCGATCCGTACCGCCATCAATTCATTGCCGGCAAACGGGCGCACCGTCATCGCGCCGATCATGAAACTCTTGATATCGGCGGTCTGGGCGGTATCCATAGCACCTCTCCTTTCAGGCTGATATGCCCCATCTTACCGTTGCTGCCGGATGAACGCAAGCCGGAGCGGGCCGGCAAGAGATGTTATACTGAGGAGGCGAGGCGGCGTATCCCCTTCGCCAGAGGACACGGCGACGCGGTGTCTGCGAGGGTACGCTTTGACGACAACTAAGGAGAACCGTATGCGCCACGAGGATGCAGGTTGGCGGGAAACGCAACGGATCCGGCTGGACGTGAATAATGTATTCGGGCCGAACGGGCTTACTCCGGCGGAGTTGGAGGCTGAAACAGCGCGGGCAGGCGAGGCGATTGCGGCAGTGCAGAGCCGGCGTGAGGCGTTGGGGTGGCCGCTGTTGCCAGAGCAAGATGTGACGCCGTTTGAGCAATTTGCGGCCGCGCACCGCGACCGGATCGACACGTTTGTGGTGCTGGGCATTGGCGGCTCGGCGTTGGGCAATATCGCGGTGCAGACAGCCATCAACGGGCCGTTTTATAACCTCTTGCCACGCGAACAGCGCGGTTGGCCGCGGTTGCTAGTACTGGATAATTCTGACCCGGAACTCAACGCCGGTGCGCTGCGCATGCTCGATCTGCGGCGGACAATGTTCAACGTGATTAGCAAGAGCGGCACTACCGCCGAGACGATGGCTTCGTTCCTTTACTTCCAGCAGGCACTGGTTGAGGCAGTAGGGGAAGAGAAGCTCGGCGATCATATTGTGCTGACCACCGACCCTAGCAGCGGCTTCTTGCGCCAGATCGGCCAGCGCGAGGGGTGGACGATGTTTGACCTGCCGCCAAAGGTTGGCGGACGCTTTTCGGTGCTGACCTCGGTTGGCTTGCTCTCAGCGGCGATGACCGGGGTCAATCTCCGCGAGCTGCTAGCCGGCGCGGCCTACGGCGGCGAACTGGCAGCCAATCTCGATCCGCTGCGCAACCCAGCGGCGCTCGGCGCGCTGGTCAACTACCTCTGCTTCCGCAAAGGCAAGCCGATTGTGGTCATGATGCCTTACGCCAACCGGCTGCGCGACGTGGCCGACTGGTTTGCCCAATTGTGGGCCGAAAGCTTGGGCAAGGCGATTGACCGGCAAGGTAAGCCGGCACGGGTAGGCCAGACGCCGGTCAAGGCGCTAGGAGCCACCGACCAGCACTCGCAGGTGCAGCTCTATATGGAAGGGCCGTACGACAAGCTGATCAACTTCATCGCGGTCGAAAAGTATGCCGAGGAGGCGCCGATCCCAACCGCTTACGAGGATCTGGAGGGGGTGAGTTACCTTGGTGGGCATACGATGGCCGAGTTGATTCAAGCCGAGCAGCAGGCCACGGCGATTGCGTTGAGCGAGGCCGGCCAGCCGAATATGACCCACATCTTCCCAGAAATCAACGCCTTCACGCTCGGTCAATTCTTGATGTTGATGGAGATGCAGACGGCAATTGCCGGCGAGCTGTACGACATCAATGCCTTTGACCAACCCGGCGTCGAGGCAGGCAAGATCAATACGTATGCGTTGTTAGGCCGGCGCGGGTTTGAAGACCGGCGGGCCGCAATCGCAGCGCGGGCGCAAGCGTTGGATGCGCGGTGGGTGGTGTAACCCTGTACAGCCGCACGGCGTGCGGCTCCATCATGAACGATGGAGCGCTGAACGCCCGTGCGGTTGTGGTGGTTGGCACAGAGCCGCACCGCCGTGCGGCTCTACCGTTGTCCCAAACCACCCACTGTTGTACAGCCGCACGGCGGTGCGGCTCCGCCATCCAATCACAAGGATGTGATTATGTCTACATGGTTCCCGCCCCCCTTATGGGTATCATCGGTGGTCTGCGCCGTGATCGGCCTGATCGGCGGCAGCGCCTTTTGGTGGGCATCACGGTCATGGAGCATCTTCATTGCCGCATTTTTGTGGGCGCTGATCGGGACGGTAGGCACCGTGATCGGGCGCAGCGCCGGCGAGCGGTTGCGCCACGGTGATTGGAAGCATGCCACCCGGCTGGCGCCGGTGCAGACTATCGTGCCTATGATCGGATTTCTGGGTGTCGCCTTACTGGTTGGCGCGCCATTGAATACCGATCAGATTTTGGTCGTGTGTGGGATTGTGCTGGTGCTAGCGGTACTGTTTTGGATCGGGTTGCCGCTCACTTCGCCATTTCGGGAGCGGAAATAAGCTGAACGCAAAGGCGCAATGACCGCAGGGTTGGAAGGATCCTCAGACAGGAGTCCGGCTGAAGCAGGAGCTTGCTGCGGGCGCTGCGCGCCCGCGCACTGACAGGCGTGACCTGTTGTCATTGCGAGCCGCGCTTACGCGCGGCGAAGCAATCCCCTGTGAGCACGGGCGCAACCCGCTGAGGCATGACCTGCGCTCAAGCGGGAGCTTGCTGCGGGCGAGCGATCCCAGCCCGGCTGGAGGCCGCCACTCCCTCGCAATGACAACGGGGGAGGGGAGCTTGCTGCGGGCGCTACGCGCCCGCGCATTGACAGTAGGGGTGCGCCCTGCGTAAGGACAGCAGGGGAGCGCGGGCGGCCCGCCATGATACGATATCATAGCAACGCTATGCCCTATCGCCACCACACATGCACGGAGCGCGGATCATTATGGATCACCAATCACCACCATTACCAATCTACCCGCTTGCCGAATTGGTCGTCTTGCGAGCCGGATGGCGCGCTGCCGGCTTGAGGGTGGTGCTGACGAATGGGGTGTTTGATCTGTTGCATATCGGCCATGTGAACTACCTGACGGCAGCGCGCGAGCTGGGGGATCGGTTGATCGTGGCGATTAACAGCGACGAGTCAACCCAACAGCTTAAGGGGCCGTTGCGCCCGATCGTGCCGGCGGTGGAACGCGCCGCGATCATCGCTACGCTGCGCTGCGTTGACGCAGTAACGATCTTTGCCGAATGCACCGCTGAAACGGTGGTGGCGGCACTCGCGCCTGATGTGTACGTCAAAGGCGGCGATTACGGCCACGGCGCTGCCATCGATGAAGCCCGCTTGCCAGAAGCGCGGATTGCGCGCGCACACGGCGGCGAGGTGCGGTTGCTGCCGTTTCACGATGGCCACGCCACAACCCGATTGATCGAACGAATTGTGGCGCGGTATGGCAGGGGGTAGGGGCGCATGGTCGCGTTGGGAGACGCACGGCCGCCGGTATGTGGTTTGGAGACGCACGGCCGTGCGTCGCTACTAGGTGATTTGGATGAATAGGTTGGCGACCCGTTCGGCAAACCGCGAAATGTCGAACAGACGCCCATGTTGGGCTTGACCCGACCCCTGATTACCAATGAAGGTCGCGGCGTCGGCGAGGCACCAACCCAATGGCGCATTCGCAACGCTAGCAACGTGGGTTATTGACAGCTTCCCACGCGGTGCGGCCATGGCGGTGAATGAATTGGCCTGCGCGATGAGACTCCGGCTGAGGGTGAGATTGGCAACACCCTCGATCACGTTGCCGTCGAGCAACAAGCGCGCACAGACATCGTCGTCGAGGGCAAAGGTTGCTTCGCCGTCTGACCGGCGCACGATCGCTTCCAGCAACGCAAAGCCAATACTCAGACTGACGAGATGATTGCCGCGCAGTTGCACTGTTCCCATATACGCGGCATGGATCGCCATCCGCGATCCGCCCGGTTCGTTGGGTTGTTGATCGAGCCGGAGCAGATTGGCAGCACGTGACGCAACCAGTTCAACCGGGGCAGGCATGCCGTACAGACTGACGATGCCGTCAATGCGATTGTGTTCGAGCACCACAAGATCGTCTTCATCAAGCAAATCGACGATCGCGCCAAGGCTATTTTCATCGACGGCGCGGCGCCGGTGCAGTATGAGTGCGGCGCCGGGGCGCGATTTGACCGCGGCGGCGCGCAGATCGAACAGAATGTCGAGCAGCGCAACGGCACTGGCTTCGGCTTGATTGAGAGCAAATTCCAGCTTGCGGAGTTGGAGCAACTCGGCAAGAGGAGACGACTCGATCATTTCTCCGAGCGGCTCTTGCAACTCGCGGAGCAGGAGCGCGCGTTGATCGAGCGTCAGTTGGGCTAGTTCTCCCGCGGCCTTGACCGCCAGCTCGTACCATTCGGGTGCAAGTACCAACCGCTCATCAGCGAAGAGATCAGCGAGCAGCGGGATTTGGGCTTTGGCGAAGAGATTGCGCAATGGCGGGAAGGTGCGGTCGGACACCGCCGCCGTGAAGGTGTTGCCGCTCAGTCGCACATCATCGCCGCCGGTGATGGCAACGAGGGCACTGCTATCAATGAATTGCTCTTGGTTGAGCCAGCCAGGCAGGGTGAGGCCACTGATTGCGCAATCGGCCATGATCACCCGCAGGCAACGATCAAACGAGAGGGCCACTGTCCCCGCTTCGGGGATGAAGGCAATATCAAGAGCGAGATTGCGCAGCGCTACCGAATCAAACCCGCTTAACTGCAGCGGGCCACCAAAGCGCACACTGGTGGCCGGGCCACAGCCCTTGATTTCAAGCACGAACGGTTCGTTGGCGGGCGCGAGATCGAGTCGGATACTCCCGGCAGCGTGACGGCCGGCGCGCAAGCAGAGGCAGATGCGACGCTCGCCGCGAGCGAGCAACTCTTTGAGAGCCGTTTCAAGATCGGGAAACTCGCCGCCGTCGCCGACGCTTACACAACAGCCGCCGCCACGGGGCCGCTGGCAGAGGATGTCGAGCGCCTCTTGCACAGTGCGGGCATCGGCCAGATCAGAGCACGTACCGGGTTGGTAAGCCACATTGCTGGCGCGGCTGAGGTTGGCGTTGAAGAAGACGCGCGGCAAGACCGGTTCTCCGGCACTATCGAGAAATGGCTTGCCGTCGATCTCGACCAAGAAGGCTTCAACGCGCTGGCTCTGGACGGCGGGGCCGAGTTGCCACTGGCAGGAGTAGATACCGTTTGGACCGGCAGTCACATCAACGCTCTTGCCGGTGGCGCCGCCGGCAGTGAGTTGGCCGGCAGCAGTTTGGGGCACGATCCGAAAGCACACGCGGGCATTGGTGACCGGTTGCTGGCCGTTGGTGACGGCCACTTGCAGCGGTTGGGCGAGCGTCGCGCCGGGCAGCGCCTCTTGACCATCGCCGCCAACGGCATAGAACCGGATCAGCTCAGTCAGGGGCAGAAAGAGCCGGCGGCAATCGCTGCGTTTAGTCCACACGCTGCCATTAAAGTCAAGCAGGGCTAATTTGCAATAGGCATGGTGGATGCCGTGCGGGCGTTGCGACATCGGTACACCGCCGGTACGCGGCCACTCGATATCACCGGTAACAGTGCGGGCCGGAATGAGCCAGTAGTCGCCGGGACGGAACGTACCGTTCTTGAGCCGGATCTGCACCCCTTGTTCGAGTTCGGTCCACGTCGCTGCACCGGTAGTGACAACTAGCTCACCGGTATCAGCAGGCATATCCCAGCGGCGCAGTTTGGGGTTGGGACCGAATGCGCTGTAGGCGATCGTTTGCCCGCCCGGATCGATGGTGACAATATTGTCTTCGACTTGCAGCAACTTGACCAGCAGACCCGGTTCGCCCCGCTTGTCACGCGCATCATCGGTCAGCTCGACCCACTGGTTGGGTGCGAGACCCAATACCTCATCGCGGCCAGTACTGGCGACAATCAAGCGATTGGGATTCAGCGGATCTTGCCCGCTCCAGCCAACTGCCACCGAACCGTTTTCCCGCGACCACTTGAGCGCAATACGGGTGTTCGAGACGATCCGATGCACTTCAACCCGATAGAGCTGGTTTTCTAGCCCGCGATAGCCGGCTTGGGCCGGCACGACGCAGGGATCATTGACGGTTAGGTCGGGTTCGGCGCGAGCTTCGAGCATACCGCTACTGCCGGCCAGCAACGTATCCCACGCCGCGTTTGGCGCGGCGCAGTCGAAGGTTGCGCCGGGATCGCCGGCACGCAACAGCTTGACTTGCGCCATTACCTGCAAACGGGTCGTGGTGTCAGGGCCGCCGAGCGCGACTTCGCGGATAGCAGCATCTTCAAGCGCGGTTACATGCCGTTCCCAGACATCGAGATAGGCGAGATAGACCCCGGCGGGCAGCGTTGCATCGGCAGCCAAGCCGGCCACCTGCGCTAGGGTGGCGACGGGCAGATCAGGTTGAGCGGTGATGGCAACTGTCTGCTCGTTCTCGAGACGGATGCCGGCGACGTAGTAGCGACCGGCAGTGATGTTGAGCGTGCTGCCAGCAACGACGATATCAAAGCCAGCTTGGCCCTGCGGGCCGCCGCAACGCCCGATCAGATCGGTGCGAGCCGCGCGCTCATCGGCGAGATCGATCGCGAGTTGCTCGTTCCAATCGGCATCGAGGGCGACGCGCCCCTGTTGGTTGAGCACGCCGCTGTAGTGCTTCGTGCGGTCGAATGTCCATCGGGTGAAATCACCGCGCATACAAGGCTCCTTTAGAGTAGAGGCGCAAAGCGGGCAAAGGCGCAGAGTATGTGACGCAAAGGCGCAAAGGACGTAGAGTGGTTTGTTGGGTTATGAAGGAAGCCATACTCATACCTTTACGGTTGCATATCGTTGGTGCGAACGAGCTGCGCAGACTGGCGTCACGATGCGAAAAAAACCCCGGCTTCAAGACCCAGCCGCAGATACTCGGCGAGGGCAAGGCGCAAGTTAGCGAGGCGTTGGGTCTGTTGCACGAGATGGAAGACGCCGAGCGCACCGCCGTCTTCAGCACCTTGGGTGATGGCGGCGGGGCACGAGCGAGCCAGTTGCATGTAGGCAGGATGGCCGAACTGGGTGCTGGTGAAGGATGGTGTGACCGAGAGCGTTACGGTGCTGCGTTGGGCGGTGGTGAGAGCAGCGATGGGCCGGTTGCGGGCAACGGCGAAGGCGGCGAGGGCGAGATCGGGTTGGCAGCGGAAGCGGCGCGGCGCTCGCGAGTCGGCGGCAAGAAAGCTGAAGCGGGTGCAACCGATCTGGCGGCGTGCAACCAGTACCCGGCCAAGCATAATGCTTTCAGAGATGAGATCGATTTGGCGCACGCGGACTTCACCGCGCACCGTGCAGTGAATAAAACTGGCCGGCGGTCCGATCCTCTCGCCATTGGAGGCCGCACAGGCGGGCACGGCCGGCGCGAAGGCGTCGAGGATTACATCGCTGGCAATCAGACCATCCGAATCTTCTGCCACATGCACCGCGCCGCTGATGCTCCGGGCCAGTTCGAGGCGCAAATCAGGGTTGGGCGTGGCGGCGTGGATGCTGGGCCGGTTGGGAAACTGGGGGTTGCCGGCAACGTCGAGGCGCCAACCGGGCAGGAGGGTACAGTGGTGGATGGCTAACCGTTCGAGGCTGCCGGCGGCCAGATCGATCCCGCCCTCGATCCAGAAACCATTGAGGGTAAGGGAGGCGCGATCGCCGTTACCGGCAACGCGCAGGCGATCGGTGAGGCGGATGAGCGGGCGCTGGCCATCGGCGGCTTGAATTGCTAGCACCCGGCCGGGAGCCATGGTGATCGCCAGATCTTCGGCGTAGGTGGCGCTGTCGAGCACAGTGATGACGCCGGTGGTCGCAGATGACGCTTGCCACGCCGCAATGGCCGCAGCAAGCGCCGGATGGTCGCCGCCGCCACGTTGGGCAACGGTGAGGGCCAGATCGCCGGGAGCCGCGATGGCGAGCGTGGCGAGGCGGGGATAGGGTCCGCCGCCGATGTCAGCAGCGAAGCCGTAGGTGTAGCTAACCATCAGGTCAGACGGCACAACCCCCGCGGGGAAGGCAAGCCGTCCACGCTGCGGATCAACCGCGACCCGGATCGGCAACGGCTGGTCAGCGTAGGTCTTGCTGGTTGGCGGACGCCGCCAATCACTGAGATCGCAGATCAGGATCTCGGCGGCGGGGATCGGGACAAACTGACCGGTACCGTCGGGGACAGCGATCTGGAAGACGGGACGGGCCGGATCGAGATAGCTGCTCTTGACCGGGCGACCGGCGGCAATGCCGGCACGCACCGCTTCGAGATCGTCGTAGAGAGCGCGGCGGCGCAACGGCAACGGGAGATCGGGTTCGGTCGCAAGCTGGGTAATCACGATCTCGGTGCGGGGGCGATTAAAGAGCGGGATGTCGTTGCCGAGCGGGCTGAAGAAGTAGCGGCCATCGGGCGGGTTACTTACCGGCTGCGGCGAGACGCCTTGCACGGTGTAGGGCTGCAAACGGGATAAAAACAGGCCAAGGTTAGGGATGTTGTAGCGGCCACGGCCAGTTGCGATCCGGCGCACTTCGGCGGTGTGGTTGACGGTTTCGAGCGGGCCGCCGGTCAATTCGAGCGCATTGGCGTTGCGCAACGAGGCGGTAGCCGGGCTATGCAGGCGAACGTGGTTGAGATGCTGGGTAGTTGCCAGCCGCTCGAAATACTCGACGGCGCGGCAAGGCCAGCCGGTGACATCGCGGGCCAACTGTTCGAGCACGGGGGCAGTGCCTTTGCGGCGGCGGTAGCGCAGCGTATTGGCGACATAAGCACGCTGACTGAAATCGGCTACTTCGTGCAACTGACGCAGATGGCGTACCCCAAGCAAATCACCAATATAGGGAACAACCCACTCGGCACAGGTCTCAATGAACCAGTCGTCGTACAAATCACCAATATCGGCTTCGATGCGGGCCAACTCCTCACCGATGATGGTAAGAAGCGCACGTAGTGGCTCGCCGCGCTCGGCATCGCGGGCGCGGTAGAGGGCCGGCAGGAGTTCATACAAACGGTCGCGGGGTGATGGGTTCATAACATTCCTTTGGGGGATATCACCCCCAGCCCTTCTCTCCCACGAGATGAGAGAAGGGACGCTACTGGACCAGTAGCGAAGACCACACTGGCAATCACGGCAGCACCACCTCAACAGCTTGCATCACTAACTCGATCCCGGCGGGATCGATCAGCAGCAATTCGGCTGGGATGATGGCGTGGCCCGTCTGCCGCGCTGGTGAGGCGGCCAACAAGGTGGGATGCGCACCGGTGCGCCCGCTGGTATACGCCAGTTGGTCGAGATCGATGGCGATCACCCCGGCTTGCGACTGCATCACGGCAATCACTTCAGCGGCAGTCACCGGTTGGGCAAAATCGCGCTGAGAGAAGGAGAACGCCGTGAACAGCGCTTGCGCGATGGCGGTTTCTACAGCGGGAGCGAGATAGCGCGCGTCGTAACGGACGGTCGCCTTGAGCCGAAACGTCAGCGGGATGAAACTGGCCAGTTCGACGACCACGGTTGGGTCGCGCACGGCATCGATTGCGTTGCGCAGGCTGGCGAAGAGCGGATCGGATGGCGCGATCGGTTTGCCGCTGGCGCTGGCGAAGGTGAGATGGACAACAAGCTGCTCGCCGCGGCGAAACGCTGATGCCTGCGCCTTGCCGATACCGGCGAAGGCGGCGGCAAAATCGGTAAAATCCTGCAACGAGACAATCCGGTCGAGGGTCAGCACCGTCTGCGGCGCATTGGCGCGTGCGCTCTCCAGTGTTTCCGGATCGGCGGCCCCACTGGCGGGAAGCGGGTTGATCACGCTGCGCACACCGGGCGGGCGGGTCTTGAGCAGGGCAATCGCGCCGGCGCCAACCTCACCCGCTTGACCAATTCCAAACCGGTAGGTCGCGGTCACATTTTCGGCGCCGGTGGGCAAACGCGCGCCGTGGATGCCATCGCCGAACTGCACCGTCGCCGAATGATCATCGTCGAGGCGCACCATATACTGCTCGTGGTGCGGGCCGGCGAGATAGAGCGACAGCGCTTCGCGCCACGCCACGCCATTGACGCGCACGGTCAGTGTCGAGGCAACACCGGAAGGTGTACTGGCCGAAACGTAGGTAAGCGGCGCTTTTTTGAGTTTGAAGCGTTGGTGGGTCTGGCTGCCATCGCCGCTGCCGATCGGGGTTAGGGGTACCGTTTCGCCGTGGGTTGCAGCCACGACATTAGCGTAGATCACCGTCGTAGAACGGATGAGGCGGATCGCGCCCAACCCCTGATCGCGTAGCACGATGGTGGTAAAGCCGGGATTGGGGTAAACCGCCTCGACAAAGACCACCACCGCGGTAGGCTGTTCGTCGCGCTCGTTCACCTTACCGTTGACGATCAACGGCTGGCCCTTGACCAAATCTCGCACCACACCGGCGACCTCGATCCGATTACCAGTGACCGGATCGGGAATTGGCTCTTCGGCCAGCGGCAACGGCTCGCTCTCGGCTAACACCACCGTCTCGCGGCGCTGAAAGCGGGCGATGTTCTCATTCGTGTCAACAGTCAGGCGCGTGACCTGCCCCGAGAGACCAAAATTGGCGACACCCACGGGTTCGTTACCGGTCACGCGGTAGAGTTCGGCGTAGCCGGGAGTAAGCAGCGCCACCCAACTCCCCGGCACGATCGTGGGGTAAGCGGTATCGAGATCGATATGGCGCTGGCTGCCATCGATCGCAAAACCGGGCCATTCGTTGGCCGTGCCGCCATACGCTCGTTTCACCTCTGCCGGCATCAACCGCCAATCAGGCGCGTTGAAGCCGAAACGGCGTGCGCTGCGGCGAAAGGCAAAGGCTTGCGGCTGGGCCGCCGGCAGCATTTGCGGGCGGTCTGAGCCGAGGCCGGGTGCCCATGTGACGACGGTATAACCACCGGCAGCATCAGGAAAGGTCTGTACCGACAACACCCGGCGCAGATCCCAGCGTTCATTGCCGGGATCGCGCTCGCGTTCGGCGCCAACCAGCAGCAGATAATCACCCGCTTGCAAGCGCGTCGCGACGCCAGCCAAATAGAGCGTCGTCACGCCCTTGCTCAGGTCTTGGGGACGAGTGGGGCGCGGACGCAGCGCATTCCACGCCTTGCGGGCAACAAACTCGACGCTAGTCTCGAAAGTCTGCGGCAGTTCACCCTGTTTGGCCGGGATGCTCTGCACTTGGGTCCCGGCAGGGATCACCGTCTGGGCCGGCGAGACGGGCGTGTCGTCGAGGGTAAAAGCAAGGTAGACCGCGGCAGCGACGCCGGGCTTGAGTTCGTAGCCGATCGCGCGGGCCAACTGCAAGACCGAGAAGCGTTCGGTCGCGGTGCGGAGAAAACCCTCGTTGGCGATCCGTTCTTGGTAGAAAGTCAACACATCGGCCAGTGTCGCGGCTGCATCGAGCAAAGCGAGCGACGGATCGGCGGCGTCGCGGGTGGCCAGCGCGGCGAGCGGGCGCTGGCCGGTCGAGCTGGCCTGCTGCGACAAGCGTGCTATCATCCGACGCAAGAACGAGCGGTGTGTACCGAAGCGGTAGCGCACCATAGGTTGGCCAGGAGAGTTCGCATGGGGCGAGGGTAACGACTCGCGCTCGTCGCAACCGCACGGGGATTGTTCGACATTGCTCATGACCCGCCCTCCATGATGAACTCGATCCGGCCATGTTCAGGCCGGTTGGGGTCGTTATCACAGCGGATAATCTCGCGCCGGCCAACATCAAGTTGGCCGTTGGTCAACTCGCCGCGCGGCGGTTTGCCCCAGCGTTGGAAACGCACCCGCGTTCCCGCCGTCTCGATCCAGCGCACACCGGGAATGGCCATCGCGGCGGCAATGATATGGCTGAGGTAGAGCGGTTGGCCAAAGGTGAAGTTGTCGGGGTGAAAAAACTGGCGAGCGCTGAAACGTTCGAGCAGCGCAACCTTGACATTGGCAGCGAAATAGCCAGCCTTGACACAGATCACAAACGCCAGATCGAGCGGCACATAGACCGGCCCGTCAATCTCGATATCTTGCCCAGCCATCCGGTAGCGTTCGAGAAAGGCATGCAGGTCGGCTTCAAACGCCGTATCAACCGGCAAGCCACCACGCCGATCAACGGTAATAAAGATCGTGTACCAGCTTCCCGTCCAGCGCCGAGTAGCCACTGCGCGTTGCACAGCCGGATGACGTTCAGCCATAGCTGCATAGTCGGCAGGAGTCACAGCCCGCTCTTGGCGGCGAAAGGCTTGCGGCGCAGACTGGCGAATCGCCTCAAGCGCCTCCGGCTCGCTGCCGCCGAGGGCCGGCAAGGGGTTACGCACCGCGCGAATACCGCTCTCGTTGGTGACGATGTGGGCTAGCGCATCGGCGCCGATATTGCCGGCAGAGCCACCACCTACCCGATAGTGTGCCACCAACCCTTCGCCGATCACCGGCGCGCGCCCCGTGCGACCATCGCCAAAGCGCAGGAACAGGCGACCGTCGTTCTCCAGTTCGCCGACAAATTCGGTTTGAAAGCGATTGCTACCGAGCAGATCAGGTACTGGCCACCACACCCCAGAGGGACTCGCCAGTTCGACGGCGGGCAGAGTCAGCGCAGGTGCGGCGGCGCTCACCAACCGCGAGGCCGGGGTGGTGCGATCGGCTGGCTCGAATGGCGCGGCAAAGGTCACGTTGGCCCGCGCCAACGCAGGCCGGTAGCGAAGCGGATCGCCAACCGGCGGCAACAACTCGGCGGGGAGGGTCTCGCCGTGATCGGCCAGCACAATATTGCCCAACGCCACACTGGCCGGCTGGCGCGCTGCTCCGCTCTCGTCGCGATCATCGGGCGGCACGAATACCACGGTCAGATCAAGGATGAATGGCAAGACATCTTCTTCCATCCACTCAATCTCGGTCACAGCCACCGGCTGGTTGGATGGCGGATCGGCCAACTGGCCGCCGAGCGGATCGGTCGTCGCGGTGACGCGGGTCAGGCGGACAGCGTGGCGGCGGGTGGGATCGGCATCGGCGCGGTAGCCGGTGATCGGACTGCGCTGCTCGATAAAGGCTAGTACATCGCCGGGATACAAATGCGAGCTAAGATCACCGCGCAGCGTGGCGCGCGTAGTACCGATAGGCAGGCAACAGCCTTCATCACCCCACGTATAGAAGTCGATCAGGTTCAACGCCGGAACAAGGCGTATATCGTGCATTGTCTCGAAGACTAGTGGCTGCTGTTGGCGAGCGAGGGCCAGTTCGGCGGAAGTGGGCAGCAAGCGCGGCGGCGCGCCGCCGACTTTGGTCAGCACGGGGGTACGGGCCGGCAGGGTACATGGCGCATCAACCTGAACCTGCACCCACACCCGCGCATTCGTGCCGTCGTGGGGCGCGTAATCAAGCAAACGCGCGTGGCGGCACAACGACACTCGGCGGCGCGCCGTGCCGAGATAGGCCTCAGTGGCGACCGCGTCTTGATAGTAGCTGAGATAATCGCCGATGTAGGCCAACCCCTCGACAATCGCCACGCCAAGATCGGCTGGATTACGCTCGTGCCAAGCGGGTGAGACGGCAGCTAGCCGGTCAAAGAGCAATTGGCGCAAACTGGCGTAATCGCGAGCCAGATAATTGATCGGCGGTGACTCATCGCGTTCTGGCGGGCAATCGGTAGCCGGAGCGCAATCGAATTCACTGGGACACTCAACTTTGAACGCGAACTCAATATAGCTGAGGATAGGATCAAAGCCGGCAGGCGGACTCGGATCGGTAGGCGAACGGACAAGGCGCAGCGCGTAGGTCGAAAAGTCGCCGGCCTGATCGACTCGCACTACCAAGATGCGATCGGCGGCGGATAACCCATTGTAAAACGTTCGCTCGGCGCTGGTGATGCGCCCGGCGGCAACATCGGCGGGGCTAGCATCAGCGGCGCGCAAAACCCAGCGTACCTTCACGTCGGTGACACGCACACCGCCGGTTAGCTGCACATTGGCCGCGCCGAGACCCCACGGCGCCGGCTTGATCATCTGCACTAGCAGCGTCTGTTGCGGCGGCGCACCGGCAGGCGCGTCGCGATCCAGCACTTCGAGCAGATCGATCCCGTTGAGCGGGATGGCAGACGTGCTCAGCACTTGCGCCCGGCGCGGATTTGCACAGCGGAATTGGATACTCATACTGTTAACCCGTTATTTGATGTTGTTAGCGCCACAGGCGCAGAGAAGACTTGGATAGCAATCGCCAGCGATCCGCTGCCTTCCCTGCGTGAGAAACGCCATTCAGCCGGCCACCTCAACCACCCGGCGCTGCTGAGTACGCTGCACCACATACTGCACCGTCACCCGCAACGTTGCCTCCTCGGACTCGATCGCCACCGCCTCAACCCGGATCACCTCGCCGAGATACTCTTGCAACGCGCCCTGCACCAAGAACTCTAGTGCGGCGGCCAATTCGGGGCTATTCGGCGCAAAGAGCAACTGGCGCACGCCAGCGCCGAAACGAGGCCGGTTCACCCGCTCGCCGGGGGCGGTGAAGAGCAGTTGCTCGATCATCTGGCGAATGTGGGCATCGTCATCGGCGCGCGCCGTGCGACCGCCGCCGTCAATGGCATAAGGAAACGCGATATGCATCATTGCCCCCTGACCCGCATTTGGGTCATCACGATATTGACCGGCGTGCCATTCGGCACACAGGTGGCTTGGCTATCTTGCAACAACACGGGTTGACCGCCGGCGCGCACACGAGTTGCGCCGGTTGTCCATTGAGCGGTCACGCAGGGCATCGGATTCGTGCCGGTCGTGAAGGGACACCCGGCAACCGTATGCGGCACACTGAGCGTCACCACCGCTTGGCCGCCCACTCGCACCCGTGGATTGGGTGCGGTGGCTTGGGCTTGACCACCGTGCGCGCACAGGATGGTCGCGCCAACGTGTAAGAGAAAACCAGGCATGCTGCCACCTCGCCGGTGCTGAAATATCTTCATCCATCCGCCCTCCACTGCGCAAGAGCAGCGAGGGTATGGCTGCCAATCGGTGCGACCACCGATTGTTACGTCACCTCTAACGCGCCGTCGTTGAGCGAAATCTGCGGCCCGGTGAGCTTGATCGAACCGCCTTGGCCGTTCGTGATCTCGATCCCGGTCGCGGTCAGCGCAATCTTGGCCCCGGTCGCCGTCTCAATCGTAATCCCGCCAACCCCCGGCAGTTCGTTGATCGTGATTGTGCCGGCAGCGGTCTTGAGCACCTTCATTTCGGCGACTGCCGGCGAAGCCGGTGCTTCACCAGTTCCCCAGAAACAGCCGCTCCAGATCGGATAGTCGGGATCGCCACCCTCGAACTCAACCCAGACGTTGGCACCGGTGGGTGGGATGAGGAAGAGACCGACACCATTGCCGGCGAAGGGCACGCACGGTATCGCCCAACTAGCCCGGCCCTCACCGAGCACGGCGGGCACGCTCACCTGCACCCGGCCCTGTTGCAGCGGGTCGAGGTTGTTCTCGACCTTACCGCGATATTTCCCGAAAAATTGGCTCATGGCAACACCACCGGCACTGTCGAACCCAACCCTTCACGGGTAAGGGTAAAGCTCTGCTTAAAGCCGTCACGACTGATCTGGTGCTTCACCTGCTTGACGTAGTAAAGACCGTCGTAACTGAAGCCGGCGCCGCGCAAGCCAACCAACCCGCGTGCCTGCAACAGACCGCCGTAACGCGCGGTATCGAGTTCGCCTTCAACGGTCAGCACATCGCTGGAGGCATCGGTCGCGGCTTGGGCTTGGGCTAGCGCCTGCATGGCATTGAGACCCGTGCCGCGGAAGATTGTGCTGCGGGCAAACGAAGCTAGCGCCGGCAGGCTGGCGAGCGGCGGACGGAGACTGGCGAACGAGCGCACCGGGATATTCTGGCCGGTCGTGCGATCCTGCACCTGCCCGGCCAAGGTGGTCGCGGTAAGCGGATCGTGCTGGAAGTTGATCGAGGTCACGTTGGTAGCCTGTCCCATATTGGCCGTCAAGGCACGTTGCGGCACTCCAATGCGCACCGGCGGCCCCCAGTAGGCGGTATTCGTGAGGGGGGCGGGGCCGGGAGCGACGTAGAAGACATACGCAAAGCGTTCGGCCATCTGGCGCAGATAGGCGAGATCGGTCGCTTGTTGCACCGGTGTGCGCTCGATTGGCAGCGGCATATCAACGGTTGGCGGCGGGATAACCAGCGGAATGAGACCATACTGGGCATAGCTGGCAATGATCTTGAGCGCAATAACCGCTTCGGATTGGGCCGTATGCTCAACCGACTTCTCTTCGCGATCCATCGCCACGCTCACATCCTCGCCGGTGATGGTCAACGTCGCCGAACCGGGTTGGTCGCCGGGTTGCAATTGCTGGTTGGTGATCAAACCATCCATCACCACCTGCGGCAACGCGCCAAACCAGACAATCAGGACGATCCGGTTGCCGGTGCGCAGCAGCGGCCCGGCGAGCAAGGCATAATCGAGCAGATCACCACGTTCGCGCCCAAGCTGAAAGACCACTTGAAATCCAGAGCGCCCCTCATCGCGGTGCGTCACCTCGGCGCTGGTAAAAGCAGCGAGCAGCACCGGCGGCGCCGGCGCCGGAATAGTCGGGCCTATCAAGATGGTTAAGCGGGTACTGAGCAGAGTCATCGTATGTTACCCTTCAAAGGTTGGCACCGCCACCCGCAACAACCGGCCAATCTCAGCGGTGAGATCAAACGGATTCAGCGCGTCGTTGGCGTCGCAGATCCGCCAAAACTGTTCGGGATCGCCGAACGCGCGATCTGCGATCAGATCAAGCCGGTCGCCGCCGGTGACTTCGACTTCGGCTAGCAACGGCATCGCCGCGCCGGCGGGCAACAGTCGGCGGCGCAGATAGCCGATCTGGCGGCCATCGGCAGTCGTAAAGGTAGCGGTTGCGATCCGGTAGTAGCGGCTATTGGGATGAAGCATGGCAAGATTCCTTTCTGCGTTGATCCAGCCGTCATAACAGCTTCGCGCCAGCGCCGGCAGCGTCGAGCGAGCCGGTGCGGGCAATGGCCGCCATCGTCTCTTTGACGATCTGGTGGGCGAGGAAGAGATGATAGCCGGGGTTCGCCACCGGCAAGTCGTTGTAGCTGAGCACGCGCAGACCAAGCGAAACGTTGGCCCGGATCGGGTTGAGTTGCGGATCATACGCCTCTTCGGTAATGCTGAACTCGGTGAGGCGCACCGGCAGCACCCGCTTCGGCCCCCAAATAAAGAGGGTGAAGGGTGCTTGCGGCGGGAGAATCTCGATCGTGCCGGCGTTGAGCAGCGCAGTATTGGCGACCACCAGCGCACTCTTGGGATAGATCAGCACCTCGAGCGCCGCCAGTTGCGGATGCAAACCGGTGGTCGCCGCCCCCTGTTCAAGCTGATCGGTCGCGTCGAGTTCGATATCGAGCTTGATCGTCTCAACCGGCGCGCCCTTGATACGCAGCGCATCGGCTCCCTCGCCGCCGGTTTGGGCTTCGAGCGTGCGTGACAATGTATCAGGGTTGTACTGAAACACGATCACCGCCGGCTTGGGGTTGGGCAGATCGAAACTGACCAGCGCACCTTTGAGCAAGCGGGGCGAACGGGGAAACGTAGTCATAGGCTCTCCTCGGCCAACGACGGGCAGTGCAACACTGCGCCGCGAAACGGATCGATCGCATCTTGGGCCGCCTGCGCATCGGCCTGCCATTGCTGTTGCAGCGCGGCGACGCGCTCTTGCGCCTGCTGCATAGCATCGCCGGCATCGCTGCCGGTGACGGTGAAATGCACACTGCGAAAGCGTTGTTCGAGCGTGGCCCGCCATTGCCGGCCAATCCGGCGATGGGCAGCCTCGTGCGCGTCGAGGTCAACGCGCATCGCGTTCCACGCCGCCACCTCTGCGGTGCGGCTAGGGCGTTCGGTCGGGTTCCACTCCGGGCGATCGATCGGGCAATCGACCGTCACGGTTGCCGACGGCATACCGCGTGCAGTGATCCGCACCCGTCCATCGCGCAGCGTCTCGCTCCGGGTTTGCACGCCGCCGTTGAATGCGTAGGTGCAGCGGGTTTCAGCCCAATCTGGCGCATACGGCGAATTGGCGCGCAGCCAATCAACCACCTCGTTGCAGCGCAACGATCCGGGCACACGGTAGCACTGGAGCAGCGGTTGGGCTGGCGCGGGCAACGATCGCAGCGGGCCAAGCGAAGGCGCGCCGGCAGTTGCCCGTTGCTCAGCCTCGGCTTCGAGCGCGGCGACGCTGCGCCCCTGCACACCTTCGGCCTGTTGTACGACATGCGCCAGTTCGTGAGTCAGTAGACGTTGCCCGGCAGCAGTGCGTGGTGCATACTGCCCTGCCCCAAAGAAAATATGCCGCCCAATGGTATACGCCGCCGCGCCGAGCTGAGCGGCCCGTGTCGCCGTAGCTGAATCACAATAGATACGTACACCGCTGAGGTCGTAGCCAAAACGCGGTTCGAGGTGGGCGCGGGTGGCGGGGTCGAGAGGGTGGGCAATGCGACTCGCGCTGGCCCGCAGCGGTTGATCGAGTCGGGGGTGGAGTTGACGAGCAGGTGTAGGCATAGGCCTATCCTCTGAATGATTCTTCATCACGTCGGGGAAAGAGATCGCGTGATCGCTCCGGGTGCTCACCGCCAACTAAACCCTCACGCCGCGCTTGGCCGATGGTAAAAGCCAAACGATGGCGTGGATCGAACGTTTGCTGAAAGATGACTTGATCGCGGCCATCGCTGGTACGGCGACCAACCGTGGCTGTGATTGCTTGGGGGATGCGTTCAAAGACTGGAGCAACGGTAAGTTTCTGCAACGGCGTCAAACCATTAATCTCGGTTTCGCTCAGCAGACGCGCAAACGCATCACCGCCGTAACTAGCATTGACATCGGCATAGATCGCCTCACCGGCATCAACGTGCGTCTGCACTCGTGCTTCAAAGGCGCTAAACCAACTGCGATTCATGCGCGTTTCCATGGGCACTAAGTTACGCCAACTACCATCGCCGCCATAGCGACTGGCAATGAGGTGACCAGCATCAAAACGAGCATTGATGATGACACCTTGGGCTTGCAAATCTGTAATTGCTCGATTGAGCGGCTCTGATACACGGGCTTGATCTTCAGGTGCGCGGTGCGCCTTCTGACCGAGCCAACCATGTGCGCGCCGCGCCCGATCACCTTGCGGGTTGTACTGAATGTGGCCCGGTGTGAAATCACGTGGCACGCTGCTGGCCCAAACCATCACACCCGACAACACCGCAATAAGCTGGTCGAGCTGGCGTTGGATATTCTGCTCTGTTGGCAAACCCGTCCCGCTAACACCTTGCGCTTGCGCTGCGCGGGTAGCTGCCTGAGTTTGCTGCGTTTCGACTGTGGTAGACAGTTGGCGAGCCTGTACAAGCTGCCGGCTAAGATGTGTTTTGTTGGGGCTATCGGGCAACACCTGAATCCGTTGCGCCAAATCGTCGGCGAAACGGTCAAAGTCTTGTTCATCGCTGGCCACTGACATAACTGCTCGCCGGTTGACAATACGCACATAGAGGTGGTGTTGGCCGGCAGCGGTGAAGGGAACTGCCAATGCTCCCGCCTCCCGCACCGGTGCCGTTTCCGCCGCAGCCCGGCGCTCCGCCCTGCCCCCTCTGAACATATTCCGCATCCGGTCGATCAACCGGTCGAGCGCACGATCAACCACCCCGCGCACCCGCTCGATGATCTCGCGTACTTTGGCGCCAACGTTACCCAAACCGAGCAGGCGAGCCAGTAGGTCAATCGCCAGCGGCAGCAGACGAGCCAGTACCTCTTCTACCCGCTGCGCCGTCGGTTGAATGATGCCGTGGGCAATGTCGCTGATCGCATTGACTATCGTTTGCACGACTTCGATGATCCGCGCCAGTTGATCGTGCAGAAAGGTGAAGAGGTTGTAAGCGGCCAGAATGAGATTGACAATCGCACCCACCGGGTTGAACATTGTAGCCAGTCGGGTGATCGCTGCCATCACGATCCGTTCGATCAGAAAACTCTTAATGCTGTCGAGCACCAGATCGCGCAGAGTAGTCAGATCGTCACGGATTCGCTGCCAGAGTGCATCCCAGCCGCCTTCAATCAATGTACGCAAGTAACCGGTGACAAACTCGATAACTTCGACGGACCGTTCGCCAATCAAGCGCACCGCTCGCTCGCGCAGCCGTTCCCACGTCAGCCCAAGGATCTGCTGGATGAGGCTCAGCACTCCCATCAGGTCGAAACGTTCGGGCAGCGTGATCCCCGCCCCGCCAAGCGCGCCGGTGAGCCAGCCGATGATGCCGGCCTGCAAGTGGGCGAGGAAGTTATCGGCGAAGCGGCGCACCCCGTTGAGGAAGGCATCGACCAGATGGCCGACAAACCCGCCCGGATCGTCGAGAATGAGCTGGAAGGTCTCCTGCGCCCGCCCGATGAACTGGTAGAAGGTTGCGGGATCAATCCCGGCCACTTTCAGCACTGCTTCGAGCGCCATGCGCGCGAGCGCCGCCCAATCGCCGGTCAGCACCGCTTGGGCAATGCTGAGCGCCACGTTGATCGCGGCTTGATAGACATTGATAATTGCGTTGAGACCGGCGCGTAGCCCTTCGACCAACGCGGCGATGCCGGCTTTGAGGCCCTCGGCGGCGGCAGTGACCACACGCTGCGCAAAGACGACCGCACTGTCGATGGCGGCATTGAGCCGCGCTGCCAGTTCAGGGAAGATGCTGCCGATGAGGGTATCAACCAGCCCTTTCAGCAGTTCGCCGAACGCGGCGATCAGGCCGTTGACAAAGGCGGCAGCGGCGTCAATGATCCGCATCGCCAGCGCTTTGGCCGCATCGAGGATCGCGTTCACCGCGCGCCGCACAGCGTCGAAGATGGCGCCGATCGCACTGGTGAGGGCAGCGAAGGCGTCGCGCACGAAATTGACCGCCCGATCCCACCAACTCTGCTCTGTGGCTGCGCGTTCGGATCGCTGCCGTTCCGCTTCAGCCTGCCGCTCGCCATTGGCCACCTCGGCGCGGGCATCGCGCTCTGCCGCTTCGTAATGCTGTTCGATCTGCGCTTCATCGGCGCGCACCCGATCGTCGATCGCGCGCCGGCGACTAGTCCGTTCAGTCGTTGCTTGCTGCTCGATATCGGCAACGGCATCGCGCTGCGCCGCCAGCGTCTCTTGCCGCGCATCCTGAATCTGCGCGCGAGCTTCGATCACGCCAGTCCGCTGCTGTTCGTCAGCGCGCGTCGATTGTTCCTGCGCCTCGGCCACCGCCTCGGCCACCGCCTCGGCCCGCTGCTGATCGCGTTCGGCACTCGCTTCATCCGCCTTCATGCGCGCTTCAGCCAGACTAGCTGCCATCGCTACCTGTTGCTGCTGATCGAAGGCAGTCTGCACCTCCGGAGGCAACCCCATTTCAAGGTACGCTTGCGGTTCAGCAGGCATTGCCGGCGCGGCGATCTCCGGTTGGGTCAGTTCACCCACCGGGTACGCTTCAGCGAGCGCAATCGGTTGGGCCTGTTCCGGCCCCGGCCCATTGATCACCGCCTGCGCCGCCTCGTCGCGCATCTGGCGCGACTGCGCAACACCTTCACTGATCTGTTGGTCGAGTTGCGCCGGGTCAGCGCCGCCGGTCAACGGAACCTGCGGCGGTGCGCCGGGAGAGGTCGCTACATTGGTATCGCTGGTTTGCACTGCGCGCAGATGCGTGGCAAGGCTAGCGGCACGATCATCGGCCTCGCCGCTCATCAACCGCGAAACATCGGCAGTGACGCGATCGTTGGCCGTGTAGCGACCGGGATCAGGGGTTGGCGGCAATTCGACCCGCGGCACTGCGTCTGCAACATCGAGATCGAGCGGGCGGGCATCTGGTGCGCCAACGGCCAGCGGCGGCGACGTTTCAACCTGTGTCGTGAGTTGAGCATGTAGATCGGGCAGTCTGGCGCTAAATGCCGTCTGTTCCGCCTTCGCCAGCCGATTCGTCTCACTGCCCAGCGTCGCGGCGTGTTGTGCCTTCACCGTCGGCGGCGCAGCAGCAAAGGCGGCCATGAAGGCTTCCGGTCCTTCGGCAGCGGTAAGCGCCGCTGCAGCCTGCGCTTGTGCAGCTTGTTGCGCAGCGATATCGGCTGCGCTCACGCCGGGAGCCGGCGGCGGCGGCAACTCGAACGGCGGTTGATCTGGTTCGATGGCCGGTGGCGGCAAGCTAGCCAGCGCAGGCTGCGATTCGGGGGTTGGCGGTGCAACGGTTTGCGCCGGCGGGGCCGGGGCCGGTTCGCGTTCGGCGACGCGGCGGAAGGTCGCCGCCGCCGGTTCATCGGTTGGCGGGGCCGGGGTGGTAGCGCGGCGCAAGGCGACGGCTGCCGGCGGCAAGGTCGTGGTCACGGCCAAGGAAGGTGTGAGCAGGGTATCGATCACGCGCTGCGCCTGTGCGGCCAGCGTTATCGCCTCGCGCTCGGCAGGTGCGGTGGCGGGGACAATCGGCGCCTCGTGCTGCACAGCGCCATCCTCCGACCGTCCCGCTACCTCACCCGCAATCGCTGCTTCGGCAGGGTGCGGGCCGATGGCTCGTGTTCCACCCTTCATCTGCAACACATGCACTACCTCGTGCGCGACCAACTCCAGCGGCGGGTGCGGATCGGCGAGGAAGATTGCACCCTGATGGGTGAGCGCCTCGGCATGCAAGAGGGCCAGCGCCGCTTGCGCCGGCGGTCCGGCGTAGACGGCGATCTGATCAAGCCGGCAGCCAAAGCGCGCTGCGAGGGCTTCCCGGTGCGGCAACACAATCGCCGGTTGCGCGGCGGCTTGCGCGAGCAAGGCCGCCACATCGGCAGCGCGAGCCGGTACAGAAGCGCGGGTTGGTTTGCGCACAGTGATGTTGATCATAGCTGTTTGTGTACTGCAGAGAACGCTAGGGCTTGTATGGGAACCTCTCCGTCTCACGACCGCTACTGCCACCCCCGGTAGAGCGCCAACGCGATCTGCTGGCCGATCCGCTCAGGCCGCACCCCCGGCGCTAACCGGAACGCGCCGCTGTCAAGCGTCTCGATTGCGCCGGCGCTGCTCAAGCCCGCCGGTATGCCCTCTTCCGCCAGCAACCGGCTCAACTCCGCGACCAGCGCCGCTCTGACGCGCTCGCGGTCGATGACCCCAAAGCCGATCAAGGCGATTTCCGCAATCTCTATCTCTATCGTAACCGCCATCGCACACCCCATCGGTAGCCGTCGCTAACACCCCCACCCCCGCAATTCTGTCTCGGTCAGCGGTTTGTCCAATTTGGTGTATTCGCTGTGCGCCGCACTCAAGATATGGCGCATCCCGACCGGTTCGCCGGCATCAGCGGCAAGAAAAGCGGCATTCAAGGCGATGCTGCGAATGTTGCCGCCGGCCAGATTCAACTGCGCCAGCCGTACCCAATCCAACCCGGCCAGCGGCGTGGCGGGCGGGAAGACCCGCTGCCAGATGCGCCGGCGTTGCGCCGCATCGGGGAAGGGAAAGTTGATAATAAAGCGAATACGGCGCAAGAAGGCGGTGTCAATCGCTTGCTTCATATTGGTGGTGAGAATAGCCAAACCGCGGTACGCCTCCATCCGCTGCAAGAGGTAGCTCACTTCGAGGTTGGCGTACCGGTCGTGACTATCTTTCACTTCGCTGCGCCGGCCAAACAGCGCATCGGCTTCGTCGAACAACAGAATCGCGCCCCCGCCTTCGGCAGCGTCGAAGATGCGACGTAGATTCTTTTCGGTCTCGCCGATGTATTTGCTCACCACCGCACTTAGGTCGATGCGGTAGAGATCGAGCCGCAACTCGTTGGCTAACACCTCAGCAGCCAACGTCTTGCCGGTGCCGCTTGGCCCCGCAAAGAGAGCGCTAATCCCCAACCCGCGTTCGCCGCGCTGGCCAAAGCCCCACTGCTCGTACACCCGCACCCGTTGGCGCACGTGCGCTACCATTTGGCGCAGCGTTGCCATGTGCTCGTCCGGTAACACCAGATCGTCCCAACCCGCCGCCGTTTCAATCCGCTGGGCCAACCCATCGAGGCGGAGGCGAGCTTGCCCGCGGCAGGCTTCCCACCAATCGGCGGCAGAATCGGTCGTGACCGCCAAGCCGGCAGCGCGGATGGCGTTGGCATTGAGGGTGAACTGGGCCAGCAGCGGTTCAAGTTGGCCGTTGAGGGCCAGACTGCGTTCACCCAGTATTTGTTGCCAGAGCAATCGTTGCTCGGTACGATCGGGTTGCGGCACATCAACCCGCACGATCAGCCGGTCGCCGGACGGCAGCGGATCGGCGCTTGCCAGCAACACCATGCCCTGTACCCGTTCCAGCCACCCAAGCCACGCTCGCGACGTGTCGCCGTCGTCCACCGCGACCAGTGCCAGCGCGCCGCTCAACGCCGCTTCTCGCTCCCACAGGCGGGCCAACAACGCTTGCTCGGCAGGGCCGGCGGGCACATCTTCGGCCCGCAGCAGGTACACTGCCCGCCCCAGTCGCTCGCCAATCGCAGCGGCAAGCGCCTGCCGACTGAACGAATCGCTGCCGCAGATCTGCACCGGCGGCGCAGGTTGCTCTTCCCACAGCGCCGCAATCCGCTCCACGAGTTGCCGATGCGAGGCCGGCAACGCCACTGCCGGCTCGAGCAGGCACACCAGCGGTTGCAAACGCCGGTCAAGCGTCGCCACACCGAGCAGGTAGTGCAGCACCCGCTCGTCGATCCGTAGCGGCGCAGTCGCAAGCGGCTCACTCTCGGCCAGCTCAATCAGTCGCCAGTGGCGAAGCGGCGCCGTCGGCGTCACCGCGCTCCAATGGGCAGCGGGCAGCACCGCCAGCGCCAACCCGATGGTTGGGCGAGAGCGGTACGGATCACCCTGCGCTGTGGCACAGAGCGTTGCTAAACCACTATCGAGTTCCACCCCCGCGCAGAGCAGCAGCAGTTCAGTCTCGAAATCGGTCAAGCCAAAGATGATGCGCACCCGCTCGATCGCCGGCAGTGCGGGCAACGCAGCGCGGGCAGCGGCAAGGGTCTGCCCGGCCTCGCGCAACCCTGCTTCGTCGCGCTCGCCGGCCAAGCGCCGCTTGATCACGTCAAGCGCCGCACTCAGATAACGCTGGTTAGCTGTCACCCAATCGATTGCCGTGGCCGTGCTCATGGGATGATCACCGTTGGCCCGCTAAACCCGCTTCCACTTACGTCAAGTTGACTTTCGGCCCCGTCTACCCGCACCCGCACCAGATAGGTTCCCGCCGGCACGATGTCCGTCGTGAGCGTGAGCGTCGCATCAGTATCGTTGGGTGGAGGCACCGGTGCGCGCGCCGGCAGCGGCAACGCGAACGAGCGCGGTGGCCGGTTGGCCGGCGGCGGCGTCTCGTCGAGCAAGAGCATCACCCGCTGCTGTTTGCCTACCGGCGGCGTGAGGGTAAAGGTGAGGGTGACATTACCGTTGCCATCACGCGGGCCGGCAGTGGCACTGACCATTGGCGACAAGATGAACGCTGCCACGTTTGACTCCACCCCGCGGTGTGGGGTAGGCGGTGTGCCAAGTTGCAATCGGTGAACGACTTGCACTGTCTGTACTCCAGCCCGCAACGTTGTCGGTAAAGGGATAATCATCTGCGTATCAGTAATCTGATCCGGCGGTACCGCCACTTCGGTCTCGCCAAGCCGGATCACGACATCGTTACCGCGCAACTGCTGGCCACGGATCACCAACCGGTAACCGGGCAAGATCGGCTGCTGGAAGCTCACCGGATCGTTTGCGGTGCGTTGTGAGCCGAGTTGGGTGATACGCGGCTGGCTGAGCGGCAGCACATAGAGATTGCGCCGGCGCACCGGCAGCGCCTGCCGGGTAGGCCGCCGGCTCTCGATCAAGACCACCGATGCTTGGTAGGCCACGGTAGGCCGGTACGGTGATTGCATGCTCGCCCAAATCTGTGAGACCTGCTCGAGATTCAATGGTTCAGGTGTAATTTTGATCTGTTCGATCTGATCGGCGAGATCGGCAGCCACTAGACTGGCGCGGGCCGATCCCGGCAACGCAACGCCACTGACCGGCGTAGGTGGAGCCAACGCAATGCGGATAGCATCGCGGGATAGCACCGGCGTCTCATGCAAGAGCTGCATCGCATACCCCAGCAACAGTTCGGCCAGATAGTCTTGGTCGGTGTAGGCAGTCAGCAAATAGTGCAGATCGAGCGCCAGCGGCGGATCACTGATCAGCTCGCCGCGTCCCGAACGCGACGGCAAACCGTGGTTGCGCCAACCTGAGTTGTAGCTCACGTGGTAGAGAAAGAGGTTGAGTTGGCCGCTATTAGGAGTAAAGGCGGCAAGGGCCTGCGCCGGCGCCAAGACGCTCACCGTCACCTCACCGAGCGCGCCGGTGAGGTCGTGGTCGATCAGACCATCTTGCAGCAGATCGCGCAACACGGCAGTGACTGCGGCAATCGCCAGCGCATTGCTCATCGCGTTCCTCCCTCGCGCCGACGCAGATACTCGTCAAGACTGACCCTTGGAGCCTGCAGTTGCGGGCGGGGACGCGATGGCGGTGGCGACGATACGGCACGCACTTCCACCCGCCCGATGTTCACAGTGATACGTGGCGGATGCGGTGGCGCGACCGGTTCGCGCGGCGGCGTCACCGGTTCGCGCGGCATAACCGGCGCCGGCGCTCCCGATTCGCGCGGCGGATCTGATGCGCTGGCCGGCTGAAACGAAATGACAGACGCCGGCGACGCGGCAGCAACGTCCGGCAGCCGCGGTGGATTAACGGCGTTGGCCGGTGCCGGCAACCCGCGCAGATCGACGAAACCTGCCAGACTCGCCGGCGCAGTGCGCTCGCTGTTCACCTCGCTCACGCCAAGATCAGGCGAGATACGTTCCGGCGCAGCAGGCGGGGGCGTCGATGGACGCCGTAGCTCGCTGCCGGTGGTTGGTGGTGGCCCCCACGCCGGCAGCGGAGCTACAGGCAACGGCGGAACTTGCCGGCGTTCAACCGGCGGGATCACGCTGGCCAGCGGTACGGGAGATGGCTCCACCCGCACCGGCGGCGACCCCGGCGTGACCTGATCACCCACCTGCACCGGCGGCGACCCCGGCGTGACCTGATCATCCACCTGCACCGGCAGCACGGCCACCTCACCGCCGAATGGCGTAACCGGCTCGAACCGGACCGGCAATCGCGGTTGCACCGCCCCAGCCAGCTCGCCGAAACTGTACGCCAGCAGGTTAGCCAGCGAATCGTTCATCGTTCACCATCTGCAAATACAAGGCGCGACGTTGCGGGCTCAGCGCCAGAATCTCGCTCTCGCGCCAGCCGTAGGCGCGCGCCAGCGTATGCACATCGCGCAACAACCGCCGCGCCCACCGATCCAATTCTTGCCAGACAAATCCGGCGACATCGAAGGGCGCGGCCCAGGTGTGGCCGCAATCGGGACAAGCCAACTCAATCCGCAGATCGAGCAGCGGATCGGCGTCCGCCATCGCAGTCGCCACCGCCGCCAATGTCTCATCAGACAGCATCGCCGGCGCATCGATCAAACAGCGTTCAATCAGGCAGCGAATGGCAGCCGGGCCGGGTGGCAACCCCAGCAGATCAGCGCTAGCCGGTAGGCGAAAGGCGAGTTGTTGGCCGCCAACGTCAAGCTGTTGCACCACCGTTGCCGGTGCTAACGCGCGCAGAGCTGTCGTCGCCAACGCAAACTCTAACCGGGCGGCACAGGCCGGGCAGACCGCAACACACTCCATCTGCGCGCCAAACAGCCATTCCCGCACCAGCAACAACAAACCATGACGCGCGCCCACCGGCAACTCGGCGACGGCTGTCTCTGGGAACAGCGGCGCCAACAACGCCAATGCCCGCGCGAGCGGCGGTTGCGCCGCGCCTGCTTCCCAAATGTCAAGCAACGTCGCTGCGGAAATGGCCATCTTTCACCTCATGAACGCAACGGCGCCAAATGCGGGATGGGCATTGAATCAGCGCGCCCCTTCCCTGCTTACTGCGGTTCAGTGAAGCTCGGCTCGTCCGGCTCGCCAAGAGCGTAATCGCGTTCCCAACCCTCATTCTCCAGCTTGATGCTCTGGATGGCGACCGCATTGGCGTTGGCGTCAAGCTCAGGCAGAGCCTGATACTCCGATACCCAACAGCGATAGACCCGGTAGGCGATAGCCAATTGGCCGGCCTCGTTGTAGACCTCAATAATGATGTCTTTACGAAAATCCTTCAGCGAGACTTCGGCTCCTAGTCCAGAACCGTAATTCCAGACCTTATTCGCCCACTTCTCAAATTCGGTGTCGTGCGTCACACCCCGCTCAAGCGTGATCGGTTCGTACTTGGTGCGTCCCGGCGACTTGCGCACATTGCTCGCATCGCCGCCCTCCCGATGCTCGACCACCTCGGTAGTACGTTTCAACGCCGACACCTTGCTGATCCCGGCCACGTATCGGCCATCCCACTTGATCCGGAACTTAAAGTTCTTGTAAGGATCGAACCGCTGCGCATTTACGCTAAACTGAGCCATACGCTATTCCCCCTGTACGGGCGCAACGTGTTGTGCCCTCGCTTGCCTTATTCCACCTGCCCAGCCAACTGCTGAATCTTGATAATCACAAACTCAGCCGGCTTGAGCGGCGCAAAACCAACCACGATGTTCACCACACCCATATTGATGTCGGTCTGGGTCGTTGTCTCACGGTCACACTTCACCAGATAGGCTTCGCGCGGCGAACGGCCCTGAAACGCGCCTTGCCGGAAGAGGGTCTGCATAAACGCGCCTACGTTCAGCCGGATCTGAGCCCACAGCGGCTCATCGTTTGGCTCAAACACCACCCATTGCAGACTGCGGTAGAGCGTCTCTTCGATAAACAATGCCAACCGGCGCACCGGGATGTACTTCCATTCCGAAGCCAACTGGTCAGTGCCGCGATAGGTGCGCGCTCCCCAAACCACATTGCCGCTCACCGGGAAGGTGCGCAGACAATTGACGCCAAGCGGGTTGAGTTGGCCCTGTTCCCCATCAGTCAAATTGACCGCCAGCGCTCGCACGCCAAACAGCGTCGCGTCCTGTCCTGCGGGAGCCTTCCACACCCCGCGTTGGGCATCGGTGCGGGCAAAGACGCCGGCCACCGCACCGCAAGGCGCAAACTCTTCCAGCCGGTTCTCGCGCAACGGGTCGGGAATCTGCACTCGCGGAAAATAGATCGCCGCATGATCGTCACGCGCCACTGCTGCGCTAAACGTGCCGATCCCCCCCACCGCCGCAGCGATGCTCCGCCAGTCCGATGGCGCATCGATAATCAAAAACGCACGCTCGTCGCGACAAAAACGCAGCGCCGCCGTCCACACCGATTCGGTGACATCGGTATCACGGGTAAAGGGCGGAATACAGAGCAAATTAAAGAGAGCAGACTTGCGCAACGCATACATGCCGGTCTTTGCATCGAAATCACCTAAATACTGGGTGTGGGTCAATGCGCTCCCATCCGTACCATTCGTTGCCGGCGCAGCATCGGCTACAACTGCTGGCCGCACCGTAGGAAAGGCGCCGGGATGCGGATCAGGCACGCGCAACAACAGCGACTCTTGGGCCAGCACCGTACCGACATAGCGCGGTGCCACCGGATTGATCGACACATTGCGAAACGTCTCGCGTCGCACCGCCTGCACCGGATTCGTCCCCGGAATAATCTCGACGACGGTCAGATTAAACTCATCGGGTTGCAATGGTTCGCGGGTCGCATGGTCAATGCTGATCCGCAAATGGTTACCCCACGCGCCTTCGTTGCTGGCATCCAGCGTCAGATTATCGGTCCCGCTCGCGGGCGAAAGATTGAAACGAGCCGCAGTCGCGCCATTGATCAGGCGCACAATCACGGCATCAGTGCCGCCGTTGAGGACGAAATGCTGCACCGCATAACTCATCGTGCTCGCTTCCCACAACCCGCCAAAGAGCCGCTCGTAATCGCCAAAGTTTTGGATCCGCACCGGATCATGCACCGGCCCGCGCCGCGCCCGCCCGACAAAAGCGGTAATCGACGTCGCCACCCCGGTGATCGTGCGCACACCACTCGGAACCTCCTCAATGTAGACACCCGGATACGACAAAGTGACCGGCATACTGTTGCTCCTTGCGATAGCCCGAAAGGTATTGTTCGTCCGGCGCCATAGATAATGGCAGCGTAACCCGATTGCGAGGAGGTGTCATGCTGCCGTGGGCAATGGCAGTCTACGCTGCATCGCGCCCGATCAGCACCTCAACCGTCACCGGCTGCGCCGTTGGGTTGGAAAAAGTAAAATCGAGATTGGCCGTGCCTAGCCGCGCTACTGCCCCGGTGCCGATCAGCAGATATGGGCCGTCGAGTGTGACTGAGCTACCGCCATCGACGGTATAAGTCAATGGCGGCGTTGCATCATACCGGCTCGCCGAAATTAAGACAAAGCGCACCGTACCGCCGCCCGACGGCGCAGCGAAATTGGCTTGGCCCGGTGTAGCGCCGCTAGCCGCCGCGATCTACACTTGGCCTTTCAAATAAACATCAACCGGCAGCGTCTGAGATTCGGTCTTCCGCGGCCCCCTCCGGGCACAGCCACGCTCAGCGTCCATTGAATACTTTCCGTCATACGCAGCCCTCCTCGCGCACACGTCACAGCGAACCACAAGGCATCGGCGGGCACTACCTGAAAGGTATCAGGCGGATATCAACTTGGCTGAAGCGTGACCGAGAAAAGGAGAAGGAAGGGGAATGGTGAGAGAGTTGTGATCAGCGGCGAGCCTTCTCGGTGGTTAAGATCGCTCTTATATTATAGCAATGCTGTCAAGATATCAAACTTCAGTGCGTGTGCCTTATTGCAAAGAACGTCACCTCAGCGCTTATTTTGCAACCAAGTTGATGTCATTGCGAGCCGCAGAAGGGCCATGCTGCGCATTGCCCGGCGCGGCGAAGCAATCTCCTGCTTTAGCGCAGGTCATGCCTCAGCGGGTTGCTCCCGTGCTCGCAGGAGATTGCTTCGGTCGGGCGGCTCCAGCGCGGCTAGAGGCCGCCACTCCCTCGCAATGACAACAGAGGAGGGGAAATTGCTGCGGGCGCTGCGCTCCCTTGCAATGACATGAAGTGAGCGCCCCTCACCATAACATGGGCGGCGGCGGTCCATCTTCTCAACGTTCAACATCTCGCAATATAAGCTCCTATATGTTACGCCTATAAGCGAAGCTATACCAATTACAATTGTGCAAAGCTACAACTTATATTTCCAAATATTGCCCGATCTCGACCAATCTCGCTTGATCTCACGCCGGCATCGCCCCGTGCGCCCAACAGTTGTTCACCACCTGACAGTTGAACAGGGAACTTTCATCTTACTGGTTTTGTGATAAAAACCACAATTTTATCCGAAATTGTGCATTTTATCACGATCATTTGTTGTCAAATCAGACGCTCTATCCAACCAAATTTGTACTTTTTTGCCCAGTATTACTGTGCAGTCAGTTGACAAAATGTGGTATGATAGAAAGCGGAGGTTTCAACCTTCGAGGCAATCACTAATCGTACAAATGCGACCACGTTTTCAAAAGGAGCAATCAGCAATGCCCCGCCGACACGCTGTCCGGCCGGCTAATCTGCCGGCTATCGAGCCGACAACTGCTGCGGAGGAAGCAACGACGCTGCCCGCAACCGACGATCCGATGGCCGTACTACGCTACGAGCCGCTCCCTGATCTCGACCCGGAACAGGCGCGCCGACTGCTCTCCACCCCTGTCGAGCAGCCTGTGGCCGAGACGAAGAAGCTGCCGGCTCGTCTTCGCCCCAAGACCACCAAGCACAAAGGGATTACCCGCATTGATCACCCAGCTAAGCGCACCTTTGGCTATTTTGTGCGCGTGACGTGGAACAAGCAGCGCCGGAGCAAGTTTTTCTCGGATTCGGTGTATGGCGACCGGCTAGCCGCTTTGGCTGCCGCTATCGAGTGGCGCAACGCCACCGAGCGCGAGCTGGGCAAGCCACGCACCGAGCGGCAAGTGATTGGCGTTTCCCGCACCAGCACCGGCATTGTTGGCGTGCGCCGCACGATCAAGGATGGCCGCGAGGTCTACGAGGCGACGTGGCGCGATGGCAACCGCATCCGCCGCACTTCGTACTCGATCGCCAAGCACGGCGAGCGCCGCGCCCTCGCTCTCGCCCGCCGCGCCCGCGAGAAGTATGAGCGGATGCGCCAGCGCACCCCCACCGGCGACTGATCGCGCGCGTCTTTGTTGATTGCTTCCCAGGCCCCTGCGCTAGTGCAAGGCGCAGGGGTTCTGTTTGCGCTGGCAACGGTTACTAGAACGCAACCAATTTAATGGGTGACTAATCGTAAATTAGTCTTATAATAATGAACAGATCAAGCGCAACCGGAAGGAGAGAGCCGTGCGTTCTGAGGTCGAACGTACCAGTATTACCCACGGCATCGGTGAAGAGGCGAGCGTTGATGTTGGCAATCGTCTGCGCGCTCTGCGCGAGCAGCGCCGGATGTCGATCCGCACACTGGCCGAAGCGAGCGGGTTGGCCGTCAATACGCTCAGCCTGATCGAAAATGGCCGCACCTCACCGAGCGTCAGCACGCTTCAGCGCCTCGCCATGACGCTGCAAGTGCCGATTAGCGCCTTTTTTACGCCTGATGTGCCCCAACAGCGCGTTGTCTTCACCTCTGCTGGTCAGGCGACAGCGACCCTCTTCCCGCACGGCGCGCTCACCGATTTAGCGCCCGGCTTGGTCAACCGTACTCTCGAACCGCTGTTGCTCACCCTCGATCCCGGCGCCGGCAGCGGTCCTGAGTCGATTGTCCATACCGGCCAAGAGTTTGTGTTTGGGTTGAGTGGCAACATCCTTTATACCGTCGCCGATCATACCTACACCATCGGCCCCGGTGATAGCCTGTTGTTCGAGGCGGTGTTGCCCCACCGCTGGCACAATCCTGGCCATGCCCCGGCCCAAGCGTTGTTGGTCTTATGCCCGCTCGAATTACCGCGCAGCGCTCTCGAGCGCCATAGTCGTGTTTAAGCGAAGGAGTTGGTGGTATGCAGATCCGAACCTTGCATCTGAGTGAAGATGGCGTTAGCCGCACTGATGACGCGATCGCCTTGATCCGCCATGCACCCGGCCAGATTACGCTCAACGATCGAGAGGTGTTGGCGATCCGCCCACTCGACCGCTGCACGCTGGCGCTCGAACTGCTCGGCGAAACGCGCTATCTAGCTTCAGCCGATTACTGGCACGCCCTCTTCGGCCAGCGTACTGCCGAAGCGCGCGAAGCTGGCTGTCTGCTCGGCCATCTCGATAGCCTTGCGATCGCCGCCAATCGCGTACTCGAAACGGTCGCCGGCCTCGATCAGCTCCCGCCTGAGGCGCGAGTCGCTCTTGACAATCTACGCACTGCACTAAACGACCTGAAGGTGACGATGCCGCGGTGAAGGTATGCTCAATGAGCCAGTAGTGCGGCTGTGGCTAAGCCGCACTACTGGCTTGTTATGACCCGGTGCGCCTACTCGCCCCCGGCGCGCGGGCCGCTGGCCCGCTCTATCACTGCTCAGTGTGGAGCCGCACAGCCGGCTTTACACGAGGGCTACTCTGGGATCAGTGGCGGCGGCAGCAAGCCTGATACCTCTAACCCGATTTTCCAGCGCGCCAGCACGGCCAGCAACAGCAACGCCACGATAAACCCGGCTAGCGCCGGCAAGGCTAATTGCCGCACGTGCCGCACCCGCCCGCTCAGGCCGGCGAAGGCGCTGATCGGTAGCGCCACAGCAAAGGTCATCACTCCCGTCACCCCAATCACGCTGAGCAAGACCAGCGGCCATGCCAACACCGCTTGGTTGGCGGCGATCGCTGCCACCAAAAGACCCAACGCGCCGATCACGACCCCCAGATCGCGCCAGCTCCCGATGGGCGCTTGCTCGGCAGCCAGCAGATCGGGCGGTAGAAAGGTATGATTGGCGACCAATAACAGCCCTACTGCCAATGCCGCACCAAACCCCAGCCCGGTCACAAGGCGCAGATCGTCGCGCGGCGGGTACGCTGGCGGAAAACCCAGCTCGGCAACGGTTGAATTCAGCCCATCAATTCCCATCACCGCCATCAGGCCAATCAGCGTCAAGCCGATCGGCAACGGCGGCAACCTCCCCGCCCGCATCCTCCCCAATGCTGCCATCACCCCCAACGTCACCATCAGCCCAAGATAGATGCCGCTATCGCGAGCGCAGAGCGGAAACTGTACTCTACTCACGATCAAGTTGTGGCTTTGTGCGCAGATGCCATGCACCGCAAAGAAAAGCTGTCGCTCCCAATCCAATGCCGTTGCAATCGTCGGGAGCAACGCGAACAGGATGATGAAACCAAGCCCTGCAACCGGCCCGCGCCAGCCGATTCTGCGCTGTACTGTTGTGGTTGGAGCCATAACGCCCTCTCACCCTCATCTCTCCAACTCGATAATCGCTACGCTCGCTTGGCCATTGGCCACCGTCAACCGCGCCACCGACAACCCCGCCCCCCGCGGCACACCAGCAGTGCCCGGATTGAGAAAGAGTACCCCATTGTACATTTCGTACAATGGCCGGTGGCTATGGCCGAAAATATAGACCTGCGGTGCCCGGCCATCAGCCGTCTTCGGTAACGATTGCACAAGATGGCGGGGCTGGCCGCCAATGTGGGTCAGATAGATCACAACTCCCTCGCGCTCGATCCAGCGGTGCGCCGGGTAAGCGCGAGTCAGCGTCATTCCCTCATCGGTGTTGCCATGAATGGCCAATACCGGCGCAATGGTCGCGAGCCGGTCGAGAATGGCTTCATGGCCAATATCGCCAGCATGCAAGATCAGCTCAACCCCGGCTAATGCTGTTAGCGCCGCCGGCCCCAGCCGGCCATGCGTATCCGAAACGACGCCGATCTCCATAGGTTCCCTCACGTGTGGTAGCCGGCACACCTTGCGTGCGTCGAGTGCCAGTACGCTCGTCCTCTCGCCTTACGGATAGCGACACGTTGCTGCCCTCTCACAACCGCCCACGCCTAACCCGCAGGTTGCCAACGGCCCAATTCTGCCACTAATTCTGCTACTCCCGCCTCGATCCGGCGAAACGCCTCACCGGCGGGCAAGAAGGGTATGTCGGGTGTTTGCCAGTAACGGATTTGATCCACCCACCCCGGAAAGCGTTGTTGCATCAGCGGGCGATGCTCGCGCTCATCCAAGGCTATCGCCACGGCCGCTCGCCGCAGATCGGGTTCGGTCAAGGTTATTGGTGGCCGGATTTCGGATGGCGGCGGAAAGCCGCGTTGTTGTAATTGCACCAGAACGTTGGGCCAGATCGGCCCCTGATTGGAAGCCGAGAGCCGCAACCCACGCGAATCGGCTTGCCAACCCGGTACGCGCATGGCGTTGAACAGCAGCTCGGCGTAGCGGCTGCGGTAGTAGTTGCCGGTGCAGATAAAGAGAACCGTGCGCATTGGTTGTCCTTGCCTCGTGCAGATGATAGTTTGCGCGAGACTGAGAAAAACAACGCATTGACAATCGTCTATGCCAACTAAATCTGCCTTCTCGCCGCGCTACGATGCCTCCGCCCCAGCCGCCAACCGGTACTGCACATATTCGCGCTCGCATGGCGGCCCCTCAGTAGCATACAACGTTTGAGCCGTCACATCCATGATGATCGAAGCGACCGATTCGTAATATTCATCGGGCGAATCGGCGGGATCAATGTGGAAACAGACCGAATAAGGAAGGCGATCATGGTCGCGCAATGCCGCTTGCACGCGCGCCAGCGATTGCGGACGCGGCGCCAGCAGCGCTTGCAAGCGCGCTTGCCGCCATCGCGAATGCGGCACCCGCTCGATCGCGCGTTCGACAATGTCCAAGGCCGCCGGGTCGTTGAAGTGGTTGGAGTGGATCAGGCAACCGCCGGCACACCCGCTCACGGCCACCGTTTCCGGCGCCGCCTCGATATTGATTACCTGATCGGGTGTTTGAGCAATGAGAAAATTGGCCGAACCGGCCCGCGCTTCCGCCGTGATCACCGCCTGCGCCTCGGCGAGGGTACGCGCGCGCAAGACTTCGTAACAGCGCACGTGAAACGGTCGCCGCAGGCTGGCACAATCGTCAGCCGTACTGCTAAGACCGTTAATCAACAATGCCAACCCCGCCGAGTTCAGACCGATCTTGCCGCCAAAAATGCCGGCTTCGGTAAAGGCCAGCGTGCGCAGGCCGTCAGGTTCAACCGTCGCCACAATCGCGCCGCGCACGCCGGTGATCCAATCCCAGTTTTCGCCTGCCAGCAGATGGCCATCGCTTGTCGCAGAGGGCAAGAGGGCAAACGCCGTACATCCGTCAGGCTTGGCGGGCGGACGATCATACTCGCGGAAATATTGGTAAAACAGTTCGTAGCGCACATTCAACGCCGCAATCGCCGCCAGCTCTATCCCCGCGCCGTCGGCAATTCCACGCATCCCGGCGGCATACTCCGGGTTTTGCCCGGCAATCGCGTCCGCATACCGCAGAGCGCGCCGCCAAACTTCATCGAGCGACATGCGCAATTCGCGCTCGAAGCGCGCGGTATAAATACGCAGGTTGGCAGCAATTGCCTCGCGCAAGACCCGCCCGTGCTGCCAACCCTGTGTGTAAGCATCGCCTGCTAACTCAACCAACGGCAACCCGTTCACGTCACCTCCTTGACCTGTTCACGCCGGCGCAGCACGATCCACACCGGCCCGCGTTGAAAGCCTAACCGTTGATTAATCTGCCACATCGGCTGATTGGTGCTGTCGTTGTCGGTACGGATCCCAGTCACACCCATCGCTTGGGCATACGCAATCGTACACAACTTCAGCGCCAGCGCAATCCCACGCCCGCGATAGTCGCGCCGCACTGCTGTAAAGCCCACTTCCAGATCGGTCTCATTATCGATCGTTTCGAGGGTGCTTATCCCGACCACCTGCCTATCAGCTATCGCCGCAAAACTGCCTTCCCACACCGCGCCATTGCAAGGCTGGTAGAGTTTGAGCCACTGCTCGTAGGCGGGAATGGCTACTGGAAAGGCTGACGGTACGTCGCGGGTGGTTTGCTGTTCAAATGCGTACAACTTGCGCCAGAAGCCGGCATCGGTAGCGGCGAGAACAGCAAAGCTGCGGATGTCAATCTGCTGCGCTGTCACCCGCTCGATCGCGCCGCTGAAGAGAGTGGGATCAAAGCTCGCCACCTCAAGGCGCGAGAGCCACACCCGCCGGTCTTCCTGAAAACCGCGCCGCACCGCAAAGGCAAACCCGGCCTGCCAATCTCCGCGCACTTTTGCCAACACGTGGCGCGGTTGCAACGGCTGCCACGCCTGCTGCACATGCTGCCAGAGCGTCGCGCCCAATCCGCGTCCTTGATACGCCGGATGCACGTAGACCAACGTTTCAATATGGTACGGATCGGCACACCACGTCGGCTGATAATATTCGGCATAACCTGCCGCAACGCCATCAATTTCGCCAATCGCCCGGTAGAGGGCCAATTGCGGGTTGTGCAACTCATCGCGAATCCGCCACTCCGCCGCATTGAGCGGTGCATCTGGCACGAGCGCGCCGTACACCGTCGCCATCGCATGATAATCGGTTTCATCCCGCCGAAAGGGTCGAATCGTCATCATAAACAAATATTACCCCTCCTCGGAGGGACAGTGCGCTGCACTGTCCCTCCGTTTCCCTTACCCCACATCCTTCACGAATTCGATCCACGCCGGTTGCTTCACGAACCCCAACGCTTCGTTAATGCTCAACATAGCCCGGTTGGTGGTCGCGTTATAGGTGCGCACCTCGCGGTAGCCGGCGGCTTTGGCGAAGTTCAACGCATGCACCTTCAGCGCTAGCGCCAACCCGCGCCGCCGATAATGCCGTCGCGTAGCGGTAATGCCAGTCATCAACACATCCGGCTCAGCATGCTTCCAGAGCTGGCTCACCGCCGCGATCTCATCCCTGTCGAGCGCCAAGAAATAGCCTTCCGGGTAGAGGTGCGGATTATCAAACACCGTCCGTTCCCACGTTGCCCTATCAACCGGCGTGAACGGTTCGGGTTGCGGCACATCGGCCCGCATCTCGATCATCGCCTCGTAGAGGCGCTGGCGGGCATCAGGCAGGTGTGCCAGCCACTCGTTGAGGTTGCATATCGTAAACCCTTGCGTAACGGCGCGCGCCGACGCCTCGGCAAACCGAGCCGGGTCAAACGTGCGCAGGTCAAGCCGCGACTCCCACGTGCGCATCTCTTCACGAAAGCCGCGATCGGTGAGAAAGCGCACGCTGCGCGCCTGATCTTCGCGGCAGTTGCTCCGCACCTGCAATGGCTGATGCCGTTCGGTCAGCTCGCGCATCAGTTCATCATAACAATAGCTGCCAAGCCCCCGCCCTTGCGATTCAGGCAGCACCGCGATGCTGATAAAGAATTTGCGCGGGTGGTACATCCACGTGGCATGAAAATACTCAGCCGCCGCCACCACCGTCTCGCCCACCTCTGCCAGCCAACGCGCTATCACGGAATGGGCAGGACGGATCGCATCCCAATGTTGAATCTCTTCCGCTGTTTCGTGGCTATCAGGAAAAGCTGCCTGAGCAATCGCCGCCAGCGCAGCGTAATCGGCTGCCGAACCAGCGAACGGTCTCAGACGCACCGCTTCTGCAATATTACTGAGCATATCCAGTCCTCCGGGGTAAAGCTGCGCCATATTCATCGTAACCGATCCAGCCGGCGCCTGCCATCAGCCCAGAGGCGCAATTGCTCCCACCAACACCATGGTATGATAATACGGAGAGCCGCACGGCCGTGCGGCTCTAACCTATGGTTCACCAACAAGGATCTATGCATGCCCATTCGCGCCCTGATCTTCGATTTCGATGGCCTAATGGTCGATACCGAAACCCCAGCCTTGCAGAGCTGGCAAGAACTATATGCCGAATACGGCGTTACCCTGAATGTTCACGATTGGGCGGCGACGCTAGGGGCAAATGCCGGTTTTGACGCCCATGCCCATCTGGTCAGCCTGCTCCGTGAGCGCGACCCCTTAGTGGCCGAGCGCGTCATCACTGAACGCGAAGCGATTCTGGCCCGCCGGCAAGCGCGCAAAGATGCGCTTAGCGCCGATCAGCCGCTCTTGCCCGGCGTCGCCGAGTTACTGGCCGAAGCGCGCGCCGCCGGCCTGCCATGCGCTGTCGCCAGTAGCAGCAGCCGGCGTTGGGTTGAAGGCTGGCTGCGGCGGCTCGATGTGTACCACGCCTTTGCCACGGTTGTAACCGCCGATGATGTGGTCGCTACCAAACCGGCGCCCGATCTGTTTCTGACCGCCGCGGCCCGGCTTGACCTGCCGCCCGCCGCCTGTCTCGTGCTGGAAGACTCGCCGAACGGCATCCGCGCCGCCCGCGCGGCCGGCTGCCCGGTGGTCGCCATCCCCGGCGCAATTTCGGGGCAGGTTCCCTTACCGCCCGCCGATCTCACCCTGCCGAGCCTCGCTCATACCAGCCTTGCTGCGCTGCGGCAACGGTTTGGGTAGATAGCGGGCCGAGAGCGGGTTGTCAGAGAGATAGTAAGGGCGGGTTTCAAACCCACCGTTACATCTGACCTGACACCCGCCCTGACTACTCGATATAGCGTCGCGTCGATCCCGCTCTGCCTACGACAGCGGCCCGGCTTGCGGCGGCCAGCCGCGGGCCACATAATCACCCATTGTAATCACAAACAGAATGATCAACCAGACAAACGCGCCGGCAGCGTAGACTTGCGTCATCCGGCTGCTGATCTTGACATGCATAAAGTAGAGCACAATCAAGACCGTCTTGGCAATCGCGATCGACATTGCAATCGTTACCGCCAGCCATCCCGGTATCTCAAGCAGGTTTTTCTCAACCCACCACGCGGCGACAGTCAACACCATCAACACCATCAGCGCCGCAAAGACGCGGTAATAGGTTCCCCGCGAAATATGGGTATGCTTATCGCCGTGGTGATGCGCATGAGCATGTGTGTGCTGTTCGGCCATCGCGCCCTCCTAAACCAGATAGAACAGTGGGAAGAGAAAGACCCAGATGATGTCGATCAAGTGCCAATAGAGACCGCCAATCTCAACCGGCGTGAAGTAGGTTGGCGAGAAGCGATCACGCAAGGTCATCACCAAGATCGTTGTCATCACCCCCAGACCGATGATCATGTGGATCGCGTGCAAGCCGGTTGCGCTGAAGTAGAGCAAGAAAAAGAGCTGGTGGCCCGATTGCGCCATCGTCTTTGCCACACCGTGCCCGCTGCTCGCCGCGCCGTGCTCATCAGGGAACATAAACCCGCGGCCCGGCACCAAACACTCGTGGCTCTCATGCAGGTCGCTGCCAGTAATCCAGCCAATCGGATCCTTCGCGCCGGCGCAGTGCGCAAATTTCTCACCATATTCATAGGCCTTAATGCCAAGGAAGGTAAGACCTAGCACGATAGTGAGCACCAGCATCGTGATCAGGCGCCGCTTCTTCCCCTCTTCAGCGGCATTCACCGCCAGCGCCACCGTCAACGAACTCACCAGCAGCACCACTGTATTGACGGTCGCAAGCGGCGTATTGAGCAGCGCCGCCGATTCTTCCCACGCCTCCGGGAAGGCCCAGCGGTAAGCGATGTAGGCCATAAAGATGCCGCCGAAGAGCATGATTTCGGTGACGAGGAAGGCCCACATGCCCAGCGTAGCCGCCTCTTTCTGCTGCTCCGGCGTCTCGAACTGGTGTTGCAGTTCGGGGCCGTGCATATGCGCATGCGCTTCTTCGTGTGTAATGGTTGCCAACGCTCTCTCCTCTGCGTCCAATTGCGATGTATGTTCTCTGACCAATTGACAAATGGATGCGAATACGGAGCGACGTGTTAGCGTCACGTCGCTCCACTTCATCGCCGGCCTGATTTACAGCGGCGAACCGGGCCGCCACGCCGCCGCGTCGCGCTCAGCCGCTTCCGGCGGATAGGCATACGCTTCTTCGGTCACAATCGGCGTCTTGTCGAAATTGAACGTCGGCGGCGGCGAGGAGGTCTTCCATTCAAGACCGGTCGCGCCCCACGGATTATCACCGGCAATCGCCCCCTTGCGCAACGAGATGCCAAGATAGATCAGCGGCACGATGAAGCCGATCGCCAAAATGCTCGCTCCGGCGGTGCTCATCACGTGCAAGATCTGGAACTCTGGCGGATAGACGTGATAGCGGCGCGGCATGCCCAGATAGCCAAGGATGAACTGCGGGAAGAAGGTCATGTTAAAGCCAACGAAAATGATCAGGGCCGCGATGCTGCCCCAAATCTCGTTGTACATGCGACCGGTCATCTTGGGCCACCAGAAATGGATGCCACCCAAATAGGCCATAATCGTGCCACCAACCATCACATAGTGGAAGTGGGCCACCACAAAGTAGGTATCGGTCACGTGCAGATCAACCGCCGTCACGCCAAGGAAGATGCCGGTCAGCCCGCCGATCACGAACAGACCGATAAAGCCAAGCGCGTAGAGCATCGGCGTACGATAGCTGATCGAACCCTTGTAGAGCGTCGCCGTCCAGTTAAACACCTTAATCGCCGACGGGATCGCCACCAGCATCGTAATGAACGAGAAGACCAAGCCGGCGTAGACCGACTGGCTGCTGACGAACATGTGGTGGCCCCAGACGAGGAAGCCCAGAATAGCGATCGCAATGCTCGAGAAGGCGATAAACTCGTAGCCGAAAATGCGCTTGCGCGAGAAGGTGCTGATCAGTTCGCTAATCACACCCATTGCCGGCAAGATCATAATATAGACCGCCGGGTGCGAATAGAACCAGAAGAGATGCTGGAAGAGCAGCGGGTCACCGCCGAGCGCCGGATCGTAAATCCCCACACCCCACAACCGCTCCACCACAACCAGCAACAGCGCAATGCCCAACACCGGCGTCGCCAGAATCTGGATGATGCTGGTCGCGTAGTTAGCCCAAATAAAGAGCGGCAGGCGAAACCACGTCAAGCCGGGGGCGCGCATCTTGTGGATGGTGACGATAAAGTTCAAACCGGTCAGAATAGACGAAAAGCCCATAATGAATGCGCCAGTGATCGTCATCACCACATTCGAGTTAGAGTAGGTCGAGCTAAACGGCGTGTAGAACGTCCAGCCGGTATCGACGCCGCCAAAGACGGCGGCGATCAGGGCAAACAGGCCACCGATCATATAGAGATACCAGCTCAGCAGGTTCAGGCGCGGGAAGGCCAGATCACGCGCGCCGAGCATCAGCGGCACCAGAAAGTTACCCAACACCGCCGGGATCGACGGGATCAGGAAGAAGAAGACCATGATCACGCCGTGCAAGGTGAAAGCCCGGTTGTAGACATCGGACGACATCAGATCGCCCTGCGGCGTAATCAACTCGACTCGCACCAGCGTCGCGGCCAACCCGCCGAGCAAGAAGAAGAAGTTGATCGACAACAGATAGAGGATCGCGATCCGCTTGTGATCGACCGTCAACAACCACGACTTCAACCAATCGGCGAAGGTGCGCGAGTTGTCGCGAATATAGCTGCTCTGTGGAAGCGAAAGCGTGCTCATAGGCTCAGTTCCCCGTGTCGGCAAGCGACTTAATGTAGGCGATCAGTTGGTTGAGCTGGTCTTCGGTAATCTGCCCCTGATACAACGGCATCACTGCGGCATAGCCGGCTACTACCTTCGCATTCGGATTGAGGATCGACTCGCGCAGATAATTCTCATCAGCCACCACCGTCGAACCGTCGGCCATCTTTTCGGTCGCGCCATAGAGACCTTGTAAGCTCGGCCCGACGCCGCCGCCAGCCATCGCGTGGCAGCCAAGACAGCCGAGGCTGGTGAACAGACGCGCGCCGGCAGCCGCCATCGGATCGCCGATCGTCGGCGCAACCACCGGCTGGCCGGTATCGATCGTACCGTCAGGTAACACCACCGGGCCGGGGGTCGCCAACCAACTCTCGTAGTCGGCCAGCGACAACGCTACCACTCGTCCGATCATCAGCGAGTGCTCAGTACCGCAATACTCGGCGCAGAAGAGGTGATACTCGCCGGGTTTGGTGGCCTCAAACCACATGATTGTATAGCGACCGGGCAGCACATCTTGCTTAACGCGGAAGGCCGGCACATAGAAGCTATGAATAACATCTTGCGACGTCATGATCAACTTCACTGGCTGGCCAACCGGGACATGCAATTCGTTATTTTCCCGCTTGCCATTCGGATGTTGCACGTGCCACATCCACTGCTTACCGATCACGTACACGTCAAGCGTGCGGGTTGGCGGCGTGCGTATCTGCACATAGAGAAACGCGCCCCAGAAGAAGACCACCATCACCAAGCCCAGTGGGATCAGCGTCCACGTCAACTCTAGTTTCAAATTGGAGTCAACCGGATTGCTGCGATTAACCTTCTGGCTGCGATGATAGCGAACGATCAGATAGAGAATGACAAACGGCAGCACCCCGGCGAAGATCAGGCTCAGGGTCACCAGAAAGAAGTAGAGTTGGTCAACCTGTGTCGCAAAGGTTGACGCCTGATCAGGAAACAACGGAAAATCGCGCATACCTCGTCCTATCTGGGGGCGAAACCGCCCCGGTCGCTACTGCCACTAAGCCGGCGCCGCCTCACGCGGCGGCGGCAGATTGCCGCCGGGAGTCGAGCGGCTTAACATGACAATCATCGTGATAATCCCAATAACCGTGAGCGCCCCGGCAATGCGCAAGATCGTCATAATCGCCGGCGTATAGCTGCCGGAAGCGGGGTCATACTGGTAGCAGAGCAGCAAGAACTGGTCAATCGGATTGCCCACCTTGCCGGCTGAAGCCTCAACGATGCCTAACCGCACGTCCGACACGTTAAACTCAATCCCAAAGAAATAGCGCGCGGTTTTGCCTTCCGGCGTCAGCACCACCATCCCGGCAGCGTGGGCATATTGATCGATCGTTTCGTCGTAGAAGTACTTAAAACCGATCGCGTCTGCTACCCGCCGGATCTGCTCTTCGCCGCCGGTCAGAAAGTGCCAGCCGTTCTCAGCGCCGGGCCGGGCATAACGCTGCATCGTCAACGCTTTCACATTTGCCGCCAACATCGGCGTCTCAAGCGGGTCGATACTAATATTCACCACCTGAAAATCGCGTCCCGCCGTAAGCGTTACCTGTTGCAGCGCCGCCAACACCCCCTCGCGCACAAACGAGCAGAGCATGGGGCATTCGTAGTAGTTCATCACCAGAATGACCGGCTGGCCAGCGGTAAAGAATTGGCCGAGCCGCACCTCAGCCCCCTGCTCGTCAACGAACATGGCATCAAGCGGCACCTGCGACCCCATCCGCTGCTCAAAGCCGACGTTATCGGATGGGTTCGTCTTGCCGCCCTGCGCCAACACCGTTGCCGGCGCTACCAGCAGCACAGCGAGCCACCCAATGAGCACGAACAAAAACCAGTGTCTCATACTTCCTGCTCTCTAGTGATGCAGCGGGTTATTTCACCGCATCCAAGCCATGTTCGAGCAAGAGTTCCATTGCCCGCTCGATCGGAATATGCGCCCGTCCAGCCCGCTCATTCACCCAACCATAACTTTCGAGCCGCTCGGTTGCTTCGGCAATGATCCGATCACCGTCAACCCGTGGATTTTGCTCAAGCCGTGGCGCTGGCGGCAATTGCAATTGCGTCACCTCGTCATTCGAGAGGGTATTGCTCTGATCGGCTACCGGCCCCACCCAAACCACCAACAACACCATCGCCAGCACAAACGCCAACACCATGGTGCCGGCAACCATGACGATCCCCCAAATCACCGGCTGGACGCGCGCGTCGCTGACTTCGTGATTGAGGGCCAAACTCTCAGCAGAAGGGCCTTCACTCTGCGCATGCGCGTGACTCATGATCAACACTCCTCTAGCGGTGGCACACGAAGCAGTTGGTCAACCGGCCATCAGTCGGAATTTGGTACTCTGCCACCAAGCGCTGCCGCTCGGCTAACGATAGCGAGTTGACATCCCACTCCATATTGAAGACCTCTTCACGCGGGCGAATGTAATCTTCCGGCGCGCGATGGCAGCCCAAGCACCATCCCATATAGAGCGGTTGGGCCTTGGCAGCTAACTGTTGCTGGTCAATCCGGCCATGGCACGAACTACAGCCGATCCCTTTAGCTACATGCACCGAATGGTTGAAATAGACAAAATCGGGCAGATCGTAAATCCGGTTCCACACCACCGGCTCACCGGTCTGGTAGCTATCGCGCACCACTGCGAGCAACGGGCTGGTCGTCCACACCTGTGAGTGGCACGACATACAGGTCTCGGTCGCCGGGAAACCGGCCGTTGCCGCCTTCTCGACCGTCGCATGGCAATAGCGACAATCGATCTTCAGCTCACTAACGTGATGCTTGTGGCTAAACGGCACCGGCTGGGCCGGGGCAACCCCGACATCCGTATACCACGGCGAGAGGTAAAACCCGACCATGGCGGCAATGATGCCGACCACCAGCATCACAAGGCCGAAGAGGCTGGCCAGAAAGATCGCGTTGGCATTACGCGGAAAGATTTGGGCAGACATAGGTTGCGTCTCTCGCTCTCTAGCCTAGCGGCCGGCTCTCACTTGTTGCAGCTCAGCCTCGGTCAACAAGACGACATCGGCATTCTGGCTCAATTGCAGGGCACGCACGTACGCAGCGATAGCCCAACGATCCTCAGGCGGGATGCGCGAAGCATAGCTATACATTCTGCCGATGCCGTTCGTGATCACATCAAAGAAATAGCCGATCTGCACCGTGCGCAACCGATCGTTATGCAGACTCGTTACTGTCATAGGGCCGCGATAGGCGATCACGCCATTCCCATCACCGACCAAACCGTGGCACGGCGCACAGAAGGCGTTATAGCGCGATTGGCCGTGGGCGAGCAGCGCGGCATCGAGCTTGATTTCCGGCGGCAATTGATCGGCCAACTGCCCTTCGATCCGCCCGGTCATCAACGGCGAATTGGGATTGTAGCTATTCAACGGCACCGTATTGGCCGGCGGCGGCTGCATGGCCCGGCCATCAGGAAAGAACGAACTCACATCGTTCGGCTTATATTTCGGCTGGTCGTACATATCAACGTGACAGGCGACCAGCAGCAGGCAGAGCGGCAGCCACGCCAGCCGCGCCATACGGGTAAAGATCGATCTGCGAACAGATTGCACCATACGCCCTACTCATTTCTAGCGCCGGCCACACCAAGCCGGCCTGCTGCTACCCTTCGCCATGGCCTCCTGCAATCGCCTCATTGGGATTGCGCACCCGGGCCAGATAGCTCGTGCGCGGCTTGAGATTCAGCTCATCGAAGACGGTATAGTTGTGCGGCTGCTGTTTGATCTGGGCCACCCGACTGTTGGGATCGTTGATATTACCGAAGATAATCGCCTCGGTCGGGCAGACCTGTTGGCAAGCCGTGACAACTTCGCCATCGCGAATGGGGCGATTGCCTTCCACTTTGGCCCTGATCCGCGCCGCGCTAATCCGCTGCACGCAGTAGCTGCACTTCTCCATCACACCCCGGTTGCGCACCGTCACTTCCGGGTTGCGCATCAGCTTCAGGCTCTCGCTGGTCAGGTCACTGTACTGCAAGAAGTTAAACCGGCGCACCTTGAAGGGGCAGTTGTTCGAGCAGTATTTGGTGCCAACACAGCGGTTGTAGACCATATTGTTGATGCCTTCGGCGTCATGCACCGTCGCTGCAACCGGGCAGACCAATTCGCACGGCGCCTGCTCGCATTGAGCGCAGGTCATCGGCATCATGTAGGCTTCAGGGTTATCGAGATCGCTCCCGGCGTAATAGCGATCGATCCGGATCCAGTGCATCTCGCGGCCACGCGCCACTTCCTCTTTGCCGACAATGGGGATATTATTTTCGGCTTGGCAGGCGATCACACAGGCATTGCAGCCGATACACGCCGAGAGATCGATCACCATGCCCCACTGGTTGCCGGTGCTATAATCAAAGCGGGGCAGCAGAGACTGGTACTTCGGCTTCTGTGGCGAACCGTATTTCTCGGTATAGGCCTCTTTGGCAATGTACTTGGGGTCTTCCTTGAAGCGGGCAAATTCCCCGGCCCGCACCACATCACGCCCTTCCAGCGTCCAGTGATCTTGGGTGCTGACCAGCAGATAACGCTCGTTCACAGCGGTTGCGCTCACGCCGGCCACTAGCCACGGATTGGCGCTCTGGCGCAGGCGATAGACATTGAACCCAGCGCCTTCGGCCACTCGCCCACCATGGGTACGGCCATACCCCAGCGTCACCGTAATCGTATCGTCGGCATGGCCGGGCATGATCCAGATCGGCAGCCGCAACGTCCCAACGGGCGTATTCACATCGATCATGCGGCCATTCTCGCCGGCCAATCGCTCAAGCGCCTGATCGCGCGCCCGGCCGGGAGCAGCGAGGCTAGCCGGGTCAAAGGGCAGATTCAGCAAGCGGATCGCGGTACGCGGGCTGACCAGCGCGGCGTTATCCCACGTCAGCTTAGTCATCGGACGGGGCAGCTCTTGCAGCCAGCCATTATTGGCAAAGCGACCATCCCAGATCGCCGGATCGGGGCGGAAGATCAGCTCTAGACCTGCCGAGGGCGCCGGCGCTTGCAGACGCAGACCGGGTTGCAAGGTCACGGTCACCGGTGCAAAGCGCGAACCATCGATCACGCCAGCGCTGAGCGCCCGCTTGAAAAAATCGTCGAACGCAGCGCTCTCAAGCCCGGTTTGCTGCTGCCAATAGCCGCGCACGATATCGTAATCAGTCGCACCGATTGACCCATTCACCACCGCCAACAGCTCGTGGGCGGTGCGCGCGCCATAGAGCGGCATAGTCAACGGCTGGATGATGGTGGCCGTACCATCGTAGGCGCGTGCGTCCGACCACGACTCGAGCGGATGGGCAAGCGGGATAAACCACGTCGCCAGCGCCGCTGTCTCGTCTTCGTAGGGATTGAGTACAACGACCTGCTTGGCCAGCCGCATCGCCTCGGCAAAACCCAGATCGGCCGGGGCAGTAAAGGCCGGATTGCTATCGATAATCACCAACAACTCAACGCTACCGGCGCGCAAATCGTTCACTAAGGCCGCCAAATCCTGCGGATCGGACGGCTGGGCGACCGGCTCTGCGTACTCAACGGTCGTGCCGACAGCGCCAAGCTGCCCATTGATCGCGTGGGCAATCGCATGCACCACCGGCGGTTGGGCTTCACCAACCACCACCACTGCCCGATTGCCGGCGCGGCGCAGATCAGCGGCGACGGCAGTAACCCACTGCTGCTGCGCCTCATTGAGGCCAGTGGCCGGTGCAACAGCCGCCACCCCCAACTCGTTGGCTACAGCCGCGGCCAGTTGGCCGATCAAGCCAGACTGCACCGCCAGCCGGTGATCGGCCAGTGCGCCGGTCGGCGAAAAGACCGGCTCGGCGACGTACAACCGGCTCATTGATTCGGCGTTGGCACGGACGCGGCGGCGCTGCATCAGATCGCGGGCGTAGCGCACGCGGCCCGGCCCCTCGCTGACAAAATCGGCATCGAGCGCCACGACCACCTCAGCCTCGGCGAAGTTGTAGCGCGGCTCGTAGGGCGCGCCGAAGGCCAATGCCGCACCCGCATAGGTATTGCTGCGCCCAACCGGATCGTGCTGCACCCAGCGCGCCGCCGGGAAATTCGTCAGCAACTCGGCAATCTGAGCCCGCAACGTCGGCGAAGTGATAGTCGGCGTCAACAACCGCATCCCTTGCCCTTGCAAGGCGCGCTGCACCTGCAACGTCTCGGTAATAGCGGTGACAAAGCTCTGCCATGTGCTCAGCAAGCCGCTCCGGCGCACCGTTTCCGGCCGATCAGGGTCGTAGAGCGCCAGCAACTCAGCTTGGGCAAAGACATCAGTCGCGCCAAGGCTGGCCGGGTGAGCCGGATTGCCTTCGATCTTGATCGGGCGCCCCTCGCGGCTCTTGACCGTCACACCCAAAGCAAATCCGTCGAGCGTCACAGCGGTGGCGTAATAGTTGGGAATACCGGGGATCTGATCGCGCGGCGCGCGCGCGAAGGGTGCCACCTTCTCTTGCGGTTGCTTGATAGCGAACGTACAACCCGACAAACCGGCAAGCGCCAGCGATGCCCCCATCAGCTTGAGGAAGGTGCGGCGCGATACCGGATCGGCCAGCTCGCTCGCGCCCTGCGGAAATTCGCGCGCGACCAGCTCACGGAAGGCAGGGGTATCGACCAATTGGTCGAGCGAACGCCAGAACTGCTTGCCGCGCGCCTGTTGCAATTGGGCGCGCACAGCCTCGATCTCAGGCGCGGCAGGGTGAAGATTGATCTCACTCATTGGCGTGGCCAGACTAGATACGGGGCGGATCCAATAACCCGCACGCAAACTTGTGAATTTGGGCACACTTTATCGCGTTCGATTATAGCAGAAGAACGGCTCGTCAATGCTGCCAGCTTTATATTTCTTGCCTCTACGTTTCGTATCTGTCAGGAATAACAAGCGTTTATCCCTTGTTATCCCGGCAGCTTACCGCACCATTGAGAGCTGCTTGCAAATAGGATGATTCGGCGTTATGACCTGTACAGGCGCGATATTTGTGCCGATTGGTGCAATTATAGTAGCATAGGTTGAAGCGAACGCGCAACATGAACAAGCCCTGTGCAGCATATATTCGGCTGCACAGGGCTGTTAAAAATCACTTGCTTAAATTGTCAGGCAGGGGTTTCAACTTTTCGATACGCGGCATCGAGCAATTCGATAATATAGCGCACCTCGACCTGTTTGCCGCGCCGGCGCAATTCACCGGCCAGTTGCAACGCGCAACCGGGGTTCGCAGTAGCAATAATTTCGGCCCCGGTGGTCAGCGCATTGTCGATCTTGCGCGCGCCAAGGCTCATCGCCATCTCAGGCTGGGTGACGTTGTAGATACCGGCGCTGCCGCAGCACAACGACGACTCAGGCATCTCTTTCAAGGTCAAGCCGGGGATGGCGTTCAGCAACGCCCGTGGTTGAGCGCTGATCCGCTGGGCATGCACAAGGTGGCACGGCTCTTGATAGGTGACGGTGAGGTCAAGCCGGCCCAAAGCGGCCCGGTTCAGCTCAATGCCAGCCAGAAATTCATGCACATCCTTGATTTTGGCGCTAAAGTGTTCGGCCCGTTCGCGCCACGCCGGATCGTCGTGCAAGAGATGGCCATACTCTTTGAGCGTACTGCCACAACCGGCAGCATTGACGATAATGGCGTCCACTCCCAAGCCTTCAAACGCGGCGATGTTCTGCCGGGCCAGCTCGCGCCCGCCGTCGAGATCGCCGCCGTGGGTGTGCAACGCGCCGCAGCAACCTTGATCGGGCGGGATGATCACTTCGCAGCCATTCTTGCGCAACACCCGAATGGTAGCCTCGTGGACATGCGCGAACGCCGTGCTCATAATGCAGCCGGTGAGTAGGGCGACACTATAGCGCCGTTCGCCTTCAGGCGGCAAAATCTGCCCCTGCGGCACGCTGAAGCGGTCGCTAATCGGCGGCAGCATGGCTTCGGTGTCAGCCAAGCCCAACAGCTTGAGAAGGCGGCTCTTGCGGGCCAGCCACTGCGCGCCGCTGCGCTGATAGAGGCGCATCATCGCAGAAAAGAGGCGGAAGACCTCCATCCGCTTAAACAATACCCCAAACACGGCGCCACGCAAAGCGCGCTGCCAGAGCGGGCGCGGCGGCAGTTTCGGCTCCGGCGCGCCGGGGGTGGCCGGCGGGCCAGCCTTGCCAGCGCGGGCCTGCTCGATTTGGGCCCGGCTCGCTTCAAGGATCGCACCGTACTGCACCCCCGACGGGCAGACCGCTTCGCAAGCCCGGCAATTGAGGCAGAGGCTCATCTGCTCTTGAAAAACTTCACTGGCGAGGCTGATGCGACCTTCATCAACCGCCTTCATCAGATAGATCCGGCCTCGCGGCGAAGCCATCTCAAGACCGGTCTCGCGGTAGGTCGGACACGACGAGAGGCACAACCCGCAATGAACGCAGGTATTGATAATGTCAGGGCTGGGTTTATCTTTGGCGCTAAAGCCGATCACGAGCGGAATGACCGGCTGCGATGCGGGTGACGAAGGTTGAGTCACTGTCACAGGCGCTTCTCCTCTGGATTATGAAGGCTGATTGGTAAACCAAAACGCGGCTGGATGCATCCGGCCATAAGGATCAATCGCAACTTTGAGCGCACGCATCCGGTCAAGCGCCACCGGCGACTGGCCCCACACCGGCGCCTGCAGGACGAGCGCAGGCGGGGAGGCGAGCAGGCGAGTATGCGGAAACGCAGCGACCAACTCGGCGTGATAGGCAGCCACCTGCGCCGGATCGCCGGCAACTTGCAGGTAAATGATACCGTTGAGGGCATGGGCGGTCACAGCAACCGTCACCTGCCGGCGCTGGGCAGCTTGCTCGATGGTGTGGAGCGCGGCGGCGAAACGGGCCGGCCAGACGCTCAGTCGTAGTAACGCCTGATCGGCAACCGGCGCATAACGGGTGACGGTCTGGTACCAAAACGCGGCTTCATCGGCAGCGCGGGCAACCGTCACCGTGCCGCCACGCTGCTGGGCCAGCGCCACCGTCTCGCGCAGATGGCGCTCAACCGCCGCCAGATGACCTTCGGCCCGCATGGCCACCACCACGCCATTGCGATCGGCCAGATATTCGACCGCCGTAGGCAACAGCCGCGAGGCAGCCAGCGCGTCGAGCATGGAGCATGCCGTCGCCGCATCGGGCATCTGCGCCAGCAAAGTGGCGCTCGCCGGCGGCTGGGGAAAGAGCCGCAGCGCCACCGCCGTGATCAGACCAAGCGTGCCGGCGCTGCCGACGTAGAGTTTCACTAGATCATAGCCGGTGACATTCTTGACCACCTGCGCGCCAAGCCGCACCAGCTCGCCATCAGGTTCGAGCACATCGAGCGCCAGTACCCAATCACGGAACGAACCGTACCCCAAGCGGCGCGGGCCATCGGTCGCCGTCGCCGCCAGACTGCCAATACTGCGCTGTGGATCAGCAATATCGAGCGGAAGCATCTGGTTATGCGGTGCCAGCAACGCCTGCAACTCGGCCAGCGTGGTACCGGCAGCCACCTTGATCGTCAGATCGTCCGGCTCGTAGAGCAGCGGCCCGTGCCAGCGCAAGGTAGAAACCGTCACCGCGTCTGGCGAACGCGCCGTCGCGCCACCGGTCGGGATCACCGCCACCCCAGCGTGATGGCAAGCGTTGAGCAATTCGGCAGCGGCAGCCGGCGTTTCCGGGGCAACGAATGTACCGGGAGCCAGCGCAACAGCGGCGCGGGCCGAATCATGCTGTTGCAAGCGGGCCGCGCGCGCGGCTGCTAACTCGGCGGGGGTGGTGTCAGCGGGAAAGATCTTGGCTGGGTTGAAACAGCCGGTCGGATTGAAGACCTGATGGATCGTGGCGTGCAACTGCAACTCAGCGGGCGAGAAGAAGCGCGGTAGATATTCGCACTTCTCTAGCCCAATGCCATGCTCACCGCTCACCACACCGCCGTGCTCGATACTGAGTTCAAGCACGCTCGCCGCCAGATCGTGCGCCCGCCGGCGCTGATCAGGGTCACGCGGATCATAGAGCACGAGCGGGTGCAAATTACCATCGCCGGTGTGGGCAACGTTGCACACCTCAAGCCGGTACTCGGCGCGCAACCGCTCGACCTGCTCCATCATCAGTGGCAATTTGGTGCGCGGCACCACCGTATCCACCAGATAGTACGCCGGGGCAAGGCGACCGATCGCACCGGCCACCGACTTCCGCGCCGTCCAGACCCGGGCCTGCGTCGCTGGATCGCGGGCCGGGCGCAGATCGAAGGCGCCGTGCGTGCGGCAGATAGCGATAATCTGATCGAGCTGATCGTCAAGACCATCATTGACGCCATCGACTTCGATAATCAGCGCGGTCGTGCCGGTCGTTTCAGGCAAACCCAGATCATACGCTTGATTCACGGCCCGGATCGCGTTGTGATCCATCAATTCGAGCGAAGTCGGCAGCGAACCGGCGGCGATCACGGCGCTCACCGCTGCTGCTGCCGCCACCACCGACGGGAAGAGAGCCAGCACCACCCGCACCGCTTCGGGCAGCGGTGTCAGACGAACGATCGCCGCCGTCACCACGCCGAGCGTCCCTTCGCTCCCAGCAATGAGACCGGTCAAATCATAGCCAACCGGATCAAGCACGCCATCGCCAGTCCAATAGCGTTGGCCGGTATGATCAACCACCTCGACGGCCAACACGTGATTGCTGGTCACGCCGTACTTGAGGCAATGGGGGCCGCCGGCGTTGGTGGCGATATTGCCGCCGATGGTGCTGGCGCGTTGGGAAGAGGGATCAGGCGCGAACTGGTAGCCACGCGGGGCAAGATAAGCATTCAGATCAGAGTTAACCACACCGGGTTGCACCACTGCCAACCGCGAACGCAGATCGACCGATAGGGTTTTATCCATGCGCGCAGTGCTGATCATCATGCCGCCACGCAACGGGACCGCGCCACCGGCAATGCCGGTGCCAGCGCCGCGGGCTACGATCGGCACGCCAGCGCGGGCCGCCAAGCGCACCGCCTCAGCAGCCTGTTCGGCGGTGGCCGGCAGCACCACCACATCTGGCGGATGCGAGACCAGCATACTGCCATCGGAGTCATACGTCAGCAACGCTTCGGGAGCGACGACAACGGCATCGGCCCCCAGCGCAGCGCGGAGATCATCGATCAAGGTTGCCGGTGTAGCAACAGACACTATAAGATACTCCTTATGCTATGCTCAGCGTTTGTGCCCCTATGTGATAGGTTTGGCCTAACCCAATGGCCGGGTTGTGCGCCCGGCCCTGAAGGGCCGGGCTTTCCTACGAAGCCCGCGGCGCGGGCTGAACGTGCGTTCGGTTGTGTACGTGCTCGCGCACCCAACCCGGCGAGGCCGGCTTTTGTCTCCGGCTTTTCTGGGCCGGGCTAGGGTTGCGAAGCCCGCGCCGCGGGCTGAATGTACGTTCGGTTGTGTACATGCTCGTGCTCCTAGCCCGGCGAGGCGGAGCTAACACAATCGGTTGTGCGGGCGAGAACGTGCGCCGGGTGGTTTCGTTTATCCCGCCTGACCCACCACAAACCGGCCCGGATTGAGCAGATCGGCCGGATCAAACTCCTGCTTGATTCGGCGCATCAGATCAAGGTTCGCGATGCGCGTGCCGAAGGCCGGCAGTTCAGCGATCAAGGCCGGCGGCACAGCGAGCAGCATCGTCTGCGGCGCGGCTTTGAGCAGGGCAGCGTGCCACTCGCGCAAGGCTTCAGCGGAGCCGCGCACGCGCAGATAGGCCACACCGTTCAGCGCGCGCGCCGTGACTTGCAGCGGCAAATTAGCGCGTTGGGCCGCTGCGCGCGCCGCCGCTAACGCATTGCTCAAATCGGCGGGCAAGCAGGTCACGCGCACCACCAGCTCATCAGCGGCGAGCGTTTCCGTCTGCGGCGCATCATTGATCGCATTCCAGAGCTGTTCATGGGCGGCGTCGCGCAGCGGTTCGGTACTGACGCCAGCCTGCTGCGCAAACGCGGTGACATCGCGCACGTGGCGCTCAACCGCCGCCGGCAAACCCTCGCTGCGCACCGCCACAGCACACGGCGCACCGGCGTGCTCAAACCCTTCAAGATACTCGACGGCCACCGGCACCAGTTGGCTGGCGGCAATCGCATTGATCAATTTCCACAGCGGAGCCGACGTCGCGGCGCGACAGAGAATGCTGGCAGCGGCCCGTGGCTGCGGAATCAGCTTGAAATTGGCCGAGGCAATGATCGCCAACGTGCCGAAGCTGCCAAGATAGAGCTTCATCATATCGAAGCCGCTGACATTTTTGACCACCATGCCGCCGGCTTTCGAGATCCGCCCGGTCGCTTCAACCACGCGAATGCCGATCAACAAATCGCGCGCCGAGCCATACCCCAACCGGCGCGGGCCATCCATTGCCGTGGCGAGCAAACCGCCAATCGTTGCCTGCGCCGGCAACGGGCAATCGAACGGCAACATCTGGCCGTTAGCGGCTAGAGCGGCGCTCAGTGCGCCCAAGGTCATCCCAGCCTCGACCGAAATGGTCAAATCGTCAGGGGTATAGTCAAGAATGCGATTCAGACGGCTTGTTTCCATCACCACAAATGGGCGAGCCGGCGGGCGGCCCCACGTCTGCTGAGTGCCGCCACCCCACGGTACGATCGCCACTGGTTCAGCCACGAGACGGGCCACCGTCTGAGCCAACTCTTCGAGTGAACCGGGAGCGACCGTCAGCAAGGGCGCTTGGCCATAGATTTGGCGATCGGCGGGATGCTCACGGACGTACTGTTCACCGCTGATCGCTGCTAAATCGGCGCGTAACAGGGCGAGATTCATGGGCTTATCTCGACTTCAAAACACTCCACGCCACCCCTGACCGGCGCAGGGCAGCCAACTCGCCGCAACCGCGCCCCTTGGGGAACACTTTACCGGGATTAAACAGATCGTGCGGGTCGAAACTCTGGTGCAGACCGGCCATCGCCGCGAGATCATCCGTTGTAAAGAGCAAGGTCATGTAATCTTGCTTCTCAACACCGATGCCATGTTCGCCGCTGATGACGCCGCCGAAATCGATGCTCACCTTCATCACGCCAGTGGCGGCTTCAAGCGCGCGCTGATTTTGCGAGCGATCGCGGCGATCAAAGAGGATAATCGGATGCAAGTTGCCATCGCCAGCATGGAACACATTCGCGATCGGCAAGCGGAACTCGCGCGAAATCCGGCCCACTTCATCCATCGTCTGCGGCAGTTTGGTGCGCGGCACCACCGTATCAACCAAATAGTAGGTCGGCGCAAGGCGACCCATCGCGCCGAAGGCATTCTTGCGCGCCGCCCAAACCTGATTCTGCTCGGCCAAGGTGCGGGCCGGGCGGACATCGATCGCGCCGTTGCGCCAACAGATCGCGGTCACATCGTGCAGCAGCTCATCGAGACCATCTTCGACGCCATCAACCTCGATCAGCAACGCAGCGCCGGCGGCTTCGGGCAGCCCTAACTTGTACATGTCATTGACGGCCTTAATCGCCAGCCGATCCATAATCTCTAGCGCCGCCGGCAACAACCCGCTCGCAATCACTTGGGAGACTGTGTTGGAAGCGCCGGCAATATCGGGGAAGAGCGCCAACACCACCCGCACCGCTTCGGGGAGCCGGGTCAAGCGCAGCCACGCCGCCGTGACAAAACCAATCGTCCCTTCCGAGCCAGTAATCACGCCGGTCAGATCATAGCCGGGGGTATGCGCACTGCCATCACTCGTCCACATAATCGAGCCATCAGGCAGCACAACCTGCACGGCCAGCACGTGGCTGGCGGTAATGCCATACTTCAGACAATGGGGGCCGCCGGAGTTGTTGGCAATATTGCCGCCGACAGTGCAAGCTTTTTGTGACGAGGGATCGGGGGCGAATTGGTAGCCAAAGGGCTTGAGATACTGTGACAACTCCCAATTAATTACACCGGGTTGGCACAGCACGCGACCATTGGCAGTATCAACCTGCAAAATCTTATCCATGCGGGCGGTAGAAATAACAATGCCGCCCTGCATCGGAGTTGCGCCACCCGATAGACCAGTGCCGGCGCCACGCGGCACGATTGGCATACCGGCGCGAGCGGCTAGCCGGACAATCGCTGCCACTTGCTCGGCGCTGGTTGGCAACGCCACCACATGCGGCTCGTGGGTATCCATCACGCAACCGTCGGCATCGTAGGTTAGCAACGCATCAGGTGTGGCAACCACACCGCGCGGGCCAAGGATGCGCTCAAGCTCTGCGATCAGTTCAGCACGGTTCATTCCGTACTCCTGCGGCTAGCGGGCCGCACTTTTGGTTTCGATAGGAGATTCTTTTATAAGTGGACGCTATGTCTTTAGTATACCATGAAATGAGCAGGGATCAGCAGCGCACCGTTCGCGCTGGTTGCGGTAGAGCGGTCAATAGCGGTATGATTGCACGTTTGCAAGCAGCAATCCGTTTTACCGCCGAGCATACACGCACTGCCACCGGTTTGGCCTTCACATCTCGATGGCTAGGCGCGGGTATCTCCCCGTGCCTGTGGATATTGAGTGGCGGACAGAACATCTGATTGAGGACAATGGTTGATCGCTGTACGATGTGTCAAAGCTGAGCTCTGCCCCCCTCCCCCGCGCCGGTGGAAGCGGGGCTGGAGGTGAGGGAACACCAGCGCATCGCAAAGCCTTGAACCATAATCTGCACTCATGCGTTCTGGCTGACCTTGAACCTATAGTATAGAGAGGAACGAGCTGGCTCGACCTTCCAGAGATTCGGTTACGTCTTGGAGTATGCAATAGAATAGAGAGAGCTACCAGAACCGTTGAGGAAACGAACCATGCAACTACCAGCTTCGTTACAGCGCGCGCTTGAGCGCGTGATTGCCACCCAGCCGGCGGCGGCGCTTGAGCAAACCGCCGCCGCGTTATCGAATCGCTACCGGGAAGCGAGCGCCGGCAGTGCGCCGGTCATCACTTCGCCGCTTGAGGCAGTGGCGTATGCGGCATGGCGCATGCCGGCCACCTACGCCGCGTTACGATCGGTATTCAAGCGGCTTGCAGAGGCGCAACCCGATTTTGCCCCTACCCGTATGCTCGATGTAGGCGCGGGCAGCGGCGCCGCGATCTGGGCCGCCGCCGAACAGTGGCCATCGCTACGCCGGATCGTCGCGATCGAACGGCAACCGGCGATAACGCGCCTCGGCGAGCAATTGGTCACCGGCGCGGATCTGCCGCCCATCATATGGCAACGCAGTGATGTGCTTGCCCTCGACCGGCTGCCAGACAGCGATCTGGTGGTCGCCGGGTATGTCTACGGCGAGATCGAGTCGGCGGTGCGGGTACTGTTGCTCAGTCGGCTCTGGAATGCCACACACGGCGCGTTGGTGCTGGTTGAACCGGGCACCCCGGCAGGCCATGCCACCATGTTGAGTATCCGCAGCGAATTGATCAAGCGTGATGCTAGCATTCTAGCGCCGTGCCCGCACACCGGCGAATGCCCGCTCGCCGCCCGCAATGACTGGTGTCATTTTGGGCAACGGATTGCGCGGCCTGCCTTCCAACGCCGCCTAAAAGGCGCAGCCGCGCCGTTTGAAGACGAAAAGTTCGCGTACCTCATCGCTGCCCGCCACGGCGCACCGCCGGCCAACGGGCGGATCGTGCGTCATCCCATCACACACAGCAAACGGATCGAACTACAGGTTTGCACGGCGCAGGGCCTGCAACATATTACCGTCACCCGCAGCCAAGGCGAGGCATGGCGGCGCGCGCGCGACAGCGTGTGGGGTGATGGGTGGGACTATCATCCATCTTGAGATATAGGCGATAGCGAAGCGGAGTGATATAATAATAGATACCCGGTGCGATCTGTCGCCTCGGTTACGCATAGGATACCACCATGGCCAGCACTCGCACCCACCTCCTTCTCTTCGCCGTTGACGATCTGCGGGAGTCGATTATTCAAACGCTGGTTCCCTTTCCCCAGATTAGCTACTCCTTCGTTCCTACGCTGAGCGACCTGATCACACACCTCGAAACCCAACCGCCGACCTTCATTGTCTGCCGGCCAGCCGTGCGCTACAGCATGCCGGCGGGCATTGCACTCGTGCTCATCTGCACGTTGGCAGAATATGATGTCACGCATTTTGCCAATGAGCAGACCATTGTCGATCTCTTGATCGAGGGCGATCTGGCTCGCTTGCCATTGATTGCGCAGCGCGAGGAGCGCATGCAGCGCTGGACTGAACGCGAAACGCGCCGGTTGCGCACCGTCGTCGAACATGCGCCGCACGGCGTGATCGAAGCCGAACTAGCCAGCCGGCAGGTGCGGTGGGCCAATCGGGCAATGCACGTGCTCTTCGGGTATTCGGCAGCGGAAATGGTCACCCTGCAGATCGAAGATTTGCACCCAAGCGAATCCCGCCCAACGATCATTGACGCCTTTCAGCGTATAAGCGCCGGCGATCAGGCACCACTGCTCAATATCATTTGCCGCCGGCGCGATGGCTCAATCTTCTACTGCAATATCGCGCCGGGAGGCGTGTATAGCAACGGCCAGACCTTTATTTTTGTTTTTTTCACCGATGTCACTACTGAATACGAAAGTTTACAAACACTTCAGATCAATGCGCGCCGGCTCGAATTAGCATTGCGCGCCGCCAATCAAGGGTTATACGATCTCGATCTGCGCAACGGGCATATCGTGGTCAACGATGAATACGCAACCATGTTGGGGTACGATCCGGCTACGTTTACCGAAACCAACCAGCAATGGCGCGACCGGTTGCACCCCGGCGATGCGAGCGCAGTCTACCAGACCTACCTTGACTATATTAGCGGGCGCATTCCCGAATACCGGGTTGAGTTTCGCTCACGGATGCGGCAAGGCGGGTGGAAATGGATTCTATCGGTAGGGTCGATTGTCGAGCGTGATGCCGATGGCAATCCGGTGCGCATACTCGGCACCCATACCGACATCAGCGCCTTGAAACGGCTCGAATTGCACGAACGGCTCCGGGTTCAACTCTTCACCAGCCTGTTAGGAGGGGAAAGTTTGCAAACCCTGATGAACACCCTGATTCAAGCCTTTGAAGAAGAACAACCTGACACACGTTGCGCGATTGCGCTCTTCGACCCCGCCACCCGCCGGCCACACCACGTCATCGCCCCCAACCTGCCGCCTACACTCAGCCAGATGCTAGAACAGAGCCTTCAGCCGGGGCAGGAAGCCATCTGGCATCCGCTGCTCGCGCAGCAGCGCGTGATCGTACCGGAATTACCCGCTGATCCCAATTGGGCGCGTCTTGCGTCCGCCGCGCAAGAGAGCGGCTTGTCTACACTGTGGGCGGAACCGATCCTCGGCGCCGGCGGTGCGGTGATTGGCGCTTTTACCGTTTGGTCGGCGCGGGCGGCGCCACCGCTCAGCGAAGATCGCACGCTTCTCCAATTTATCAGCCATCTCGCCGGGCCAGTGATCGAGCAGCATGTGATCGCTGAACGGCTCCGGCTAAGCGAAGAACGGTACGCCCTGGCGGAGCGCGCGGTGCAAGATGGCGTATGGGATTGGGACATTCTCGATGGCGTGACCTATCTCTCGTCGCAGTGGAAGGCGCTGTTTGGGTTTGGCGAGAATGAGCTGCCCAATGCTATCACCACCTTCTTCGAGCGCATCCATCCCGATGACTGGCCAGAAGTGACGAAGGCGCTCGATCGTCACTTTGCCGGCCTCGAACCATTCAACATGGAATTTCGCATGCGCTACCGCGATGGCAACTATCGCTGGATCTTGGCGCGGGGCGAAGCGTTGCGCGACGCTGACGGCAACGTGACGCGCATGGTCGGCGCCCTGAGCGACATTACCGAACGCAAGCAGATCGATGAACGCATCCGCGAAACGCAGAAGCTCGAGGCGCTCGGTTTGCTCACCGGCGGGTTGGCCCACGATTTCAACAACCTGCTCGGCATTATCATTGGCAACCTTGATCTCTCGCTCAGTGATTGGCAAGGCGATGAAGCAGCGCGGCAGATGATCGAAGCCTCGTTGCACGCGGCGCTGCGCGGCGCCGAACTGACCAAGAGTCTCTTGGCGGTGGCCCGCCGGCAACCGTTAGCGCCGACCACCATTGATGTCAATCAAGTGTTGCGCGAATTTCTGCCACTCATTCAAGTGACCGTCGGTTCAGCGATTAAACTTGAGCTGATCGAACAAACCAACCAGCCGGCCCGCGCCGACCGGGCCGGGCTTGAGGCAGCGATCCTCAATCTAGTTATTAACAGCCGCGACGCTATGCCAAACGGCGGCAACTTAACGATCAAAATCAGAGAACAGCGCGTCACTAGTGAAGACACAATGTTGCTAGCCATCCTTGCCCCCAGTTGCTACATTGTGATCGACGTGACCGACACCGGCACCGGTATGCCGCCAGAGGTGGCTGCGCGCGCGTTTGAACCCTTCTTCACCACCAAAGAGCGCGGGCGCGGCACCGGACTTGGGTTGGCGATGGTCTACGGCTTTGCCCGCCAATCGGGCGGCACCGCGCAAATTTATTCCACGTTAGGCCGTGGCACCACGGTGCGGCTGTATCTGCCGTGCGCTGATCAACCGGTAGGAGAAGAGCCAGTTGTCATCGAGCCGGCATCGCGCCGCGAGGCGCGAATACTGGTGGTTGATGATGATCCAGATCTGCTGCGCATGACCGTCACTACACTGCGCAATCTTGGCTACACCAGTTTTGCCGCCCAAGATAGCAAAACGGCGCTAGAGATCCTGCACAATGAGCCGATTGATCTCCTCCTCACCGATGTGGTGATGCCAGAGACAGACGGGCAAAGCTTGGCAATGCAAGCGCGGCAGATATCGCCAGCGCTCAAGGTGCTCTATATGAGCGGGTTTGCCGCCTTGCAGGGCGTTGAGATTACCGATGCGCCGCTGATTGAGAAGCCGTTTCGGGCCAGTTCGTTGGAAGTGGCGGTGCAACAGACGTTAGAGGGGTGATGGGCGTCTGCTGCAATTCGCTCGCCATCACCAGCAGCGGTGTGTTCGGTTGTCATTGCGAGGGGGCGCAACCCCCCGAAGCAATCTCTTGCTCTAGCGGAAACCGTGCGTGGAGGTATCCTTCCCACGCTCGCGGGAGATTGCTTCGCCGCGCGGCGGGCGAGGGCGACGTTTTTACCGCAGAGGACGCCGAGGGGGAAGGGAACACAAGCGCGCTCGTATCCCTGCCATCGCACCCCTTCGCGTTCTCTGCGCGCTTTGCGCCTTTGCGTTGCAATCCTTTGCGGCTTTGTGGTTGCCTCCAGCCCCCTCACCCACCTCGCAGCCTCGCGACGAGCCGAGCGGGGCTCGGCCCTACCGCTCGGCTCGTAATGACATCAGGAGAGCGGGAGATTGTGGCGTGCCGCACAGGTTTGCAAGACGGATAACGCGGCAGCGGCCAGTTGCCGGCGATCGAATTGTTGTTCGGCCAATGCCCGCGCCTTGCAACCAGCTTGGCGGGTGAAGTCAGGATGCTCGCGCAAATAGATAATCTGCGCCGCCAGATCGGCGGGATCGCCGCCGCGGGCATAGCGACCGCACTGATGGGTTTCGACTAATTGTTGCAACCAACCCGGCGTGTTGACGATGGCCGACTTTCCGGCGGCCAACGTATCGAATAGCTTGTTGGGCGAACAGGTCGCCAGCACCGGCACTGCTTTGAAGATTGTCAGGCAGACATCGGCGGCGGCGACTAGATCGGCGACTTCGGCTTTGGGCAACGGATCAAGAAACCGTACATTGCGCAGACCGTACTCTTGCGCTAATGCCTCAAGCTGCGGACGCTGGCGGCCTTGCCCAGCTAGTGCGATCAACACATCGTCATACCCCCGCTCCTGCACCACCCGCGCCGCCTCGATCACCTGCCGCAGATCGTTCGCTTCTCCCATGGTGCCAAAGTAGAGGGCGAGAAACGATGGATTGCCCAGCCGCGCGCGCCACCCGCCGCCATCGCGCTGCGGGTGGAAGAGGTCAAGATCGGCGGCGTTGGGAATGACGCTGATCTTCTCCGGCGCGACGCCGGCGTCGATGATCCCCTGCCGCATGCCGGGCGAGAGTGCGATAATGTGACATGATCGGCGATAGATGGCGCGTTCGAGCCAGCGCGCAGCTAGAATCAGCAGAGGTTGGCGCAGCGCTCCCATCTGGATCGGCGCTTCCGGCCACAGATCACGCACCTCGAAGACCAGCGATGCGCGATGCCAGCGACTAGCCACCATACCGGGAATGCCAATCGTTAGCGGCGTGCTGGTGGCAAACACCACATCGGGCCGTTCGACCCGCAACACGGCCAGCAAGCTGGCGAGCGCAAAGAGGATGAAGGCGACGATCCGCTGCCCATAGCCAATCGCCGTACCGCGGCTGTAATCGGCATAACCGGCCCGCACCTCGACGACATGAATGCCGTCAACGTCGCACTGGCGCCACCATCCGCCTGACCACGGCGTCTGACGATCGGCGGCGGTTACAAGCGTGACGCGATGACCCTGCTGGATAAAGAAGCGGGCGAACTCATACGAACGGGTGCCGCCAACCCCGGCGCGAGTGGTGAAGTATTGGTGCAGGTAGAGAATGTGCATCGGGTTTGACCGCGTTACAACGGTATTTCACGCACGACATGGCGCAACTTGCCGGCGCGGGTGCGCGGCAAACGTTCGACCAGCTCCCATTCGATCTGCATCGAGGGGCCGAGATAGCGACGCGCATCTGCTAGCACCGCCTGCATCGATTCAGGCGCAAAATCGGGTGCCGGTACCACCCGGATCACGATCCGGTCGAGCGCGACTTGAGCAATCTGGCTCTCTTTGATCCCCACCCCCGGCTTGGTCACGTGGCTGAGCCGCCCGATCCAGCGCCCATCGGGAGTCTTGATCCGGTCATCAATCCGGCCCTCGATCGCCAGCCACGACGGGCTATGGCGGCCACACGGACAATCATCGGCGGCCAGCGTAGCGAGATCTCCGGTCTGGTAACGGATAAACGGCGTCCCCGCACTAGCAAACGTCGTGATCACAATCTGCCCAGTCTCGCCGGGAGCGACTGGCTGGCCAGTATCATCAACCACTTCAGCGATCGCGGCCCGGCTGAGCACGTGGTAGCGGCGATGCTCGCATTGCCACGCGATCTGCCCGATCTCGCCGGTGCCATAGGTTTGCACCATGGAACAACCAAATGCCTGCTCAACCACGGCCTGTTGCTCAAGCGAAATCCCTTCGCTATCGGTAATAATCGCGCGCAAGCGCGGCGGTTGGTCGCCGCTTTCCAAGATGTAGGTTGCCAAGAGGTGCCATGCCGTCGGGTAGCCGGTGCCATACACGACGCCGCGCTCGCGCAAGACGCGCAGGTAGTGCGGGTAAAACGCCGGCGCGAGATGGTAGGCCGAGCACTGCAACTGGCGGTAGAGATCGATCCAGATCCAGAACGGCGGTTTCGTGCGGTTGTAGGGAGCGACATACGCGCCGGAGAAGCGGGCGCGTGGTTCGCCAAACCGGCACCCCAACGCGGCCAGCATCGCATCGGCAGGCGCCTGATGGTTGCGCGTCGCTTCGCGGTCGAGATAGAACGTGAGCGGCGTACCGGTCGAACCGCTCGTCTTGCGCGGCCAGAGGGTGCGGCGGTCGCAATCCGCGGCGACGAGATCAAACGGGTTGCACCGGATCTGTTCCTTGCACAGCATCGGGAGACTCGGTAATTCGGCCAAGCTAGCGAGCGTGCGGTCAGGCAACACGCGGCGATAGTGCGGCACGCGCCGGCGAGCCTCAGCCAGCAAACGGTTGAGCTGGGCAAGTTGCCATGCTTCTTGTTCGGCGCGTGGACGATAGTACCACGCCGGATCGTGGGCGGTCACCAGCCGTTGATAATCACCGTAACGGCGAAACCACTCACGGCGCACCGCTTCGGCATTGACCAGCACGCGCTGGAACCAGCGCGGCGCGGTGTCGTAAATCTGCTGTTGGGAAGGCAAGCGCAGGATGTTCATATCACTGCCTCGAAGCCTACAGTCTGCACACCGGCAGCCGCTAACCGCCGGGCTAGCGCTGGATCTCGGAAGACCTCGTATTCGCGCAGGCGTGATTCGGTCAATTCACCGAAGAGTTCTGGCACCATCTGGGTAGCGGGATGGATCACAAGTTCAGCCGGGCCGTAGCACGGCCATGGCACGCGCGGCACGATCTGCTCGACTTCCGCCTTACCCGGCCCATAACCCGGCGTACTCACTACGCCAGCCGGCATTCGCATGCCTTGGCGGGCAGCGGCAGCGACCCAACGTGCAATCATTTGCCCTTTCAGCCAGTAGACCGGATGGGTCAGGTGGTACATCAACGCCGAGCCATTGCGCGGCGCGGTAACGCGGCGGTGCGAGCGCATCGCTGGGATGCCGAGCTGGCGGGCTAGCGCGACAGCGAGTGCAAACAGGCCGGGTAAAACATGCACGTTCTGATGGGTATTCCAAAAATCGGGTTGGCCCGCCACGGCCACAAACCGATCATATTGAGCGCGCAACTCGGTTTCGATCTGGGCCGGCGCGATCCGGCGGGCCAGCCAGCGCCGGCGCAATTCCGGCGCCGGCCAGAACTGTCCATCCGGCGCCAACAGATCGGGTACTTGCGCCGGGTCAGCCGCCGGCCTGCCGAGCGTGAGCGTCCAGTGAATCCCGATCGAGGCCTGCGGGAAGGCGCGGCGAAGCTGCGCAGCGTCAGGGTAATCCGGCATGTTAGTCATCACGCAGGTCGCGCGCAGCGCGCCGGCAGCTAAACACGCTTCGATCGCTCGATTGACCGGGGGGCACATCCCATAATCATCGGCGGTGATAATCAGTTGGTGAACAACGCCATTCCGATTCATAGCAGTTCTGTGTATAACGCCAATAAATACTGCGCTTCGCGCTGCCAATTAAACTCGTTCATCACGCGCGCGCGGCCCTCGGCCCCCATTGCGCGCCGCAAGGCCAGATCGTCGAGCAAACGAATGATCGCCTCGGCATAGGCCTCGCTATCGTCAGGCGGCACCATGATGGCGCACCGGCCATCACCAACGAAAGGCCGGCTAGGCGGCAAATCGCTCAGCACGGTAGGCATACCCAGCGCCATAAACTCGAACAGCTTGGTGGGAATATTGTGCTGAAACTTGGGCAGATCGGGCAAAGGAATAAAACCGATCTTGGCCTGCCGCACCCGCACTGCCACCTGCTCGTGCGGCACCAGATTGGCATCGAGCATGATGTCATCTTGTAAACCGCGTCGCGCGATCTCGGCCTGCGCCCATGCCGCTTCGGGACACTTGCCAAAAAAGAGCCAGCGCACCTGCCGGCCACGCCGGCGCAACGCCTCGGCCACAGCAAAGGTCACTTCAAGATGGTAGCGTGGAATCGTACCGTGGTAAACCAGATCGAACGGCGCATCATCAGCGGGAGGCGGCTGTTGCAAAAACAGATCAAGTTGGGGAAAATTGTGAATCGTCACCACCCGGCGCGCACCAAACCGGTGTAGATAGAGATCGGCCACGCCGCGATCGGCAGTAATGATCGCGTCAAATGAACGGGACGCCAAGCGTTCCAAGGCCTCCATGCCAACAGCCAACCCACCGCGCAGGAGAGCCGGCACATGGCGTTTCTGCCGGATATAAGCCGCATTATTCTCGTGGCAATCAAACACCACGCGCGCTCGCCTTTTCGCTTTTAACCACAGTCCCAGCGGGATCAGCTCCGGATCGTGCAGATGATACAGATCGGCCTGCAACCGGCGCGCCAAGACTGCCGCTTGCCGGATACGTTGCCAACGCCGCTTGAGCGCCAAACCCAGCCGCTGATCGACTAGAGCGCCAACACTGTGCAGGTACACCCCTCGCCGTTCAAGCTCTGTCACCGGCAACGGCGCCAACAAATGCGTCTCATAGCCGGCGGACGCCAAACTGGCGCATTCACGATAAAAGATGCGCTGATCAAATGGCTGATGCACCGTCGAGATATGCACAATCCGGCGCTCAACCATCAGAGACCGCTCAGCCGGGCGCGCAGCCGTTCGGGTAGCAGCGGCATGACTGGATAGATGAGAGTGCGGTTGAGCCATCGCATCCCCCCAAAGATAGCCTCATACAGGCGCAATTCCTGCGGCGAATAAACGGTTGCTAATGCGCGAGCGCGCTCGGCATCACGGCGCGGCGAGGACTTTGAGCTGACACCGCCGCCATCGAACACGGCAACTTCTTTGGTCAAATGGACATAGCGCACCCGCCGGCGCAGGATCATGTCAAGCAGATAGGCATAATCGGCCAGAATGCGGTAATCAGTGGCAAACGGCTGCGCCGCATAGATCGCGCGGCGCACAAACCACACCTGATGGCAGATCATCTTACGATAGAGCCAGAACCGATTGAGTCGATCGGGATAACGGATCAAGCGACCTTCACCGGCGCGTCCAGTACCGAGATGGGGATGGTCAACAAACGAACGCACATCGCCGTAGAGAAAATCGGGATCATTGTGACGGCTGAGCGCCGTTGCCACGGTTGACAAAATGGTGGGACCAGCAAAACGGTCGCCAGCATTGAGAAAGCAGATATAACGGCCTTGCGCATAGGCAATGCCCTGATTCATCGCATCGTAGATACCGGTGTCGGGTGAAACAATTACCTGCACCCCTAACGCGCGCAACCGTTCCGGCGTGCCATCGGTCGATCCGCCATCTTTCACCAAATACTCGACATCGGCGAAATCCTGCGCCAACACGCTGCGCGCCGTCTGCTCAGCATCAGCAGCGCAGTTCAGAGTCACGGTAATAATGCTGAAGAGGGGTTGATTCACGCGGCATCTCCCGATCGAATAGACTGCTGGTAACGCGCTAATTGCTCTTGATACCGCCGGCGATGCTCAGGAATGAATTTGCGCTGGATCGCGGGAGGCAACCGTTTTACCAGCGCTGGCGGCGTCTGTTCGCGCACGAGTTGGATCAGGCGGGCCCGTGGTCGCCACCAGATCAGATACATCACATAATCGCGCCAGACCCGCAGCCGCTCACACCGGGCCGCTGCCAGCACCATCTGCGCATAGCGCGGATCGGCAAGGAGCCGTTCGATATCATCGGTACGGCGCAGGTCGGTCGTCACTTTGCCAGACGCAAGATCGGCGCGCAGATCGAGAATCGGTTGCGGATGCTGGCCGGTAAAGCGGGCCAGCCAATTCTGCGTGTCATACTGATCCATTATTCGCAACCCATTAGCGAGATGCACCTCGTTGAGCAAATCGAGATTTTTCCGCAACCGCTCACGTTCCCGCGCCCATGGCTGATTTTGATAGTATGCGCCTTTACGAGCGAATTGGTGCGGAAAGACCATAAAGTAGTGGTACATCCACACACCAAAAACATCGGCGTGATAGATACGGCGGCGAGTGATATCGCGCCCACGTTCATCGACAATCGTCGGCGGGCGATGGCTATCGTAGCGATAGCCCGGTCGCCAGCGAAATACCCGCCGGTAACGGCCCCACGGCTCGCCTTGGTATTGGCGATGCCAAAATAAGCCACCATCGGTGAGATAATCGAACCCGCCCCAGAAGTGATAGGCATGAAAGCAGAGGCATGTCGTGTCGGGGTGGCGGTCTAAGAAGGCTGCTACCCGCTCGATATCAGTCGGATGATAGAACTCATCGACATCGATCTGCCACAACCAATCGCCGGTGGCGCGCTCGGCATAGGCGCGGCTCTGCTCATCTTTTTCACCCGGCCAGAAGCCATTGGGATGGCCGCACATCTCGGCAGTGACGATGATCAACTTATCGGCGGGATCCTCTTCAGCCTTAAACCGATAGAGCGCCTGCAAGGTACCGTCAATCGAATGGCCATCAGGAGTAGCAGCGTGGGCAGCGCGCGGGCTCGCGCCCTCGGCGACGATGATCTGGTGGGCGAAAGGGTAGATAGCGCGCAAGTTGTAGCGTAGAAATGGCTCGCCATTGAGCACAATCATGCCGAAGGTGATGCGCGGTTTGCTGCTCATGACCGTCCTCCTGCCGGCAAGGCGCGCAAGCGCACGCGCGGCGGGGTTGGGAAGGGCTGGCGGTTGACGGCAACCACAACTCCATTACTCAGCGCCCACACTGCCCATAACGGCCAATGCAAATGGGCGGTCATCATGGTATTGCCCGATGCTTGGCCATGCACCATAGCAAACGCAAACAAGGCAAAGAAAGTCACACGCCACACGGCGCGGTCATCATCCGGCGTCTGCGCCCACACCGCTGGCAACCGGCGCGTGGCCCAGACCAAATAGCCAAGGAAGAAGACCATCCCGATGACCCCCTGATCGGCCAACGTCCCGATAAGTACATTGTGCGACCAGAGTTTGTATTCAAAGCCCCACCCCCATATCGGCGAAGCGAGAAAATAATTCCAGCCAATCTGCCACAAACCGCCCCGATCTTCAAAGACGTTGAACGACTCTTCCAGACCGCTCTCGCCTTCACGCACGACGAGGTGCGGCGCTACTTGGTACAAGAAGACCACGACAATCACGATAGCAGCAATAGCCAGCGGTACCCGCCACGGCTTCTTGCCGGCACGGCTCAATGACCAACCAAAGATCAATGCCACTGCGATGCCTGCCCCGCTCAATGACTGGCGCGCGCCGGTCAAAAAGACGCCATAGCCACACCAGAGCACAAGCGACATCACCAACACCATTGACCATAACCGGCGGGCATTCAGAAACAAGCCAAGCCCCAAGAGAAAGGCTATGCTCAAATGGTGCGAGAAATAGTTATATTCACGAATGCCAAGATTACGATAGGGCAATGACGAAAGACCGGGATCACTGAGCAAATAGGTCAGCGGCACATCGATAAAGCGCAACGCAGCATAAAAGCCATAGGCGCTTGTGAGGAGATAGGTCAGCGCGAAACGCCGCGCCGCCGGACCGTCGCGGATGACAATCAACGCAGCTAGCGAACCGACAATGATGTAGAGCAACAGCGGCCGCGCAATCGACATCTTATCGCGCAGATCGAATTGGAAGAGCGCACACAGCGCCCATGCCCACCACAGCATCATCCACGGCACAATCCACGGATCACTGCTGGGGAAGAGCTGGCGGGTCGTCAGATCAAGCCGCTTGGGCAAGAACGACCATGGCTGCACTACGTGCAAATACCGGATCAGGGCAAGCACAATCGTCGCTAAGAGCGGCCACGTCACGGCGCTCGGCCCTACAAAGACCGTGCGCGTCCACAGCGAAACCGACAAATAGATTGCCAGCGGGATCTCAGGCCGGCCGCGCCAGACCGCATACAGACAGATCAGTCCAAGCGCGGCTAATTCCAACGGATTCAGGATAATCGGCCCCGTGGAAATCATAGGGTCGCCTTACTAGCATTCAACGCCATACGCGCGATAGAGCCGGTTGCGCACACTGGCATGCTTTTGCCACAGCCACCAGAGCAGGCGCAAGCCGGCATACTGGTAATTGCCCAGCGGGCGCCGGTAGCGACGCCGTAACAACGCATGTTCGTGTTGCCAAACCGTATGTAACGTGGCCGTCTTTGCCTCTTCGTGCAAACGAAAATCACCCAACGGCGGCCCCGGAATGCGCCGGCTTGGCCCGGCGGCGCTGAGGCGGATAAAGAGATCGCGATCCATGCAGAAACGCAGGCTCCGATCAACGCCGCCGACCTGTTCGTAGACGCTGCGCCGCCAAAAGCACCCCTGTTGCGGCCAGCGATGGACACCAAGCAGCGCAGTGAAGGTGGCGTTCGGCGGCAAGGCAAAGATGCGCGCGGTCACCCGGCTATCAGCATCGATAAAATACACATCGCCATTAGCAAACGCCAGCCACGGTCGATTCGCAAAAAATTGCCCCACCCGCTGCAAGGCCCCCGGCTGCAAGCGATCATCGGAGTTGATCCATGCCAAAATCTCGCCGGTGGCGCGAGCAAAACCATCGGCCAGCGCCGCCGACTGGCCGCCATCCGGCTGCGATTGCCAATAACTCAGCCACGGTACGTAGCGCTGAATGATTGCGACGCTGCCATCGCGGCTGCCGCCATCCATCACGATATACTCAAGATTGGGATACCCCTGCAACAGCACCGAACGGATCGCCTCTTCGAGGTAGGGCGCTTGCTGGTACGAAGGCGTCACGATGGTGATACGCGGCCACGGCTGGTTATTGGCCATCACCGGCGCTGCCGGCGGCGTGGCAACCGTCCACGGCCACCCTTGCCGTCCGGGTGGCGGAGGCGGCAGGTCGATAATCGTTGGCATCATTCGGATCGTCGTTGCCATATTAGGCTGCCCCACCCACGGCGCGCATTACGATCGCCGGTTCACGATGAGCCCGATACCATTCGATCGTGGCCCGCAATCCTTCGGTAAATGTCGTCTCAGCCCGAAATCCAAACCGCTCCCATGCCCGCGACACATCGAGCTTGCGGCGAGGTTGGCCGTTCGGTTTCGAGGTATCCCAAACGATTCGCCCGCAAAAACCGGTCAATTCGGCGATCAACGTGACGAGATCACGGATGCTGATTTCGTAACTGCTGCCAATATTGACCGGATCGGGATCGCTGTAGCGTTCGGTCGCCAAGAGAATGCCTTCGGCAGCGTCGGCGGCGTAGATAAATTCGCGGGTGGGCGAGCCGTCGCCCCATACCACAATCTCATCAGCGCCACGCTCAGCAGCCTCGATACACTTGCGAATCAGCGCCGGAATCACATGCGATGTCGCGAGGTCAAAATTATCGCGCGGCCCGTAAAGATTCACCGGCAACAGAAAGATCGAGTTAAACCCGTATTGTTGCCGATAGGCTTCACCCTGCACCAAGAGCATTTTCTTAGCTAAGCCATACGGCGCATTCGTCTCTTCGGGATACCCGTTCCAGAGGTCGTCCTCTTTGAACGGCACCGGCGTATACTTCGGATAGGCGCAGACGGTGCCGATCGTCACGAATTTGCCGATGCCAAACTGCCAGCTTTCGTGCAGCAACTGCACACCCATCATGAGGTTGTCGTAGAAGAACTCGGCGGGATGATCACGGTTAGCACCGATTCCTCCTACCCGCGCCGCCATGTGGATCACAATATCGGGACGCGCATCGAGCAGCAACTGGCGAATGGCATCAACATGGCGCAGATCGTAATCACGCGAACGGGGCACGAATACGTTGCCGGCGCCGCGCTTATGCAGCTTTTCGACCACATACGAACCGAGGAACCCGGCACCGCCGGTCACAACCACTCGTTTGCCTTGCCAAAATTGATGGCTATCGGGCCAGCGTTGCGTATCGAGCTGCATAGAAACCTCGCTGGATGGATTGAGAGAAACATTTCTTGCCGGGATGGGCTCAGCGGCGCTGCGCCGCTACTGGACGATGAACTGCGCGTTGCGATATTGGCTATCGAGCGCATCTTTGATCACGCCATTCAACAACACGCTGGCCACCTCGCGAATACCTTGCTCGACGCTGATACGCGGTTGGAAACCGAGCCGCTCGCGAATCTTAGCGAACGAGACGCGAATATCGCGCATATCACCGCCGAAGGTCAGATCTTTGTACTCAATCTTCGTCCCCTCGATATAGCGCTGCACCAGCGCCACAATTTCGTCTTTGGTGTAGTTGCCTTCATCGCCGCCGACGTTAAAGATCTCGCGGTTGACAACCGCAGGCGCGGCGGTTAAGCCAAGCAGGATCGCATCGCACACATCGCGCACATGCACAAACGAGCGAGCATAACCGCGCTGATAGATGATCAACTTGCGGCGCGTCATTGCTTCAAGCACAAACTGATTGACAATCAGATCGAAGCGGGTGCGTGGTGAGACGCCGAACAGCGTAGCAAAGCGGAAGAGGATCGGCATCGTAGTTGCGCCAGCAGTCTGTTCGCGCAGATACTGCTCGGCGGCAATTTTGGTTTCGGCGTAGAGTGACTGCGGGTTGAGCGGTGATTCTTCAGTGACCGGCTTGCCATCGGCTGACAAACCGTAATTACTGTAGGTCGAAGCAAAGACAAATCGCCCAACCTGTGCCGCATCAGCCACCGCAAAGACCCGCTTGGCGCCCTCGAAGTTGTAGCGCCATGCCACCTGCGATCCCACCATCTGGCAGGCTGGGAAGCCGACGATGGCCGCCAGATGGATCACCGCATCGAACCGCGCCGGTGGCAGATCACCAGCCGTAATCTCACCGGCGCTCGCCCGTAATGTCGCCGGATCACAGACATCGCCCTTGGCAAAGCGGAAGCGGGGATGGTGCCAATAGCCAAGCAGCGATGTGCCGCCAAAGAGCAGGTCATCAACTACTGTAACTGACCACCCTTGATTGAGGAGCACACCGGTTAATAGTGAGCCAATATAGCCAGCGCCGCCAGTAATCAGAGCATGGGGGGCAGGTGCAGCCGTCATTGCGATCCCTCCTGAGCGTTGGACGCTCTGTGAAGCAAATATGTCGGTGTACTATCAGCAGGTTGCTCTTACATCAATAATTGCGCCTGGGAAAGATACACAGCGTCACTGTGCGCTGACACACGCTCGTAATGACCTGAGATACGCCAACTGCCAGCCAGCAAAGCCATTAGCTACCTGCTGAAAACGTCACCTGTGCGTTCATATTCCAGCGCAACCGCGGATCCCAGCTATCGGGCGTAATGCGCACCGTATAGATCGTGCCAATCCCGCTCTCTTGGCCAACCGGCTCGATATAGCTCACCCGCCCGCTTAAGCGCACATCAGGCAGGGCAATGAAGCCAATCGTCACCGGATCGTTCTCTTGCACCAAACTAATGTAGATTTCGCTGAGATTGGGCACCACAATCTGCCACTGATCGAGGGTAGCGATGGTAACAACCCACTGGCTAGCCTCAACCGTCTGGCCGGGTTGGGCATTGACACTCACCACAGTTGCGTTAATCGGCGCGCGGATCTGGTAACGTTCGCGATTGAGTTCGATCCGGCGCAACTCGATCTCGGCGCGCTCGATGCGCGCTTGGGCGATCGCAATCTGGGCGCTGGCCGGTTCGGCTGTCAAGCGCGCTAAATCAGCCTCAGCTTTGCGCAACTCGGCTTCGTACACTGCCACTTCATTCGGATGATTGATGGTTAATTGTGCCAACCGCGCCTCTGCTTGCAAGATGCGCTTTTCAGCAGCGGCAATTTGGTCAGGCGTGACCGGACGCAAGGCATCAGCCAACAACGCTTCAGCCTGTTCAACTTCAGCCCGATAAGCAGCAATTTCGCTAAACTCATTTTGGCGCACCGTCTCAAGCGCAACCCGTGCCTCTTGCAACCGTCGCTCAGCATTTTCGACCGCGCGCAACAAACGCGTTTCATTGTCGATCTGCGCTTGGGTCAATTGGCCGCCGCCGGCCACAATCTGCTCATTCGCCCACTTGGTGCGCGAATAGTCATCTTGCGCATTACGCAGCTCGTTGGCCAATCGCTCGATCTGCGACTCAAGCTGGGTCTTTTCCCCGGCTAGGTTATTAATCCGGGTCTGCAAACGAGCCTTGGCCTCGGCGATAGCTGCCTCTAACCGCGCCCGATCTTCGGGCGTAATCCCTTTACGCAGCCGTTCCAGCACCTCGCGAGCTTCGCGCAATTCAGCCTGAGCTGCGGCAATATCGCTCTGGGTCACATTGGTGCGACCATCAGCCAAACGGGCGCGGGCGCGGGCGATCTCGGCTTGGGCCTGCTCGATCTGTTCCGGCGTAGCCCCACTGATCAACAGCTCGTAATTGGCCTGCGCTTCCGCCAACGCCACCTTCGCCTCAGCCAATGCCAAATCGAGCGTGCGAATGTCAAGGCTCGCGATAATATCGCCGGCGCGCACCCGATCACCCGGCTTGACCAGCACTTCAGCCACCGAACCGGCGCTAACAAAGCTCAGATCGAGCACCGTGACCGGTTGTACCCGGCCATTTGCGATCAATGTCCCGTTCACAATCGCCGGAGCAGCCGTAGGAGCGGTAGCAGGCAAAGCGGCAGCCGTTGGCGCAGGCGATGCAACAACCGGTGCGGTATCCGTGGCGGCTGGTTGGCTGCACGCATTCAGCAGCAACACCCATATCGCAATCACCAAGAACCAAAAACGTGGCATGGTTCAATCTCCTGCATCGCCCACCGTCTCGCTCCGATGAGACACCGGCAACGAAACAACCGGTCGGGTGTGTTGCTCTTTGGGGAATGACCATCGTCGCGGGCGCTTGTTCACGTTGTTCAGTACCACACCTATGCAACCGATCTCAGTTTGGCGCAACAGATCGAGCATTTGGCGCAATTCGCCCTCAGCGGTGCGATTGGCGCGCACAACGACCAGCGTGGTGTCAACCGCCCGCAGCAGCAACGTCGTATCGGCAAACAGCAGCAACGGTGCTGTATCGATGATGATCACATCGGCGTGCTGGCGCAACCCGTTTAGCGCGCGCTCGAGTTGCGGCCCGCCCAACAATTGCGCCGGCAACCCTGCCATATTCCCTGCCGTCAGCACATAGAGATCAGGCTGGACTGTCACGCGCAGGAATGGCTCAATTGCTTGCGCTGAACCACCCAGCAGATTCGACAGCCCGCCTTGATTGGCGAGATCAAAGAAGGTATGAATGGTGGGATGGCGCAGATTAGCATCAACCAAGACCACGCGCCGTCCAGTTTGGGCTAACGCCATCGCCAGATTAGCCGCCGTCAGGCTACGTCCTTCACCGGCTGCTGCGCTAATGACGGCAATCACCTGCGGGCGCTCGGCAGCGGCCAGTGCATCGAGATGGAGCCGAAACATCCGGTAAGATTCGGCCTCCAGCGAGGTTGGATCGTTCAGCGTCACCAATTGCGCCGCTGGCGTAGTCCCCTTCAGCTTGCCGATCACCACCAACGGACGCCCGCCGCCGCGCCGCTCAAGATCGCCCTCATCTTTAATCCGGGTGTTGAAATAGTCGTAGAGAAAGCCGATCACTATTGCAAGTAACACAGCGATAAAAACGCTCAGAGTAATATTGCGAGCATAATCAGGGCTAACCGGATTGCGCTTGGCATAGGCCGGATCGACGACGATCAGGCTCGATCCCTGCGCATACGGATTATCAAGCAGGTCACGCTCAAGCGCGCGGAACGAGGCCACAATCGCATCAGCTAACGCTACCGCGCGCTGGCGATCGGTATCCTGCACCGTCAGCACAAACAGTTCTGTCTTGCCGACATCAGCCGTGCTCGCACGGGCTGCCAGTTGGGCAGCGTTCACGCCATCCACCATCTCAGCCGCCCGTTGCAACACTGGTCGCACCAACAAGAGCTGGCGCACCGTCAGCGCGTACCGTTCTCGCGCGCGTAAATCATCAAAGGAGGGGGAAGGACGGGCAAAGTTACCCTGATCCTGATTCACCATGAGCATGGTGGAGGCGGCATACAGGCGAGGTTGGGTTTGCGAATAGGCAAAGCCGATCCCCGCGCCGATCGCGGCGAAAAGCAGGATCAACCATGCCCAACGCCACACAAAGAGGAGATAGTTTCTGAGTTCCAAGCGACCCTCCACGCGATGCACGCAATGTCGCTAGCCATTACGCACCTGAAAGAAAGACTAAACCGGTAACGAACACTGGTCTGTAAGCGTAGAGCATTGTGAGCCAAGAGGACAGACCTAAATGGCGAATAGTATCATTGTTGCACACTAGTTGTAACTAGTTGTAACCGGTTGACGTGACAGTGAGATGTCACCTACAGAACATCGCTATGACAAAACGTTCACCTTCTCCGAGACAATGTTCTCATAGCCGACTTCGCCGTGATCTGGCGGTAGAGTTCGAGATAACGCTGAGCCTGTAGCTCTTGCCGGTACTCGGCCAGCGCAATCTCGCGGCCCCGGCGCCCCATCGCTAGCCGTTCGTCATCGTTGCGCAGCAAGCGGCGTAACGACTCGCGCAGGCCTTCGACATTACCCACCGGCGCCAGCCAACCAGTTTGGCCGGGCCGCACCAACTCGCTAATTCCGCCGGTGTCAAAGCCCACCACCGGCGTGCCACATGCCAACGACTCAAGTACCGTACTTGGCATATTGTCTTGCAACGAGGGAATAACAAAAAGATCAGCCGCGCTGTAAATCAAGGCCAACCGGCTATCATCCTCGACCACGCCAAGCGGATGGTGGACAATCGGCGCGGCCAAGGGCGGCGGATTTTTACCAATCGACACTAACACTAAATCCGGCTCGTCGCTGAGACCTGCTAACGCCGCTGCCAATTGGGTAAACCCTTTGCGCCGGTTGTCAACCGACACGGCCACAAAGAGCACAATCTTGGCGTGCAAGGGTAAGCCGAGCACAACCCGCGCATGGGTGCGATCGGCTGGCGAGAAGATAGTTGTATCCAAACCGTTGGGAATGATATGCACCGGCAAATGGCCAAAGAGCGAACTACGCTGCACTTCAGCCGCTATCCACCGGTTCAACGCCACAATATGCAACCGGCCGGGAGGCGCCGCCGCTAGCGCCTCCCGTTTACGCGCCCAAATCTGGCGTGAGAGATCATGTTCGTCACGCGAACCGAGTTGCGGGCAGGCGCCACAGGCGGCGGTATAGCGCCCGCACCCTTCATCATAATGGCACCCGCCGGTAAAGGGCTGCTGGTCTGACAGCCGCCACACCACCGGCACCCGGCGCGGTACGGTGCGAAAGAAGGAGGGATAATCGACGAATCCGGCCACCCAATGCAGATTGACTACATCACACAGCGGCAGCGCCTGAACCAACTCGCTGTCATACCGGCTCCGATCATCACTAAACGGCTCTAACCCAGCCGGGCGGGTCTGCCGATACGGCTGCATTGCCCGCCGGATTTGCCACCCGCGCCAGCGCCGTCGCCATTGACCGATCGGATCAGTTGGCGCCGGCAAGGCTTGGACCGTAGGATCGTTGCTGCGCCGGTTCGCAACCAGCATTGTGGATTGACAGCCGATCGCCACCAGTGCTCGGTGCAGCCGATACGCCGCCCGCGCCGCGCCGCCACTGATGTCGTTGGTACTGAGGTGAACAACCCGCATCGCTTTACCGCACCGCTAGCCGGCGCCGCGCTAACGGCCCAATCGCCGGCAATGAATAGATGATCTCCGGGATGGCGCGCCGGTAGTAGGCGGGAATAAAGGGCAACGCAAAGCCGGCGGTTAACCATTGAACATACGCCTCACGGCCACGGTAGAGATTGCGCCACCGCCCGTAATAGGTCGTCCAGATCACGCGGGTAATCGCCGCCCGGCAAGCAGCCCACTCGCGTGGATGGCGCTGCGCATAGACGCGCAAGGCTGGATGGCGATCGAGGAAGGCGAGGAATTGGCGCGAGGCGCGGGCCAAACTCGTCACGCTGACCGACTTGCCGAAACTGGTATCGTAGATGCGATGGCGAAAGGTCGCTTCGTCACAATACACGATCCCGCGCTCGATGCTCAACGCGACCAACAACGCATTGTCAACCCCATTCCCGCCATCAAAGTCAGGATACCCTCCCACGGCGCGCAATTCCGCCGTGCGGGCCAGATTGGTGGTAAAGCAGATAAACTTGTGCTCATTATACCCCCAGCGCTTAATCCAATCAGGCCCGCTCATACGACGCGGCGGCAAGGGCCGGTCAGCGGTTGAACCCACCACCCGATCCTGCTCATCGAGCACCTCAACCCGCGAGATAGCCGCCGCCGCATCAGGATGCGCCTCTAGCGCCGTCACCATTGCCGCGAGATAGCCCGGCACTAACTCGTCATCATCGCTCAGCAGCACGAAATAGTCGCCGTTCGCCGCCGCCAGTAACTGGTTGAAATGCGGCACAATCGGCACCGAGACCGGGTTTTGGCGAAAGACAAACGGGCGCGGATAGTTGGCACGAGCAATATTCAGCACCTCATCGCCGTTACAACCATTATCCGACACGATCAGCTCGATTGCAGGATACTCTTGCGCCGCAACCGAACGGATCGCCTGCGCTAGGTAGGTGAGCCGTTGGTACACCGGAATTGCAACCGTGACCGTTGCTGCCATGCGCCACCTCATCCCGTCGTGATCTGACCAATATCAAGCGCCGTTCGCTCGCGCACGATCCGCGCCGGCGCACCTGCCGCAATCACCCCCGCCGGCAGGCTGCGCGTGACGACACTGCCTGCCCCCACTACTGTGCCGGCGCCAATCGTGACCCCTGATAACACCACTACGCTATACCCTAGCCACACATCATCTTCCAGTACGATTGGCCCTTTACTGGTGAGCGGCTGATAAACAATGGCTTGGCCGGGGGCAGTACCGTGATCGTAGGGATAGAAGGCGCACTGCGGCGCTATTTGGCAACCGCGCCCGATGATAATCTGCTCAACATACGCCGAAAGCTGGCAGCGCGGCTGGATGCCGGTGCGTTCGCCGATAGACAAGCTGCCGCCGCGCCCGCATTCGATGATCGTGTCGCGATGGAGTTCGACGTAATCGGCTAACTCGATCGGGCCGCCATCTTGGCGCTGGTAGATCACTACGCCATCACCGATGAATACGTGCCGGCCACGCCGGATGCGCTGCCCGTTCAGTTGGGCGGATGGGGCGATGTAGCCTTGCGGATAGCGATGGGCCAGCGCCACCCGCGCTTTGTAAGGCGCATACGGCAACCCGGCAAGCCACGTCGCCAGCTTGCCGAACCGGTCAGGCCCGGCCCGCTGCATCCAGAGATCAGTCCATGCCTGTATCAGTGGCCGGCGCATCGCCTGCTCCCTTCACGATGACCCACTGTGATCGCCATACCCGGCTGCCAGCATACCGACGCGATGATAGCGCCAAAAGAGTTCTTCATCCTCTGGCGAAAAGAGATTGCGCCAATCGCCAGAGCCGCCTTTGCGCACGAAAAACGGGGTTGTCGCGCCCTGCGCCGCCTTCTCTTTCGCCCGCATCCGGTCGAACGATGAAGCGGCGACGGCTGCCGCAATCTGTTCATCGCTCGCCCGCATCCCGCAAAAATCGAGGATGCGACGCACTTGACCGGCAGTATCAGCGTAGAGGTCTTCGTACTTTACCACTAACAGCTCGCAGCAGCTATTGAGCCATCCCAGCACATGATCCGACCAGCTTCCCCAATAGATATTGCCGGTAATAATCTCGCGCAGCGTGACCGGCTGCTCCGATCGCTTATTGCGCCAGTGGAAATATGAGGTCATCGCATCGCGCCCGTCACGCGCAATGTAGATGGCGCGGCGGAAGATTGGGCGATAGTGGAGATGGGTCTTCACGAAGCGCGGACGCATCTGGTTGAACGGCGTGGCCGGATCGGCCATATACGCCAGATCGCCTTTGATATGGCTATCGGGCACATACCGGCCAAATCCTTGCAAGCCTAACTCCTCGCCAGCCAGTAGATTAGCGAGCAGAAAACGCACCCACGTATTGCCCGACTTGGGAAACGAAGCGAGATAGTAGAAGTCAGGCTGAGGCTTAAATCCTAGATCGGCATACGGCCCCTTGATCCAACGGCGGAGCGTGCGGCGCGCGCTACGGAAGACGTTGAGCATACTAGCCCTCCAGAAAGCCCTTCTCTTCGAGATAACGAACAATCTTGCGCGCGTTCTCTTCGGGGGCAACGTCGGTCGTCGTCAACACCAACTCAGGGTTGACCGGCGGCTCGTATGGATCGTCAATGCCGGTAAAGCCGCGCAACTCCCCACGGCGCGCCTTGGCATACAGCCCCTTGACATCACGCTGTTCACAAACCTCAAGCGGCGTATCAACAAAGACCTCAATAAACTGATCGCTACCGATCATCGTCCGGCACTCATTGCGCGCGGCCCGGTAGGGGCTAACCGCTGCACAGATGACCGCGCCGCCGGCCTTAACCACCGCGCTGGCGACGAAGCCGATCCGCAAGATGTTGGTGTCGCGATCCTCGCGTGAAAAGCCCAATCCCTTCGACAGATGGGTGCGCACCACATCACCGTCAAGCACAGTCGGCGTGCGGCCCCGCTCAAGCAACAGAATGTTGAGGATCCCGGCAATAGTTGACTTGCCGGCCCCGCTCAGACCGGTAAACCAGACACAAAAACCTTGCCGGTGGCGCGGCGGGTACATCTGGCGCAAGATTTCGGCGGTCTCAGGACGGGTGAACCATTCGGGCAACAGGCGCCCCTTGGCCAGATACTCGTCGCGCACTTGCGTACCCGAAATACTGGCGATCTCGGCCCCCGGCGGCACCTCATCCACCATCACATACCGGCCTTCGCGCTTGAGATAGACCAGCTCGGTGAACGGGATCATCATCACGCCAATCTCGGCGGCGTAGCGGGCCAACAGCTCTTGCGCCGCATACGGGCCATAGAATGGCTTGCCGGTGCTGTCGTTGCCGGGGCCGGCATGGTCACGGCCGACAATAAAATGATTGGCGCCGTAGTTGCGGCGAATGATCGCATGCCAGACCGCTTCGCGCGGGCCGGCCATGCGCATCGCCAACGGCAAGAGGCTGAGCAGGGTGCGCGACGGATCGTAGTACTTTTCGACCAACAGCCGGTAGCTGCGCACACGGGTGAAATGATCGACATCGCCGGGTTTAGTCATACCGACCACCGGATGGATGAGCAAGCTGCCATCAACCTGCGCCGCCGCCCGTTTGGTCAGCTCTTCGTGAATGCGGTGCATCGGGTTGCGAGTCTGGAAGGCAACCACATTGGGCCGATCCATCGCGCTTAGTAGCTGGCGTACCTCGGCAGGAGTGCGGCGCAGATCGGTAAAATCGTAATAACGCGGCAAATTCAACACCCGCAACTTACCAGCGGCGTAAAACTTCCCCCAACGCGCCATCTCGGCCACCAGCGGATGGCGCGGGTCGGTCGTGCCTAATATCGCCAGCGCTTCCCGCTCGGCGTCCCAGCGATAGATCTCGCTCAATTCCAAGATCGCAAGCGGATCGTTATGCACATCGCGCAGCAAAATCCGATCGCTGCCAAAATGGCTTTGTTCAACCGGCAATGTCACTGGGATCGGCCAGAGCGTGCCATCGGCCAAGCGCATCTCTTCCAACACCCGTTCATAATCGGCCCGACCCATAAAGCCGGTCAGGGGCGAAAATCCGCCGGTAGCAAGCAATTCCAGATCGCAGAGGCTGCGCATTGAGATCTGGATCGACGGCAAGCGCGAAGCTGTTTCCAGCAGTGCAGGTCGCTCGGCAGCCGGAACCATTAAATCGATCAAGCGGCCACCATAGGGTGAGATCAAGGTGAGATCGTGATTCATACGAGGATTGTTACCTACTTTCTATGTTACAGAGCCGGACGGAACCATGGCACCCGCACCGGCGTCCCGGCGCGGATCAACTCCGGCACGGTGACAAAGCGATATCTTGTGCCCACTTGTGCCAAGACTTGCGCCAGCGCCGTGAGCAATGGCGTGCGAGCAACCGCCGCCGGATCGCGCGGATTGACCAGCCGGTCGTGCAACAACACGATGCTGCCCGGCTGCATCTGGGCCAACAACCGCTCGGCTAACCGGTCTGGCGGCTGTGCCACCCAATCTTCGATGTGGTAGCTCCAACCAACCACCTCGTAGCCGAACAGCAAAGCATCGACCCGCGAACCATACGATTGGCCGCCGTAGGGCGGGCGAAAGAGGGCGGAAGCAAATGGCGCTAGCGCGCGCCGTGCTAGCCACAGCTCACGCCACCGCTGCCAGCGCGGCGTCTGCGGCATACGAATGTGGGTAAAGGTGTGATTGCCGATTGCATGGCCGGTAGTGGCCATCCGCGCCACCAGATCGCGTTGCCCGACGGCATGTTGGCCTAGTAGAAAGAATGTCGCCCGCGCGTGATAGCGCTCCAACAGATCGAGGAGGTGCGGCGTATAAAGTGGATGTGGCCCATCATCGAAGGTCAATGCCACGACTGGTTCGGTCGTAGCAACCCGTACTAGCGTACCGAGCAATCGCCGTCCCGCTGGGGCCAGCCAACGCCGGAACGTTCGCGAGAGAGACGGTTGGATCGATCGCGGGTGGGCCATAATGACTCTTTAGGTGCGCGCAAGATTGCTTAAATCGCCAACGGCGGGCAACGGTATTGCCAACTTGCTTGCAACAAGCCGATCAACCACGCATTCATACGCAACCATTCCGCCAACTGTTCACGCCGGCGAATGCGTGTAGCGCGAAGCAACTGGCGCATCCAACGCCGGGTATAGGCCAACCACGGCGATAATGAACGCCGGTGAGCATACCGATCGCCGCCGTACCGGCGCGCCAGCGCAACATTAGCAATCGCGCGCTCGCGAGTCTGGCGCAACATTCCACGCAACGTATCGCGATAACGAACGTAGACCAGCGCTTCCGGCACAAATGCCAAGGCAACGTGACACTGCAACTGCACGCGGAAGCAGTAGTCGGTATCCATCAAGCGTAACAGCGTCTCATCAAAGCCTCCTACCTGCTCGTGCAATGCTCGTTCGATAGCCAACCCGCAACCACCGGCATGCGATAGATAGGGCGGATAACTCACCTGTTGCAAACCATCAGCCTGTGGGTTGCGCCGGATACGGCTCAGCCACGAATGCCGGTTCAGACGTTCGATATCAAACCGGGAAGCGACAAACGGATGGCGATCAAGCGCGTGGCCGATTGCTGCCACCCAACCCGGCGCCACCACATCATCGGCATCGACAAAGGCCAGCGCCGTGCCGCGCGCATGCCGCGCCCCTTCGTTGCGGGCAAAGGCGCCGCCCCGGCGGGCGCTGGCGTCGATAATGCGCAAGTTGGGCATGCGCGCGAGGAAACTGGCTGCAACCCGCCGCGAGTCATCACGCGACCCATTGTCGGCTACGATCACTTCCCATGGCCGATCCCACTGTTGATCGGCCAGCGCCGCCAGTTGTTCGCCAAGCGTCGCCACCGCGTTGTAGCACGGAATAATGATACTGAGTCGCACCTCTACTTGCACAGACGCTCCTCCTCGCACGCAATGCGGTATGCTACCGGTATACTATTGCCGGATGAAAGAGCGATGATTACCGGCGCAACTAACAGTCTACAATACTGTAATCTTCGCGCGCAGCGGCCCTTGGATCGCCCGCGTCGCGTGGCGGGTATCAACGACCACCGGTGCCAAGGTGACAATCCGCTCGTAATCGAAGGCGCGATGATTCGTGATGATGACCGCGCAATCGCAGCTTTGCAACAGATCATCGGTCAACGGCACGGTACGCATGCGGCGGCCATCGTGCATTTCAAACTCGTCGATATGCGGGTCGCACGGTATGACCGTCGCGCCGTCAGCAGTCAACAGATCGTACACCTTAAATGCTGGCGATTCGCGGTAGTCGTCAACATCAGGCTTGTACGCAATGCCCAACAATACGATTGTGCTGCCGTTGAGCGGCTTGCGCGCCCGATTGAGCGCCCGAATGACCAGATCATGCACGTGGCGCGGCATCTGCGCATTAATCTCGCCGGCCAGCTCGATAAACCGAGTGGTGAGATCAAACGCGCGCGCTTTCCACGTCAGATAGAAGGGATCGATCGGAATACAGTGACCGCCAAGACCGGGGCCGGGGGTAAACTTCATAAAACCGTAGGGTTTGGTCGCCGCCGCCTCAATCACCTCCCAAACATTGATCCCCATCCGGTCGCAAAGCAACGCCAGCTCATTGACCAGCGCAATATTGACGGCACGAAAGATGTTCTCGAACAGTTTGGTCAGTTCCGCCACATCCGGCGAGCTGACCGGCACGACCCGGCTGGTGATATAGCCGTAAAAGGCGCTTGCTAATTCCGTGCAGTGCATGGTCACGCCACCCACGACCTTAGGTGTGTTCTCGACACTGTACCCCTTGCTGCTGGTCTGACCGGGGTCGATCCGTTCGGGTGAAAAGGCGAGAAAGATCTGATCGCCCACCCGTAACCCATCACGCTCGATCCGCGGCATAATCAGCTCGCGGGTGGTACCGGGATAGGTGGTGCTTTCGAGAATCACCAGTTGGCCGGGACGAATGTTGGCGGCAATCTCATTGCTTGCCGCCTCGACATAGCGCATGTCAGGCTCGCGAGTAGCATTCAGCGGCGTCGGCACACAGATCACCAGAATATCGCATTCCCGCAGCCGCGCCATCTCGGTCGTCGCCTCAAGCCGGCCCGCTGCACGCAACTTGGTCAACGCATCACTTGCAACATCGCCGATATAACTCTCACCCTGATTGATATGCATCACCCGTTCCGGGCTGACATCAAACCCCAACACTGAGAACCCCACCCGACCAGCGCGCTCGGCGAGCGGCAAGCCAACGTAACCTAGCCCGATCACGCCGACTCTGGCCGAACGATCATGGATCCGATTCATCAATTCGTGGAACATGCGTTTATTCTCCACACTATACGGCTGGCATTCACGAACGGCCATTATAGGCGAGACTTGTACACCGATGTCTGGTCAGCTTGGTTCGCATCGATCGGCGCAAAGTAGAGGCCATCCGGCCCAAACGCCACCGCAATCACCATCTGCTCTTGCTTGCCGCGGAAGCGCAAGAAATAATCGGGCACTGCCATCACCCGCTCGCGTTCCATATCATACGCAATCCGCACGATGCCGGGCATCTTACCGCGCCGCACCGAACCGGCCATGCCGAGGAAGAATTTGCCGGCGTTGGCCGGGCCGAGCAAGGTGCTATCGAAAGGCAAATACTGCAACGTGATCGACGTGAGGCTCGGCGCCCAAACATACGCCGCCCGTAGATGGATGCTGTTTTCTTGGCCGTTCCCAACTGTCATCCTCGCCATGCCGCTCTTCAACAAAGCGATCGGTGCCGACCCCGTGATCACCCACAAAGACCCGGCCATCGACGATCCGCATCGCATACGGATTGCGAAAACCGCTAGCCCAGACATAATTGTGCGCTTTGGTGATGTCATCATCGATGTAGAAAGGATTATCAGGCAGGGGCCGGCCATCGAGATCCATCCGGTAAATCTTGCCGACCATCTGATCAGGATCGCGAGCCAGATGCGGTCGCCATGCCTCGCCAATTCCGACAAACAGTTGCTCGCCAACCACTTGGCACGGGCCGAGATGGTGGGCTAGGCCTGATTCATCGTTGGCACACGTTTCGGTGAAGGCAACAAAGCTATCAGGAGTGAAACCAAAAACGCCGGGTTTGGTCTGGTAGCGCACGATGTTATTGCGCATCCACCCGTTTGCATCATTGTAGAGAACGGTCACAAACACGTAGCCATAGGCTAGATCGAGACAAATGCCGCCCATGCCACCCTGTCCTTGGCCGGACGGCAACTCTGCGGCGGGTTTAAATTGAAAGACATTCGCTGCAAAGGTATAGATGCTGCGATCGTTTGTGACCACCTTAATTGCCCCGCGTCGTTCGGTGACAAAATAGAGCGGGTCTTTCGGATGAGGGCCGGGTTCGGGCACAAACGCTACCGCGCTGGGAAATTGGTAGCCAGTGGTATCTTCCACAATCATAAAGCCCTCAGCCACCGCCCAATCATTCCGCCAGTCGAACGCCAGCGTCTGCGCAAACACACTGCTGCCGGCCATGATTCCTAACAAGGATAGTGTTCCCAGCAGGATCACGCGCCAGATCAGCTTCATGCCACACTCCTCGATCGAAACGGCCTGGTGAACCAAACCACAAACAGGATGCCGCAGAGAAGCGTTAACGCCGCAGCTAATGCCATCCTGCCACTGAGCGGCTGCGGGATCACCAACCACGGTGCATACCCAATGATGAGCGGCCCAGCTAACGCAAACGGGAACAACCACCAGCGCCTCCCGCGCCACGGCGCGCCAACCAGCGCCAGCGGCACACTGAGCGCCATCGCTAGCGCTACCGTCCACCCGCCGATCTGGTGCGCTTGCACCGGCAACCAGCGGTTGACCACCACTTCTCCCGGCCCGAAGGTATAGGTTTGCCAGTGCGGTTGGCCATCGACAAACAAGCGCGCAACCACGCCATCGTAGCTGAAGGCTACCACTCGTGGCTTGGTATCGCGCAACACCTCGGCGAAGCGCAGGGCCGGACGATCATTGAGCGGGCGGGTCAACGGGAGCCGTATCCGCACCAGCAGATCACGGCCCGACTGGATCAAACTGATGTTGTGGCTATCAATTTCACGCCCGAAGTTCACCATTAACCCCTCCGCCACCCGTTCCGGCTCGCGCGGTGCGAGTTGCGCCACTAGCGTAAACGCGCGCGCCTGTGCCACTGCCGCCGCTACCCCGGCCAACGGCTCGCTGCTCGTGAGCCAGCGTTGATAACCTACCCCTACCCCCTCGGCAGTAAAGGCCGCCTTCCCCTGTGCCGCCAGCGGGCGGGCAAATAGACCGCCCAGCTCCGGCGGGAACTGGGTCAGGTCATACGCCAGCAGCGGTTGCGCCGCCAGTGCAGCGGATGGGGTCAGCGTTGCGCGGGCCTCGGCAGCCGTAAACGCATGGTCATAGAGGGCGACAAAGCCGGCATACCCCGGCCAGAAGCGCCTCCCATCACTAGCCGCACCGATCTGTAACGCATAGCGCTCTGACCAATTGCTCGGCAAGGTTGCTTGCTGCCAATACGCTAGCAATCCGCCAGCCACCATCAACCAACCAATCAATCCTACCCCCGCTAATGCCGCCGGGGTCTGGCGAACCCTTGCGAGACACCAACCACCCAGCCAATCAACAACCGGCGCCACCGGCTGGGCCAGCCGCCAACTGCCCAACGCCGTCCCACCAGCATTGGCCAGCACATCAACCAGCGCCGCCGTGCGTCCGGGAATGAACAATTGCGCCGCTTCGATCGCCAAGGCTATCACGCCAGCCACGAGCAACGCGCCAACGATTTGCCCGCGCCGGCCTGCACCCATACCGGCCAACAGCCAATGCAACGCAATACCCAGCGGCGTAAACAACAGCACATTTTGCAGCATATCAAGGCCATGGCTCAGACCAGTAACCAACGTTAGCGCCGGCTGAGGGGGCAACGAATCGCTCAAGGCAAATGGGTATAGGGTGAGGGCGAGAATGAGCGCCAACACCGGCAGCAACAACGCCACCCCGCGCCGCAGCGACACATGTTGTTGCCGGCGATCAAGCAAGCGGCTCATAGGTCGTCGTCCACGGCAAGATTGGGCGCACTACCCCCGACAGGCTGCCGGCCCAATCGCCACGTGCCGTATCGCCTTCAAGGCTATCAATGACTTGAAACGCCACCGCATCGCGTTCAGCAAACTGCTTGACTGGCGGATCGAGCGTAGTCAGGGCTGCTTCTACATACAATGAGCCTTCAGCTAGAAAATTGCCGGGAATCGTCACTCGCGCGCAATATTTGCCGGGAGGGCGGGGCCGCCGCCGCCATTCCGAGTTGAGATCGAGCGTCGTGAAAACCGCCACATTATCTTCGTTGTAGAGGCGGAAATGCGGCAACAAGACATACCCGCCGAGCGTGACGACAAACTCCATTTCAATCGTTACCGGCGAGCGAATATCAATCGTATCGCTGATGTCACCATCGGCATCGCGCACCCGCACCGCGCGCAAACAGGCCACCTCTTTGCCCGGCGCGCCGGCCCGCTCAGACCACACCCGCTCGGCAATTGAATGCGCCCCTTTGCCCAGATAGACGCCTACCACCTGTTGGGCCGGCCCATCCGCCACGACTATGCCCTGATTGAGCAAAATTGCGCGCTGGCACATGCGCAAAATCGACTGCATGCTGTGCGAAACGAACAGCACTGTCCGCCCTTGCTGGCCCACGTCTTGCATCTTGTTGAGGCACTTCTTTTGAAAACGGGCGTCACCAACCGCCAGCACCTCATCGACAATCAAAATTTCCGGTTCCAGATGCGCAGCAACTGCAAACGCCAACCGCACATACATTCCCGACGAGTAGAACTTGACCGGCGTGTCGATAAATTGCGCTACTTCGGCGAAATCGACGATCGCATCGAAGTTGCGGTCAATTTCGCGCTTGCGCATACCGAGAATCGCACCGTTGAGATAGATATTCTCGCGCCCGGTCAATTCAGGGTGAAAGCCGGTGCCGACTTCAAGCAGCGAAGCCACCCGGCCATACAATTCGGCCCGCCCGCGCGTCGGCTCGGTAATGCGCGAGAGCACCTTGAGCAAGGTGCTCTTGCCGGCGCCATTGCGACCAATAATGCCGACTACTTCACCCTGCTGCACATCAAACGACACCCCATTGAGCGCCCACAGCTCGGTGGTAGCCGGTTTGGCCCGCCAGCCTCGCAGTCGCTCGACGATCGCATCGCGCAGCGTGATATATCCGGCATTCCGCTGCTTGATGGCACCAATCTGGTACTGTTTCGCCAAATCAAGCGCCCGAATTGCGTACTGCATAGGCTAAATCACATCGGCAAATTTGCGTTCGACCGATTGGAAATAGAGCAAACCGGTGAAAAAGATCGTGATCGCCGTCGTCACCGATACCAGTAACAACATGCTAGGTGGTTGGGCACCGATCAATGCCCAGCGGAAGCCCTCGACCACGCCAACCATCGGGTTGAGCGCGTAGAGCAGTTGCCAGTAACCTTCGATCAAATTGCTGGGATAAACAACCGGTGTGGCAAAGAGCCAAAGCTGGACGAGAAACGGCGTAGCATGGCGCACATCGCGGTAGCGGGCATTAATGGCTGAGAGCCAATACCCGACGCCGAGCGCCGTGATCATCGCCAGCAGCAAAAAGACGGGCAAGAGGAAGAAGGCTGGCGTCGGCGGCCATTGGTACCAGAACATCAAAGCAAGCAAGATCAAAAACGACAAGCCAAAATCGACCACGCCAGCCAGCACACTGGCGGTGGGAATCGCTAGCCGCGGAAAATAGACCTTGCGCACGATGTTGGCGCTGCCGACCAGACTATTCGCCGCTTGGCCGACGGTGTTCGCAAAAAACTGCCACGGCAGCAATCCAGCTAAATTGAACAACGGATAGGGAATGCCGTTGGTATTGACGCCGGCCAGCCGGCCAAAGATGATAGTAAACACAACCAATTGCAAGGCGGGTTGAATGATGGCCCAACTCGCGCCAAGTAGCGTCTGCTTGTAGCGCACTTTAACATCACGCCAAACTAGAAAAAAGAGCAGTTCGCGGTAGAGCCACAGATCGCGCCAATTGAACTGCCACCATCCTTTGCGCGGCTCGATAATGATTGGGGTAAGCAACATCTCTGTCGAAGCAGAAGCAGGGGCACTGGTTATCGATGTGCTCGGCGATTCAAGAGTTGCCATAATGTTCTGTTATCCTTGCTGCACGCACACAGGATACAATGATGTGAACAGGATAACACCTGTCAAGGATGGATCACATCAGTGTTGATCAACGTAATAAAAACATTGTATCTCCCTATGTAGCATAGCCTGTTCTTTGCGATCGTGCAATTACAAATTTGTCAGTCATTCAACCGCAACGAACCGCGTGAAGCGGGTCAACAACTCCAACAAGGTGCGCTGTAAATCTGGTATCATGCCCATAGCACCTTCATCGCACCGCTACTAACAAAAATGAAAGGTAGTGCATCCTATGGCCTATGCAGCCCTGATTGGCGCTGAAGTCAAGCGCCGCGAAGACCCGCGTCTTATTCAGGGACAGGGTGCGTATGTGAGCGATCTGCGCCTGCCGGGCATGCTGTACGTTGCCATCGCCCGCAGCCCATACGCCCATGCCCGGATTGTTGCCATTGATAAGGCAGCCGCATTAGCAATGCCCGATGTCGTCGCCGTTTATACCGGCGCCGACCTGCTCGATGGTTGCCAGCCATTGCCGTTGGCCAGCTCAGGCGAAGGCGGCGGCGGGCCGCAGCGCTACACGGGCCGCACTCGCTATGTGCTGGCGGTAGAGCGGGTGCGCCACGCCGGCGAGGCGGTCGCCGCCGTGATTGCGCGCACGCCGGAAGCGGCGCTCGATGCTGCCCTTGCCTTGCCGATCGAGTGGGAACCGCTGCCGGCGGCGGTTGATCCGCTCGCCGCCATCGCCCCCGGCGCGCCGATTATCTTCGATGGCTTGCCCGACAATATTGACCATCGCCGCCGCCGCCAAAAGGGTGATGTTGAGGCCGCTTTCGCCGCCGCTCATCGCATCGTGCGCCAGCGCATGGTCAACCAGCGCCTGCTCGGTTTCCCGATGGAAGGGCGCGCAGTGGTGGCCACTCCCGACCCCGCTAACGATGGCGTGACCGTGTGGACGAGCACGCAGACGCCGCATCAGGTACGTGGCGAGATCGCCAAGGTGATCGGTCTCGACGAGAATCGGGTGCGGGTGATTGCGCCCGATGTCGGCGGCGGCTTCGGGGTCAAGATCGGCATCTACCCCGAAGAGGCGCTGCTGGCGGCGCTAGCACGCCAACTCAATGCGCCGTTGCGCTGGGTCGAAGGCCGGCTCGAACACGTGCAGGCGACGACCCACGGGCGCGGGCAGGTGTGCGACATCGAGGCGGCAGTTACGGCGGAGGGTGAAGTGACTGCGTTGCGCATGCAGATTGTGGCCGATCTCGGCGCTTACCCGCTTGCCCCCGGCCTGCCCGATCTGACCACTGCGATGGCCATCGGTGTCTACAAAATCCCCGCCGTTGATCTCGAAGCGATCTGTGTCTACACCAACACCACGCCGGTGGCTGCATACCGCGGTGCGGGCCGACCCGAAGCCGCTTACTACATCGAACGGTTCATGGATCTGGTCGCCGCCGAACTCGGTTTAGACCCGGCAGAAGTGCGCCGGCGCAATTTTATTCCGCCCGACGCCTTCCCGTACAAGACGCCGACCGGCCTGACGTATGATAGCGGCGAGTATGACCGCGCCCTCACCAAAGCCCTGACGCTGGCGAAGTACGAGCAGTTGCGCGCTGAGCAAGCCGCCCGCCGCGCCGCCGGCGACCGGATGTTGCTCGGCATCGGGATTGCCTGTTATGTCGAGATGTGCGGCTTCGGCCCCTACGAAAGCGCTCAAATCAAGGTCGAACCGAGCGGTACGGTGACGGTGACGACCGGCATCTCGCCGCACGGGCAGGGCACTGCCACCACCTTCGCCCAGATCGTCGCCGACCAGATCGGGGCCGATTTCGAGCGGATCGTGGTCAAGCACAGCGATACCGCGATCACGCCAATGGGAGTCGGCACGATGGGATCGCGCTCGCTAGCCGTCGGCGGTGCGGCGTTGGTGCGGGCCGCCGCCAAGGTACGCGAGAAGGCGCGCCAGATTGCGGCGGCGATGCTCGAAGCCAGCGTGGCTGACATCGAGCTGCACGAGGGCCGCTACCGCGTGCGCGGCGTGTCGGATCGCGCCCTCACCCTCGCCGAGATTGCCCGCCGCGCTTACAGCAACAAACTGCCGCCCGAACTCGATCCTGGCCTCGAAGCGGTGGACTACTTCCGCCCACCAGACCTGATCTATCCCTTTGGCGCGCACGTCGCCGTGGTCGAAGTCGATCGCGAAACCGGCCACGTCCGCATCCGCGAGTACTACTCGGTTGATGATTGCGGGCCGCGCATTAGCCCACTGATCGTTACCGGGCAGGTGCATGGCGGGTTGGCCCAAGGCATCGCCCAAGCCCTGCTCGAAGAGGTGGTCTACGACGCCAACGGCCAGTTACTCAGCGGTACGCTGATGGATTACGCTCTGCCACGGGCCGATCTCTTCCCGCCCTTTACGGTTGACAAGACCGAAACGCCCACCCCGCTCAACCCGCTCGGCGTCAAGGGTATCGGCGAAGCGGCGACGATCGGCTCGACGCCGGCCATCGCCAATGCGGTGATCGACGCGCTGGCGCCGTTCGGCGTGCGCCACCTCGACATCCCGCTGCGCTCGGAAAAGGTGTGGCGGGCGATAAATCATTTGTAAGACACAGAGGGGGCAAAGGCGCCAAGGACGCAAAGCAGCGCAAAGGGATGAAACGCAAAAGCGCCAGGGACGCGAAGGGCGCAGAGGATGCGAAAATACAGGAAAAGCGTGTCCTGCCCCTTTCTCCCTTACCCGCCGCGGCCCCTGCGTTCTCTGCGGTAAAATTTATCCCCTCCCCAGCGAGGGGGAGGGGTAAATACAAAGGGCGCTAAGGATGAGAAAATGAAGAAAAGGCGGGTCCTGCCCCTCCCTGCTCTCCCTCTGCGCTCCCTGCGTCCTCTGCGGTAAACATCTAATCGAGGAGATCAACCGTGTCCAATATGTTCCGTGAATCACCATACCCAATGGTCAGCATCACCGACGCTACGGCGATGATCATGGCACACGCCCAACCGCTGGGCAGCGAAGAGATCGACGCGCTCACCGCGCTGGGTCGGGTGCTGGCGACCGATATTGCCGCGCCGGAAGATATTCCCGACGTGCCCAAAGCGGCCATGGACGGCTATGCCCTTCGGACCGGCGACGGTCTTGCCCCACGGCGCGTGGTCGGTGAACTGACCGCTGGCGGCGACACGACGGTGGCGCTCGGCCCCGGCGAAGCGACCCGGATCATGACCGGCGCGCCGATGCCTCCCGGCGCTGACGCGATGATCCCGGTTGAGCTGACCGAAGAGCGCGATGGAATGCTCTTTATCAAGCGCGAGCTGAAGCCCGGCGACTATGTGCATGTGGTCGGGCAAGATGTCTCGCGCGGCCAGATCGCGCTCACCGCCGGCACGACCCTCGGCGCAGCCGAAATTGGCATCCTCGCCACTTTCGGCCTCACCCGCATCAGTGTCTACCACCGGCCCCGAGTGGCGGTGCTCGCCACCGGCGATGAGGTGGTCGAGCCGGGTGAAACGCGGCCCGGCGGCGCGGTGCGCGATAGCAATCGCTACGCGCTGATGGCTGCTGTGCGCGAGGCCGGCGGCGAGCCAATCTCGCTCGGCATTGCCCGCGATGACATTGCCGTCCAGCGCCAAGCCATTTTGCGCGGCCTTGAGCAAACCGATGTCTTGATTACCAGCGGCGGTGTCAGTATGGGTACCCGCGACCTCATCAAGCCCCTGCTCGCCGAACTCGGCACGGTTCACTTTGGCCGCATCGCCTTCAAACCGGGCAAGCCAACCACTTTCGCCACTGTGAACGGCAAGCTCGTCTTTGGCCTGCCGGGATTCCCCGTCTCGTCACTGGTCTCGTTTGAAGTGTTTGTCCGTCCGGCGCTGCGCGCGCTGCAAGGCGACGTCCGCCCGTTCCGCCCGCAAGTTGAGGTAACGCTGGATAGCCCAATCACCCCAGCCCCTGACCGGCCCGAATACCAGCGCGTCATCGTCACCTACCGGGCAGGCCGGCTCTTCGCCACCAGCACCGGCGGCCAAGGCAGCTCGCGCATCCTCTCGCTGCGCGGGGCTAATGGCCTCCTGCTCGTGCCCGCCGGTGAAACGGTCTATCCGGTTGGCAGCGTGCTGTCGGCGCTGCTCACCGGCCCGCTCTTAAGCGAAGGATAACCCGTGGAATATTATGTCGTGTTATTCAGCGTATTGCAGCAAGAGCCGGAACCGTGGCCCGGCCCGTTGACTTATCTGGGGTTGGCGTTGTTACTGGTCGCGGTGATCATGACCATCTATAACCGGCGGCGGAAGTAAGGATTGCCCGTAGGTAATGCGACAGTAAGACTGCCGCACTCCAAAGTCTATAGCCGGAATGCGGCAGTCTTACTGCCGCATCCCCTCTCAGGGGCTCACGCTCGCCAAGTAATGGTATGATCGAGCCTTGCTCACGCTCACCTAACCGTATGAGCGCGACGAGCGCCAAGACTCAGATTCGTGTACCATAAGGCTACCACGATGACAACCACCCTCACCGTCACCACCAGCACCACCCAATACCCGGTCGTCACCGGCGCAGGCGTGTTGGCAACCCTCGCTGACCGGCTAGCAGCGCTCGGCTTGCGCGGCGCGCTGTGGCTGGTCGCCGACGAGCATCTGACGGCAGTCGCCGAGCAGACGGCGGCAAGGCTGCGCGTCGCCGATTACCGCGTGCATACCATCACTGTTCCGCCAGGGGAAAACAGCAAGTCGTTCGCCGAGCTGCACCGGCTCTATGATTGGATGATCGGTAACGGCATCGAGCGGCGCGACGCCGTGCTGGCGCTAGGTGGCGGCGTAATCGGCGATCTGGCCGGCTTCGCTGCGGCGACCGTCTTGCGCGGCGTGGCGCTGGTGCAACTGCCCAGCACGCTCTTAGCGATGGTCGATGCCGCCGTCGGCGGCAAAACCGGCATCAACCATCCGTTGGGCAAAAACCTGATTGGCGCCTTTCACCAACCCCGGCTAGTGCTGGCCGACACCAAATTGCTGGCGACGCTGCCTCCCCGCGAGTTACGCGCCGGCTGGGCCGAAGTGATCAAGCACGGCGTCATCCGCGACGCCGGCCTGTTTGTCGCGCTCGAAGACCTCGCCGCCGCGCGCGGCTGGCACGCTGCCAACCCCGCCGCGTGGGACGCTGGCGACGCCGAGTTGACCGCCGAACTCACCGGCATCATCGCCCGCGCTGTCGCAGTGAAGGTTGAAGTCGTCTCGAACGACGAGTTCGAGCGCGGCGAGCGGATTACGCTCAACTACGGCCACACCATCGGCCACGCGATCGAGCAACTGCTTGGCTATCGCCTGCTGCACGGCGAATGCGTCGCGATCGGTATGGACGCTGCGGCGCGGATTGCGGTCGCGCTCGGGATGTGTGCGCCAGAGCTGGTCGAACGGCAGCGCGCCTTGCTCGCCGTTTACGGCCTCGCCACTGCAATGCCGGCAGACCTTGACCGCGAGGCGATTTTAGCGCTCATCACCCGCGATAAGAAGGTGCAGGCCGGCAAGGTGCGCTGGGTGTTGCCCACCGCCATCGGGCACGTCACCGTGCGCAGCGACGTACCGATCGACGTGATCGAAACGGTGTTATCTTCATCGCCGGCGTCGTCGTAGGGACAGAGCGCGCTCTGCCCCTACGCCCCTGTTTTCGCCTGCACAATCTCGCGCACCGTCGCAAAATGCTCGGCAGTGCATGCCAGCAGAAACGGCGGCCTGCCTTTGCGGTAGAGAGTCATCTGGCGCTGGCGTTCATTAACTTCCACCTTAGTCACATCGTGCCAACGAATCGCATCGCCAGTGCGCATCACGAGCCCGGCCCCCATTGCTGAGGGCCGGCCACTGAAGAGCCAGCCAATCCGCACCAGTTTTAAAAAGGCGCTTGTGCGCCCGCTGACCTTCGCCTGTACACCCTCTTCGTCAAGCTGAAAATGCTGCTCGTACCCCACGCGGATAAACACCAGCATTACCAATAGCAACAATCCCAGAATCACGCCACCGGTCACCGCCATGACCCGCAAGGCGACTTGCCACCGATTCTGCTCGGTGATCGCACCCATAAACAGCCCGAGCAACACGATCGGAATACCAAGCACCAACCCCTCTGCTGGAGCACGACCCGATTCCGGAATGGCGACACATCAACCTTCCATTCAAGCAACAGCGTAAACGGCGTTATCGACAGCGTTCCCGCTTATCCCATTTCCAATTCACGCCGGCCCAACGCGCTCATCCGGCCCCACGCCACCGCAAGCGCCGCAATCGCAAATGGCATAATTTCGACCGTCGCCATCAACGCCATATCCTCGGCCAACGTCGTCTCTTCATCGAGGAAGCGCAGCACGCGCTGGATCGGGTTGTGGCGGAACAAATTGGCGAAGAAGCGATGGCCCGGCATCCGTCCAGCATCGAGTACATTGAGCAGTACGCTATCCATCCACGCATGGCGCTTAAAGCGCGGCTGCGGGTAGAACGGATGCCCATCCCTGATCAGACTCTCAACGATCTGCCGCGTCTGCCACTGAATGCGCTGAAAGGTGTAACCGGTGGACGGCTTGCTCATCCCGCCGGCAGTGCCAATATTGAGCACGTGCGGGCTAGGTCGCAGCGGCAACGGCACATCGCTCATTGGAATGACGCCATATTCGACGTGCGTGATCTCGTAGCGGTCGATGCCTAACTGTTCGGCGATATACTGCTGCAAACCGGCTTCGTATTCAGCTTGGCTAACCAATTGCGGCGAGAAGATCGTGTACTCGACCAATGCAGTATGGGCATCGAACGGCAAGACGTAGCCAAACCGTACATCCCCCACTTGCGGGATGCGAAAATCCATAAAGGTGGCCGCTTCGGCGTCAAACACCGGTTGCGGGATCGTGATCACCCAACCCTTAAAATGCTGCAACCACGCATGATAACCGGGCGGCACCGGCGCCGGCCGGTAGACGCTGTTAAAGCCGAACCGTGCGGTATAGGTCTTGCCGCCGACCGTCACCGCCACCCCATCAGGCAACTCGACAAACCGTTCGACGTTGCCCTGTATGCGCGTAATCTGCGGGCGGCTCGCTATCCAGTCATCAACAAACCGGTAAAAGTCAATACCCTGTATCAACTTGTACTGGTACGGCGCAATCGCCAACCGCTCCGACCAGCGATCATCGTAGAGCCAGAGATGATCCCAGCACCGCGAGACGACCGCTTCAAACGGGCCGGCTCCCACTTCCCAAAAGCACCACGTGCGATCGTTCCGTCGGGTTGGGTTCGGATCAATCAAGAGGATCGAATGCTCGGCCAACGCACTCTGTCCAAGGTGATAGGCCAGACTGAGACCGGCGGCGCCAGCGCCGGCAATGATGTAATCGTAGTCCATACGCCTTGTTCTCCCTGCGGCCATTTGGCCTGCCCTTTTTGCATTATAACCCGGAGTGTTATACTGGAAGCGACAAGATCGGTAGCAATACCGGTTTACTTGCCAATTCGTCACCTATCTTGAGAGGTTGTGTATGGGAGCAGTGATTACCGCCAGCGTCCGCCTGCGCGAAGGTCTCCACTTTACTGCCGTGGCCAATTCAGGCCGCCCGATCGAACTCGACAGCCCGCACGAAGGCAATACCGACCTCGCCGGCCCCTCTCCGATGGAGACGGTGTTGATGGCGTTGGGCGGTTGTTCGGGGATGGATGTGATCAGCATCTTGCGCAAGAAGCGCCAGCCGTTGACCGGCCTTGAAGTGCGCGTGCAAGGCGTGCGCGGCGACGAGTATCCCAAGCCGTACACCGAGATCGAGCTGGTTTACCGCTGCGCCGGCGACGTCGATCCAGCGGCGCTCGAACGCGCCATTGAGTTGTCACGCGATCGCTACTGCCCAGTCTGGTGCATGCTCGGCGCAACAGTCGATATTCGCTACCGCTACGAGATCGTGCCTTCGTTGGATGAGGCACACTAGCGCTTGCCAGCCGGCAGCGCAGAGACGGCCCGCTGGGCCGTCTCTCTCATCTCTCATCCCCCTCGCCCGTTGTTCACGCTCCTGTGTACGCTCTTGTTGACGCGCACCTGTTATGCTGGGTTACGTGAACAAGATATGCTGAATCTAACAGGAGCAACAACCGTATGACGTGGGTGATTGACGCTTCACACTCGATGATTACCTTCTCGGTCCGCCACATGATGATCTCGAAGGTGCGCGGTCGCTTTAGCCGGTTTGACGGCACGGTCAATTTTGATGAGCAGAATCCGGTCAATTCGTCAGTGCATGTCACCATTGATGCGGCCAGCATCGACACCCGCGACGAGCGACGCGACGGCCATCTGACGTCGCCCGACTTCCTCGATGTCGCCAACTACCCGACAATTACGTTTGCCAGTAAGCGGCTTGAGGTCATTGACGACAGCCATGGCCGCATCATCGGCGACCTGACGATCCGCGGCGTCACCCGTGAAGTAGCACTGGAAGTCGCGTACAACGGCCAGTCGAAATCGCCATGGGGCACGCTCAGCGCCGGCTTCAGCGCCAGCACCAAGATCAACCGCAAAGATTGGGGCCTGACGTGGAATGTTGCACTCGAGACGGGCGGCGTGCTGGTTGGCGAAGAGGTGACGATCGACATCGAGATCGAGATCGTCAAGCAGGTGCCGCAAGAGGAGCCGGTCGCGGCGTAGACCGACAGCAGGCGCACAAAATACTGGTATACTTCATGATGCAGCCGCTTCACACGGCTTCATTCGTGGAATACATCTGGTGAGGAGGCTATGTCACTGCAACCTATCGTCGTCTACGGCACCAACTGGTGCCCCGACTGCCGCCGCGCTCAGCGGGTGCTTGACCAGCACGGCGCACCGTACACCTACATCAACATCGAACACGATCCGGCCGCAGCCGAGTTTGTAGTGAAGGTCAACAACGGCAATCAGAGTGTTCCGACGATCGTCTTCCCTGATGGTTCGATTTTGGTGGAGCCGTCGAACCGGGCTTTGCAAGAGAAATTGAGCCAGATGGCGTGATCAGTAGGGACAGAGCGCTGCTCTGCCCTATGCAGGCAGAGCAGCGCTGTTTGCTTCAGAGGGCGCAGGGCCGCTCGCTGGAAGAGGGCACAGCGGCGCTGTGCCCGTACTATTTTCGATTTAGCGTTCCTCGGCGCGTTTGGCAGTCTGGGTGCTGTAGGTGCTCTCGAAGATCTTATCGGCGTTGCCGGCCTCAAATCCTTCGCGGCGATGCTCGCGGCGCAGCTCGTGCGGCGGCAGATGGGCAAATGCATCGAGCGGGCGCCGTTCGGCAAACTCCACATACGACCCCGCAATCTGGTGGCGCTCGCCGCCGGCGAATTCGGCCCAGATCATCTCGGCGACGGTGCTCGACTGCAACAGTTGACCGTCGGGGCTGACTTTAATGTTGCCGCCGGCATCGTTGAGCTTGAAGCCGTGCCGTTCAAGGAAGGCGTTGAAATCGGCGATAGTGTTGTAGCCGGCGGGCAAGTTATGCACCGTGATCGTAAAGTGATTGAGGTAGTAGCGGTTGTAAATGACCCACGCGGCATATTCACTCTCGGCGGCCAAGCGTTGATAATCGGCCCACGTGGGCAAACGCCAGAGCGGCCGGTGCAGGAAGTCATCCACCTGCGCCGCATCATCCAAATCGAGCGCATCAACCGGATCAGCAGTCACTTCATCGGTATAGCTGCGAATTATCGCTGCCGCTTCCGGCGATAGATCGCCGACGCGCAATTCAGAGATGAAGATGCGCGGCAAATCGGGGCGCGGCGGGTGGTACCAGAAGGCATCGAGCTTCTTGGCCGGGAAATGATAGCGGTCGCGCCGCTCGTACCCGTAATGCAGAAAAATCTGCTCGAGCGAGCGAATGCCGAGTTGCGGCACTCCCATAGTGCGGAAGGCGACATGGTCATTCTCGATCGCTTCAGGAGAAGCGATAATTCCTTCGGCAACCATCGCTTGCGCGATTGCAGTCACATCCGGCACCCGCTCGCGGTAACGGCGCATCAAACCAGCTAACACCTGCTCAAAGATGTAGATGCGGTCAGTGGTTGTCGTGGTCATAGCTCCTCGTCTGCAATGAGCACCACACCGGCGTGGTGGCATATTCATAGTTGTATCTTACCTTATCACCGGAGCGATGCGGTATCGGTCAAAAGTTGCACTCGGCAGGGCAGAGCGCTGCTCTGCCCCCTCGCCGCCCATCGCTCCATCAGTACGAGTAGAGCGCCGCTCTGCCTCCTACAACACCGCCACCGCCGAATAGATCAACGGCAACCACACCCGCACTTCGGTCCCATCGCCGGGACGCGAAATAATCGTCACCTGACCATCGAGCGCCGCCGCCCGTTCGCGCATCTGGCGCAGGCCCAGATGACCCGCCGGCGGCTCTTCACCGGGATTAAAGCCCACCCCGTCATCACGCACGTGAATGATCAACCCCTGATCACGCACGTCAAGCTTTACCCACACTCGCCGCGCTTGAGCATGTTTAGCCGTGTTGTTCAACGCCTCTTGGACGAAACGGAACGCGGCTAATTCCAGCACCGGCGGCAGATCGGGCGGCAGGTCGGTGAGATCAATCGCAACATCCCAATCGTGCTGCTCGGCAAACTCGGTGACGAAGCGACGCAACGCGCCGGCAAACCCAAGCTGGCCAATCTCAATCGGGCGCAGGGCAAAGATCGCGTGGCGTAACTCTTCGATCTGCGCGCGCAGATTCGCTTTGAAGGTCGCAAACTCTTCGCGCAAGCGCGCCGGGTCCTGTTCCAGCCAATCTTCCCACAGATTGATCCGCATGCGCATAAAGGCCAGCGACTGGGCTACCCCATCGTGCAGATCGCGCGCAATCCGAGTGCGCTCGGCGCTAATCGCCCTCTCCACCGCCGCGACACTGGCGATCACACGGTCGCGTCGCCGGCTATTGACCACCGCCTCAGCCAACTCACTGGCAACTGTCGCCAACAACGGCTGGCGCGCTTCGCGCAGCGCCGCTTCGCCCTCTTTGAGGAACGCCTCAATCCAACCGATCGGCGGCGCGGCGCGCTCGGCCAGCGGCAACACCAAACAAGCCGCCCAGCCGCACGCTTGCTGGGGCCGCAACACTGCCGGCTGAGCCGGCGGCGCCGGCATCGCGCGCAAACCAAACGCGGCCCGCGCCCGTTCCAACATCGCCGCATCGATCCCGGTCACCCGCGCCGTATACGGCTGGCCCTGCTCATCGGTCAGCACAATCGCCGCCGCCGCCGCATCAACCAAGCGGGCCGGCAGCGTAATCGCATAATCGAGCACCTCATCGAGCGTGGCGCTCGACGCGACCCGCTGGTTAATTTCATAGAGCAATTCCAGCCGTTCATTGCTCTCGCGCAGGGCTTCGAGCATGCGCGCTTCGTTCGAGATTCGTTCGCGCTCCTGCCGGATCGCCCAACTGAAGACCAACCAAATCGCGGCAAATGCCAGCAACCCCCAGACAATCGGGTCAACCGCCCGCCCGGTTGGCGTCTCTATCGCTTCATCAAACAAGATGCCTTCAACCAGCCGGGTGAGCGCAAACAGCAACCCGACCACTGCCGCAAACGGCCAGCGTAAGCGAACGAGGAGTTCGATCGTGTTACGGGGAGGCGATTTCATAGCCGGTGTGCTAAGACCCGTTCAAACGCTCGATAGTGCAGCGACAAGGCCTGTTCGAGATGGCGGTCGGCGACTGCCCAGGTATGCGCGCCGTCGGGCAGCGCCGCCACCGGCGCCGCGTTCGCGATGCCCAACGTCGCCAGTGTGCGCAACAGATACTCGCCGCGGTAGAAATTCGATCCCCACGGCTCAACATGCTCCGGCCCGTACTGGATCATCCACGTAATCCGCCGTAGCGCCGCCCGGTCAGCTTGCATCAACAGACAGATCGGATTCTGCGCGCGCATCACTTCTGGGGCGCGCGGACGACCTAGTGCCGGATCGAACATCGTCGCGTTGAGCAGCGTATCGTAGCGTCGCGCCGCCCGCCCTCCGTCGCTGGCATACGGAAACGAGCCATCGTAGGCGCTGACGCTGACAAACAGATCGGGACGCAGCGCCACCGCCTTGATCACCATATAGCCGCCGAGCGAGAATCCGGTCAAGGCCCGCGCCGCCGGGTGTGCGCCGAATTCACGTTCCATCAACGGCAACACCTCATCGAAAAAGAAGGTGGCAAAGCGGCCACTGCCCACACCGGGGGCATCAGTAAGCTCCGGCGCGACGAAATCGGCCAACAGGCCGGGAATGCGATTGTCGGCACTCGCCAAGCCGGGCATGGCCAACAACAACGGCCCCGCTTCACCGCGCGCCCGCACCCGCTCGTAGACATCGATTGCGCTCCCGAACCGGCTCTCGTCTTCACGCCGGTTCACCCACTCGCGCTCATGGCCGCGCAGCAAATAGACCACCGGCAGCGGCGGCCCCTCTGGCTGATAATCCGGCGGCGCATAGACATACATCCGCCCGGTGACACCCAAGGCTGCGCTCGGCCATTCAATCAAGCGCGCGCGTGGATCGATCTCCATGCTTGTTCTCCGGCGGCACACTCAACAACTGCGCCAACAGATCGTCATCAGCCGCCAGTGCCCGGCGCGGCAACGGCGGCGGCAGCTCGGCTGGCGCCACCGGCGACGTTGGACGCGGCAACGGCGGCGGCAATTCAGACGGGCCGGCTGGCGGAGCCGCCGGGTGCGGCGGGGGTGGATGATTTGCCCTATCCTCACCATCCGCCGGCGCGGCCCACCACTGCTTCACCGCAAAGTTCGCGACCGCGAACAGGGCCGGCAGCAGCGACAGCCACGCCACCACCCGAAACAACGCCCCATGGGGCGTATCGGGATTCAGCAAGGCGATGATCGCCGCCAACACCGCCAGCATCAACCCGCCGCCCCATAACCGGCGCCACCACCCAGCATCACGCCAAAAGAGCACCAGACCAGTGACGATTATCAACAGCGTGATCAGGGCCATGATCGGCCCCACACCGGCCAGCGGCCACGTCGCCAAGCTAAACCCGCCCAAAAAGAAGACCAGACAGCCAAACGCGCGTTCTGGCCCGCGGAAGAGCACTCGTAACAACCGGCCAATTCCGCGCATAACGACTCCACAGACAACTGCTTTCTTTCAGTATACCATTCTCATTTGGGGCTAGAGGTGATGGTGTCCCCTCGCCCGCTTGCCTGTTGTCATTGCTTCGGTCGGGCGGCTACCAGCGTGGC